>NZ_CP080383.1:1563450-1876140 GCF_019443325.1 Cryobacterium sp. PAMC25264
GACGGCCAACGGGGTCACCTTCATCAACCTCGAAGACGAGACCGGCAATGTCAACGTCGTGGTCAGCGTGGGCGTCTGGAACCGTTTCCGGGTGATCGCCCGGGAATCTCCGGCCCTGATGATCCGGGGAATCCTGGAGCGCTCCCCCGAGGGCGTCGTCAACCTGATCGCCGACCGGTTCGAAACGCTCACCGTGGCGGCCCACACGTCGTCGCGAGACTTCCGCTAGCGTCGATCCAGTGACTGATGACCGCTACTCGAATGACGTGCTCGCCGACGGATGGCGGGAGGCCGGCCGCCGGGTCGTGCCGCAGCAGGAGGCCGTGCGCGACCTCGTCGTGGAGGAAGTCGCCACGGGGTTCTGCGGCGCAGTGATCCGGGTGGAGAAGAAGGTCGTCACCCTGGAGGACAGGTTCGGCAAGCTCCGCCTCTTCCCCTCGGCGCCGGCTTCCTGCTCGACGGAGAACCCGTGGTCCTCGTGGCGCGCCGCGCGAGCGCTCCGGCCGGCCGCGGCCGCACAGCGTCGGGTTCCCTTGCGGTGGCCGATGCCCCGGCGCGGGTGGCCAGGGCCAGTCGGATCTTCGTGGAGGGCCGGCACGATGCTGAGCTCGTGGAGAAGGTCTGGGGCGCTGACCTGCGCATCGAGGGTGTCGTCGTCGAGTACATCGAGGGCGTGGACAACCTCGCCGAACTGCTCGCCGAGTTCAAGCCGGGCCCGACACGCCGAGTGGGCGTTCTCGTCGACCACCTGGTCCCGGGTTCAAAGGAGAGCCGGATCGCCGAGGCCGTCGCCCGTGGACCGCACGGGCGACACGTTCTTGTGGTCGGCCATCCGTACGTGGACGTGTGGCAGTCGGTCAAGCCCGCACGGCTGAATCTGACGGCCTGGCCGCAGATCCCCCGCAGCATCGAATGGAAGCACGGTATCTGTCAGGCACTGGGCTGGCCGCACGAGGACCAGGCCGACATCGCCCGTGCGTGGCAGCGGATCCTGGGCCAGGTCCGCACCTACGCCGACCTCGAACCGGCGCTGTTGGGCCGGGTGGAGCAGCTCATTGATTTCGTCACCGTCGATTGATCCGGCGCATCCGTAACATTTGGGCATTTCGGCCAGAATTCGTAACACTTTGATCCTTTTTTGGCACAGAACTCCACGGGGACCGAGCGATGTGGGCTAGTGTGGACGAAGTAGTTGTAGTGCTTGCACGTCTAAAAAACGTATCGACTTCGGTCGGTACGGGCTTATTCCTTTCGGAAGCGGACGACGAATACCGCGACGAACGGCCTCGAAAGTCGGGGCCTTTCTAACACTCCTGGAGGAGTTTCATAATGGCAACAGGTACCGTGAAATGGTTCAACGCTGAAAAGGGCTTCGGATTCATCGCTCCCGACGACGGAAGCGCCGATGTCTTCGCGCACTACTCTGCGATCGCTTCGAACGGCTACAAGTCGCTCGACGAGAACCAGAAGGTCGAATTCGAGGTCACCCAGGGCCCCAAGGGTCCCCAGGCTGAGAACATCCGCGCCCTCTAAATAGAGCCGCGTCAGCTCAACATAAGCTGCGATAACGCCCCCGCTTCGGCGGGGGCGTTATTTTTTAACTCCCAACGCACACAACTGGTCCCCGTTCGGACATCTGCTCCCGGTGTGCCGGGTGCAAATGTCCGAACGGGGACCAGTTGGAGTGCAGTGCGCGCGTGCGGGTGCCCTGGGGACGCTACTTGACCAGGTCCTGCCAGCCGTCGCCGTCCACGTACTCGAAGATCAGGTTTGTCTCCGTGTGGGCCACAGCCGGGTGCTCCGCCAAATGCTCAAGCACGAAGTCCCTCAGGTCGGAGGCATCCGCCGCTGCCACGTGCAGCAGGTAGTCGTCGGCGCCGGCTGTGTGGAACAGGCCGATCACTCCGGGCCAGTGCGGGGCAGCACTGCGGAAGTCGTCGATCTGTTCGCGGGCGTGCTTGGCCAGACGCACCGAGATCAGCGCCTGCAGCGACGCGCCGAGCGCGGCCAGATCGATGTTCGCCCGATAGCCGCGGATGTGGCCAAGCTGCTGCAGTCGGCGCAGCCGCAGCGACACCGTCGACTCGGCCACGCCGATCTCGGCGGCTAGGGCGGCACCCGATGCCCGGGCGTTGACCGAGAGTGCGCGGAGCAGCGCCCGATCCACTCGGTCCAGGTCGGCTTTCTTGGAATCCATACACGCCCTCTTTCGTTGCGCGCCAGTTTATCGACCATTCTTCGACGCCAACAGCTCCCCCTGCATCAACTGCGTCACAACTGGGTTTCGGTCGGATTTCGCCGCCCCTTCTGCGATCCGGCCCGCCGGCCGGCAGGTCAGCTGCGGCCGAGGCGCTGCCGGAGCAGATCGATGCGCTTCTGGATCTGGGTGACGCTGGCCTGGGCCACGGCCGGACCCCCGCACAGGCGGCGCAGTTCCGCGTGCACCATGGCGTGCGGCTCCCCCGAGAGCTTCGACCACATGCCCACGAGGCTGCCGAGCAGCGTCCGCTGCTCCTTGAGGGTGCGATAGAGCGGAATGGGCTCCGGAGGGGCTCCTTCCACCGCGGCGGCGGCGGTGCGGCGCTCGGAGCCTCGCTTGGACTGCTTCTGCTGGCGCTGACGCAGGAGCTCGGA
This sequence comes from Cryobacterium sp. PAMC25264, assembly GCF_019443325.1. Lineage (NCBI taxonomy): Bacteria > Bacillati > Actinomycetota > Actinomycetes > Micrococcales > Microbacteriaceae > Cryobacterium > Cryobacterium sp. PAMC25264. The sequence continues at coordinate 1,566,085 of NZ_CP080383.1, forward strand.
TACCTGCTCGGGTTCGAGCAGGCCGGGGATGCCGATGAAGTCGAATTCCTCGTCGGTGCCGGGCTCGGCGAGCTCGCCGTACTCGTCGCCGTTGAACATCACCATGTCGAAGGTGGCCTGGGAGTCCAGCGCCTGCCAGGTGAATTCCTCGCCGAGTTCGTCGGAGGCCTTCTCCGTCTTGTTCGCGGCCGCCACCATGGCGTCCTCGGGGTTGTACATGCCGTCGTCGCCGTCGTCCCGGTTGCTGCGGTCGAGCGCGTGGTCGCGCTCCAGCTCCATGGCATTAGCCAGGCTCAACAGACCGGGCACATTGGGCAGGAAGATCGACGCCGTCTCGCCGCGGCGGCGGGCGCGCACGAAACGGCCGATGGCCTGCGCGAAGAACAGCGGGGTCGAAGCGCTCGTGGCGTAGACGCCCACGGCAAGCCGCGGCACGTCCACACCTTCGGACACCATCCGCACCGCGACCATCCAACGCCGGGTGTTGTGCGAGAACTCGTCGATCCGGTCGCTGGACTCCTTCTCGTCGGAGAGCACCACGGTGGCCGGCTCTCCGGAGATCTCCTCGAGGATCGCGGCGTAGGCGCGTGCGGTGGTCTGGTCGGTCGCTATGACCAGGCCGCCGGCATCCGGGATGCCGTGCCGCACCTCGGTGAGGCGGCTGTCGGCGGCCCGCAACACGGCGGGGATCCACTGCCCACTGGGCTCGAGGGCTGTGCGCCAGGCCTGAGAGGTGATGTCCTTGGTGTTGCCCTCGCCGAGCTTGGCTTCCATCTCGTCGCCGGCCCTGGTGCGCCACTTCATGTGACCGGCGTAGACCATGAACATGACGGGGCGCACGACGCCGTCCTCCAGGGCGCGACCGTACCCGTAGTTGTAGTCGCTCTGGGAGAGACGGATGCCGTGCTTGTCGGGCAGGTAGGTCACGAACGGGATGGGCGAGGTGTCCGAGCGGAACGGGGTTCCGGTCAACGAGAGGCGCCGGGTGGCCGGATCGAAGGCTTCCCGGATCGCGTCCCCCCAGCTCAGGGCGTCCCCGCCGTGATGCACCTCGTCGAGGATCACAAGCGTGCGACTGGCCTGGGTGAGTTCGCGGTGCAGCGCGGCGCGGGTGGCGACCTGCGCGTAGGTGACGGCGATGCCGTGGAAGTGGCTGCCGTAGCGGCCATGTGCGTTCTTGAAGCCGGGGTCAAGTCGGATGCCGGCGCGGGCTGCGGCGTCCGCCCACTGGCGTTTGAGGTGCTCGGTGGGCGCGACGACAGTGATCCGGTCGATGACCCGGCGCGCCCGGAGCTCGGCGGCCAGGCGCAGGGCGAAGGTGGTCTTGCCTGCCCCGGGGGTGGCGGCGGCGAGGAAGTCGCGCGGCTGGTGCTGGAAGTACGCCTCGAGGGCCTCGGCCTGCCAGGCCCGCAGCTTGCTGGCGGTACCCCAGGCGGCTCGTTCGGGGAAGGACGGCGAGAGATGCTCGGCGGCGCTCGTGCCGGCCGGGCCGCGGGCCGGCCCGTAAACGGGCGGCGTGTCGACGACCTCGGCCAGGAAACTGCCGGCCGGGGCGCTGCCGGCCCACTGGGGATCTGAGGAGGGGGGCAGGAACAATCCGGGTTCAGTGGTCTCCCGATGCGAGGGTTCCCGGAAAGCGGATCCGAAGTCAGGTGGAGTAGTCACTTCATAAGAACTTACCAACTCGCGCCGACATTCGCCCGACGGGGCAGAATGAATGCATGACGAAGCAGCAGCATCCGTGGTCCCGCTACGTCGCGCTCGGCGACTCGTTCACGGAGGGGGTCGGCGATCCCGAACCGGCCAGCCCGGGCGGTAACCGCGGCTGGGCGGACCGGGTCGCCGAGATGCTCAGCCTGGGCTCCGACGACTTCGCCTACGGCAACCTCGCCGTACGCGGCAAGCTGATGAACCAGATCCTCGCCGAGCAGGTGCGCCCGGCCCTCGCCCTGCACCCGGACCTCATCACTATTTCCGCCGGCGGCAATGACGTGCTCCGGCCGGGCAGCGACCCGGATGCGATCGCGGCGCGGTTCGACGAGGCCGTCACCTTGCTCCGCTCGGAGGGAGCCACGGTTGTGGTCTTCACCGGCATCGACGTGCGCTTCTCCCCCGTGCTCAAGGGGCTGCGTGGAAAGGTGGCCATCTACAACGAGAACATCCGGGCTGTCGCGGCCGCGCACGACGCCATCGTGGCGGACATGTGGTCGTTGACCGAGACCCAGGATGCCCGCATGTGGGCGCCGGACCGGCTGCACCTCAACCCGCTCGGGCATCACACCGTGGCCCGGATGGTGCTGGACGTGCTGAACGTCGCGAACCCGCTCGAGCCCCTCGTGCCCGAGCCCATGCCGGGCATCACCTGGCGCCGGGCCCGCACCGAAGATCTCGCCTGGGCGCGGGAGTACCTGGTGCCGTGGGTGCTGCGCCGGGTGCGGCACCAATCCTCCGGCGACCACATCCTGCCCAAGCGTCCGGCCGTGGAACCGGTCACCCGGTTGGACGAGCCGGAGGAACCCGTGCGAAAGACCGGTTAGACCCGGGCGCCAGGGCGGACGCGACAGGCTGAGGTCAGACCTGGCCGGGGTGGGTCCAGCGCCAGAACGGGCCGGGGTCGGTGATCGTGCTGTCCAGGACCAGTGGGACCGAGACGGTGGCGCTGCCGACGGTCACGTCGACGCTGCCGACGGTGTCGCCCTCGGAGCCCACGGTGAGGGGCTCGACCTCGACGTCGGTGTTCACCGGGGTGTCGGACCACAGCACGGCAGACTGGGAGCTCTCGGCCACGGCCTGCCCTGACTGGCCCCACGGCGTCGTGTAGCTGCCGTAGACGGTTCCCTCCTCCACCAGGGTGACCTGCCGGAATCCGGGACTCACACTGGCGATGAGGGTGCGGACGGTCTTGTTCAGCTCGGGGTGCGTGTCCCCGCCGAGCACGACGCCCACGAGGGTGACCGTCGTGTCCCCCACCGGGACCTCGACGGCGAAGAGCAAACAGGCGCCGGCCTCATCGGTGGTCCCGGTCTTGATGCCGTCGACGCCGTCGACGCCGAGCAGCTTGTTCGTGTTCGTGACGGTTCCCACGGTGGGGATCTCCGCGGAGGGCATGGCCACGATCGAGGGCAGCACGGGGTCGGCCATGACCAGCTTGCCGATCGCCACCAGATCGGCGGGACTGCTCACGCTCTGGGCGGAGATGCCGCTGGTGTCGGCGACGGTGGTGCCCGTCAGGCCGTGTTCGCTGAGGTAGGCGGAGGCCGCGGCTAGGTAGGCGTCGACGGAACCGAATGCCCACACGGCCAGCGAGACACTGTAGTTGTTCGCGGACGGGATGAGCATTGTCTCCATGGCCTGACGTTGCGTGAGCACCATTCCGGCGGAAACCGGGGCCACTGAGCCGTTCTCGGCGACGGCGTCGTAGTAGATGTCGACGTCGGTGTCGGTGAAGGCGATGTCGGGTCCTTCCTCGTCGCCGGTGAGAGGCTTGGCGTCGAGGACGACCAGCGCGGTGACCATCTTGGTGATGCTGGCGATGGGCACAGAGGACTGGTCTCCGCTGCTGCCCAGCACGCCGTCGAAACCGACGGCTCCGATCGCTCCGGCACCCTGCGACGGCCAGGTGGGTGTCGCCGCCGCCTGCGTGAGGGCAGCGGGTTCGCTGACGCTCGCGTCCAGTGCGGACACCGGGGCGAGGCCCGTGCTGGTGAGGTAAACGGCGGACGCGAGCACCACGGCGAGAGCACCGAAGAAAGCGAGTCGCCGACGGCGGTAGACCTGGCGTCGGGTGGGAGACATCCGTCGATTCTAACGACGAGAAGTGTCCGGGCCGCGCAGCGGGGCCGCGCGCCCCGAAGCGGCCTACACGCGCAGGGCGTATAGGGCGACGGCGCTGGCGGAGGCCACGTTGAGCGAATCCACGCCGTGCAGCATCGGGATCGTCACGATGGTGTCCGCCGCGGCCAGGGCGTGACGGCTCAGCCCGTCACCCTCGGTACCGAGGACGATGGCGACCCGTTCCGGCGCCTGCCGGGCGAAGACGTCGAGGGAGACGGCGTCGTCGGCCAGGGCGAGGGCGGCCAGGTGGAAGCCGTTCTCGTGCAGCACCGGCGTCGCCTCGGACCATTCCGGAAGTCGTGTCCACGGCACCTGCAGCACCGTTCCCATACTCACGCGAACGCTCCGACGGTAGAGCGGGTCGGCGCACCGGGGAGTGATCAGCACAGCGTCGGCGCCCAACCCGGCCACTGACCTGAAGATCGCCCCCACGTTGGTGTGGTCGACGATGTCCTCGAGGATCACTATGCGACGGGCGTCCCGGATGATGTCGGCCACCGACTGCAGGTCGGGGCGGTGCATGGCCGCGAGGGCGCCACGGTGCAGGTTGTACCCGGTGAGCTGTTCGAGCAGGGCGGCGGTCCCCACGTAGATGGGCACGTCGGGCCAGTCCTTCAGGAGCCGGGTGGCGTCGGGCAGCCACTGCTCCTGCACGAGAACCGAGCGCGGGCGGTGCCCGGCGTCGAGGGCGCGGCCGATCACCTTGGCCGATTCGGCGATGTACAGGCCGTTCGCCGGTTCGCTCACCCGGCGCAGGGCGACATCGGTCAGCCGGGAGTAGTCGGCGAGTCCCGGCTGGTCGAGGTCGGTAATCGGGACGATCTGCACGGCGGAGGCCGCCTTTCCGGGAGTGTTCTGCTGTGTGGGAGGTTCTCATCGGGCCGTTGTGCGGGCCGCGCCTCCGCGAACCGTAACACAGTCGAAAACTGACCAGTTTAGACTCAGAGGACATCTCTGCCGCGCCAGGGCCCCTCCGGGCGCCGGTGGTGACGCCGTGATGAGGATGGAGCACGATGACGGCCGAGACTGTCCTGACGACACCGGCGGTAGCCGGAAAAGACCTCGACGCGATTGCCGCGATCCTGCGCGGTCGCCGCACCGCCGTCCTGACCGGCGCCGGCGTGAGCACGGACTCGGGCATCCCGGACTACCGGGGTGCCGGCGCACCCGTGCGGGTGCCGATGACCTTCCAGACCTTCCTGGCCGACGAGCGGGCCCGCAAACGGTACTGGGCCGGCAGCCACCTCGGCTGGCACCGCTTCCGGGCGGCCGAGCCGAACCTCGGCCACCGCTCCCTCGTGACCCTGGAGGGCGCCGGACTCGTCAGCGGGGTCGTCACCCAGAACGTCGACGGCCTGCACACCAGAGCCGGGTCCCGGCACGTCGTCGACCTGCACGGCTCCATGGACCTGGTGGTGTGTCTCTCCTGCGGGCAGGCCTTCGGCCGGGACAGCATCGCCGCCCGGCTCGAGGCGCACAACCCGGTTCTCGCCGACCCCGACCAGGTGGAGATCGCCCCGGACGGCGACGCGATCGTGGTCGATATCGACGACTTCGTCGTTCCGGACTGTTCCGTCTGCGGCGGCCTGCTCAAGCCCAATGTGGTCTTCTTCGGCGAGCTCGTCCCGACGGGCAAGTTCACGGCTGCGTCGGCGCTGGTGAGGGCTGCGGATGCCCTGATCATCGCCGGTTCGTCGCTGGCGGTGAACTCCGGGATCCGGCTGCTCGAATTGGCCAGGCGCCGCAAGCTGCCCATCGTGGTGATCAACCGCGGTGTGACCAAGGGCGACGGCCGTGCGCAGATCAAACTGGAGGCGGGCACGTCGGAGACCTTCGCGGGACTGGTGACCAGGCTGATCGAGTCATGACCAGGCTCACGATCGTACGCCACGGCCAAACCGACTGGAACCTGCAGACCCGCATCCAGGGCAGCACCGACATCCCGTTGAACTCCACAGGCCGCGCGCAGGCCGCGGAGACCGGCCTGCGGCTCAGCGCCGCACGCTGGGATGCCATCGTCACCAGTCCGCTGCTCCGGGCGCACGAGACCGCCCGGATCATCGCGGGTGAGCTGGACCACGCCGCCCCCGTGGTCGTCCCCGAGCTCACCGAACGCCACCACGGGGAGATCGAGGGGCTCACGTTCTCCGAGCGCCAGCTCCGGTTCCCGGACGGCTCCCGGGTACCCGGGCTGGAGAGCCGGCAGGCCGTGCTGGACCGGGTACTGCCCGCGCTTGAGCGCGTGGCCCTGGCCTACGCCGGCCAGGAGGTGATCGTGGTCTGCCACGGCGGGGTCATCGGCACGCTGGTGCGCTACGTGACCAACGGGGAACGCCCGGCGGCCGGTGAGCTGATCCCGAACGGTTCGGTGCACGACTTCCGTTGGCAGGACGGCCGCCTGGTTCTCGAACGCTTCGTGTCGGTACGCTGAGCTTGCTGCCGCCGGGTACGGCGGGCTCTATCAGTCGCGCCGGCTCGCTGCCCTGGTGCCGTGCAGCACCCGGAGGAGACGCTCGGCCGATCCGGCCCAGGTGAAGCGCGCGGCCTGCTGGACCGAGAGCCCCGAGAGCCGGGCCCACTCCCCCGGCCGTTCGAGGGCGAGCACCGCAGCCGCCACGGCGTCGGGGTCCCGCGGGGCCACGTAGCTCGCCGCGTCTCCGCCGATCTCCCGGAAAATGGGGATGTCGCTGACCACGACGGGGATGCCGAGGCCCATGGCCTCCACCAGCGGGATACCGAACCCTTCGTCGAGGGAGGTGCTCACCAGCGCGGTCGCGCCGGCCAACAACTCCACGTACTCGTCGTCGCTGACCCCGTTGTGGAACACCAGGGTCGCCTGCGGGGCGAGGGCGCTGAGCCGGGCCCGCTCGTCGTCGCTCACCCGGCTGAGCAGGTGCAGCTCGTAGCCGGGCAACGCCGCCGCGGCGCGCACCAGGGTGTCCACGTTCTTGTACGGCATGAACGAACCCATGTAGATCAGCCGCTTCGCGGCGGGTTCGGTCCGGGCTGCCAGGGCGTCGGGTTGCGCCACGGCATCCGCCGCATTGGGCACCACGGACACAGGCCGTCGGGTGAGGCGGTGCCGGGCGATCAACGCACCGGTGGTCTCCGACACCGTCACCACGCCGTCTGCCCGGTTCAGGAGCATCCGCTGCGGCGCCCAGGACAGGTGGTACAGCCGCCAGAGCAGGCGGATGGCGGCGGAGAATTCCCGCGGAGGTGTGCGGTTGCTGTAGTAGATCAGGTCGTGCACCGTGAGCACCAGGCGGTACCGGCGACCCCACGAGCCCATGGTCTGCATGGGGCTGAAGACGATATCGGGCTTCAGCCGGTTCACGGTCAGGGCGACGAGGGGCTCAAGCGCACTGGTGGGCGAACGCACCAGCTGCCAGGGCAGGTCGGGCAGCAGGGCCAGCTGACGGTGGTCGCTGATCAGCATCGTGACCGGGTGCAGACGGCCGAGTTCGGTGACCAGGCCCGCCGTGTAGCGGCTGATGCCATCGTGCCGGTCGGTCCGCGTGTAGCGGCAGTCGAAGACGATGCGCAGGGAACGCTCGGGTGTGGCGGTCATGCCGGCGTCACCGCCAGGAAACGGCGCAGCGCGCGCGCGGCGGCCTCCGGGACCTCGTAGTGGATGAGGTGGCCTACGCCCGGCAGCACTTCGAGCTGCGCGTCGGCGAACTGGGTGACCAGCCGCTCCTGGGCGGCCACGGGGGTGATGTCATCCTTGTCGGCAGCGATCAGCAGCGTGCGGGTGGGGATGGCAGACGCATATTCGCTGACATCGTGGCTCACCGACGCCCGGAACGCCTCGAGTACCACGGTGCGGTCGGCGAAGGCGGAGAAGTAGCGGTCGTGCTGATTGTGGATCCAGCGTCGTCGTTCCCGGTTGCGGGTCTTGGCCATGGTGATGCTCATCACCCGCACGATCACCCGGTTCCGCAGCAGGCCGAAGCCGAGGCGCTCGGGCAACCGGGCGGCCAGCCAGTAGTAGAACACGGCGAGCCGGGTCAGGATGCCGCGCGGTCCTGAGAGTGCCGGTGCGGCGATCGGGTTCACCAGGACCAGGTCCTGGGCGGGGAGCCCGGACGGGGCCGCCGCGGCGGCCGCGACGACGATCGACCCGAAGGAATGGCCGAGCACCACGAGCCGGCCGGGCACCGCCAGGACGCGCAGGAACTCCGCCAACCAGGCGGAGTAGCTCTCGATGGTGTGCGGCAGGTCTCTGAAGGCTGAGGATTCGCCGAAACCGGGCAGGTCGGGTGAGACGATCCGCAGGCCGTCCAGCTGCGCGACCACGGCTTCGAGGCCGTGGTGGTCTCCCCGGAAGCCATGCACCAGCACGATCGTCGTCGGGGATTCGGGGTCGCCGTACTCCCAGTACCGGGTGTCGCTGCCGAGTACCGTGACGGTGGCGGCGCGGGCGTCCATCTGGCTGAGCAGGTCGGCGAAAGGCGAGGGAACGATCATCCGTCCCAGTTTAGGGCGGCGACGTGCACGGGGCTGGACAGAACCCGTGCCGATCGACTTAGACTCGGTCACATCTGCACCATCCACAGCCGCCGCTGAACGGAAGGAACGCCGTGAGCTTCGCGCGCGGTGTTCTTCGAGGTCATGGTGCGCTCCTTCGTAGACAGCAACGCGGACGGCGCCGGCGACCTGTCCGGGCTCATCTCGAAGCTGGACTACCTGCAGTGGCTGGGCATCGACGCGCTGTGGATCCCGCCGTTCTTCACGTCACCGTTGAGCCGAACGCGTTAAACAACACAGGGCGACCAGCCGAAGCCGGTCGCCCTGAAGCGTGGTGGAAGGGTCGGACTACTTGCCGAAGCCCTTGTACCGCGAGTTGAACTTCTCGACGCGTCCGGCGGAGTCCATGATGCGCTGCTTGCCCGTGTAGAAGGGGTGCGACTCGGAGGAGATTTCCACGTCGATGACCGGGTACGTGGTGCCGTCTTCCCACTCGATGGTCTTCGAGCTGGAGACCGTCGAACGGGTAAGGAACGTCGCACCCGACGCGAGGTCGCGGAAGACCACGGGAGCGTATGTGGGGTGAATGTCAGACTTCATGGAGACTTCCTTGTTGCGTGTCGATGGGTGGGTTCTGGCTCGCCGGTTGCGGCAGAAAAGTATTCCGGTCTTAAGGACCAGCTATGGAGTTTAGCAGAATCTGAGGGCCTCGGGTGGCCGGCGGCCTGGAGGGCTCAGATTGCCCGGGCGGAGAAGCGTCCATCGGTCTCGGTCAGCTCGATGGGCAGGCCGAAGGCGCGGGTCAGGGTGTCCGAGGTGAGGGACTCCGCCAGCGGGCCGGCGCTGACGACGCTACCGCCGGACAACAGCAGCACGTGGGTGAATCCGCGCGGGATCTCTTCCACGTGGTGGGTGACCATGATGATGGCCGGGGAGTTCGGTTCGCTCGCGAAGCCGCTCAGTAGGCGGAGCAGTTCTTCCCGGGCGCCAAGGTCGAGGCTCGCGGCGGGTTCGTCGAGAAGCAGGATCTCGGGGTCTGTCATGATCGACCGGGCGATCTGCACGCGCTTCTGTTCGCCGTCACTCAGGCTGCCGAACTTGCGGTCGGCCAGGTGGTCGAGCTTCCATTCGGTGAGCACCCGCTGCGCGCGGCGCTCGTCGATCTCTTCGTACTCCTCGTTCCAGCGGCCGGTGACCGAGTAGGCCGCCGTCATCACGACGTTGAGCACGGTCTCGTTGGCCGGCACCCGGCGGGCCATGGCGGTGGAGGCGAAGCCGATCCGCGGACGCAGCTCGAACAGGTCGCTGCCGCCGATGGGCTCCTCGAGCACCTCGGCGGTCCCGGAGGACGGGTGCATGAGCGCGGCGGCGATCTGCAGTGTCGTGGTCTTCCCCGCACCGTTCGGTCCAAGGATGACCCAGCGCTGATCGCTGTCTACACTCCAATCCACTGAGTCGAGGATGGTTGTGCCACCCCGGACGACGGAGACTCCGGTGAAGTGAAGAACGTTGACCATGCACCCATGTTATCGGGCGGCGCTGGGCCCCTCGGTCACGCTAGAGCAGTGCGGCGTAAATCTCTCGCGTGCTCGCGGCGATCTGGCCCCAGCTGAACATCTCTTCGGCCCGGACCCGGCCGGCGCGGCCCATCCGGGCGGCCAGATCGCGGTCGGCGAGCACCTCGGTGAGTGTGCGGGCCAGATCGGCGACGAAAACCTCGGGGTCGGTCGGGGTGCCTGTCCCGTCGCTGAGCTGGTCGATGGGGACCAGCCGGCCGGTGACGCCATCCGCAACGACCTCGGGGATGCCGCCGGTCGCGGTGCCCACCACGGGCAGGCCGCAGGCCATGGCTTCGAGGTTGACAATGCCGAGCGGCTCGTAGACCGAAGGGCAGACGAAGACCGTGCCGGCCGTGAGCACGGCGGAGAGCTCGTGCTGCGGCAGCAGCCGGTCGATCCAGACGACACCGGATCGTTCCTTCTGGAGTTCTTCGACCAGGCCGGTGACCTCGGCGAGGATGCCGGGCGTGTCAGGGGCGCCCGCGCAGAGCACCAGCTGAACCTCAGGCGGAAGCATCGCGGCTGCGCGCAGGAGGTACGGGAGGCCCTTCTGTCGGGTGATCCGGCCGACGAACACCACCGACGGCCGGTGGGGATCGATGCCGAGCGCGCGCACCACGTCGGTGTCTGTCGTGGGCTTCCACCGGTCAAGGTCGATGCCGTTGTACACCACGTGCACGCGGGACTCGTCCAGGGCGGGGTAGCTGCGCAGGATGTCGGCACGCATGCCTCCGCTCACGGCGATGACGGCGTCGGCGGCTTCGAAGGCGGTCTTCTCGATCCAGCTCGACACGCGGTAGCCGCCGCCCAGCTGCTCGGCCTTCCACGGGCGCAACGGCTCGAGGCTGTGGGCGGTGACCACGTGCGGCACACCGTGCAGCAGCTTGGCGATGTGCCCGGCTCCGTTGGCGTACCAGGTGTGCGAGTGCACCACATCGGCGCCCTGCACGTCCTGGGCCATCTGCAGGTCGACTCCGAGAGTGGTGAGTGTCGCGTTAGCCTCGGTCAGTTCGGCGGGCACGCCGTACGCAAACGTGTCGGCCTCCGTCCGGGGGGCGCCGAAGCACCGCACCGTGACATCGATGTCGGTGCGGAGGGCCTTCACGAGCTCGGCGACGTGAACGCCGGCCCCTCCATAGATCTCGGGCGGGTATTCCTTGGTGAGCAGATCGACGCGCATGCAGTAAAACTAGCGCAGGGCGATGGGCTGACACACCCCCGCACGCTGGTCCGAAGCACCGGATGGCCCTAATCTAAAGTTATGAAGGCCCAGAAGATCTTTGGAATCGTTCTCGCAGGCGGCGAGGGAAAACGGCTGATGCCGTTGACCGAAGACCGCGCCAAACCAGCAGTGCCGTTTGGAGGGCATTACCGGTTGATCGACTTCGCATTGTCGAATCTGATCAACTCCGGTGTCACCCAGATCGTCGTCCTGACCCAGTACAAGTCCCACAGCCTCGACCGTCACGTGTCCCAGACCTGGCACGTGTCCGGTGGGCTGTTCAACTCCTACATCGCCTCCGTGCCCGCGCAGCAGCGGCTCGGCAAGCGTTGGTTCAGCGGGTCGGCGGATGCCATCCTGCAGAGCCTCAACCTCATCCACGATGAGAAGCCCGACATCGTCGTCGTGGTCGGTGCCGATCACGTCTACCGCATGGACTTCAGCCAGATGATCCAGGCGCACATTGATTCCGGTGCGCAGGCCACCGTGGCGGCCATCCGGCAGCCCATCGGCCTGGCGGACCAGTTCGGGGTCATCGAAGTGGATGCCGCAACGCCGGACCGGATCAGCGATTTCCGGGAGAAGCCCAAGGACGCCATCGGCCTGGCCGACGCGCCGCACGAGGTGTTCGCCTCGATGGGCAACTACGTCTTCAACGCTGACGCGCTGATTGAGGCCGTTCGCCGTGACGGCGAACGCACCGACTCCAGCCACGACATGGGCGGCGACATCGTCCCCGACTTCGTCTCCCGCGGCGAAGCCGGCGTCTACGACCTGCAGCGCAACGAGGTGCCGGGGTCCACCGACCGCGACCGGTACTACTGGCGCGATGTGGGAACCATCGACTCGTTCTTCGAGGCTCACCAGGACCTGATCAGCGCCCTGCCGGTGTTCAACCTGTACAACCAGAGCTGGCCGATCTTCAGCCAGCAGCTGAACTCGCCGCCGGCCAAGTTCGTGCGTGACGCCAAGGGTTCGCTGGGCACCGTGATCGATTCGATCGTCTCGCTCGGCTGCGTCATTTCCGGCGCCCACCTCGAGCGCAGTGTCGTGGGCCCTTGGGCCGTCATCGACTCTGGCGCCCACGTGGTCGACTCGATCGTCTTCGACCGGGTGCAGATCCGGCCGGGAGCCGTGGTGCACCGCGCCATCCTCGACAAGGACGTCATCGTCGCGGAGGGCGCCAACATCGGCGTCGACCGTGACCGTGACCTCGCCCGCGGTTTCAGTGTCACCGAGTCCGGGATCACCGTGGTGGGCAAGGGCGTGCACGTACACCCGTGAACGCCCCAGCTAGGTTCCTCGTCGTCCTGGATGCCGACTCCACCCTGATCGAGAACGAGGTCATCGAGCTCCTCGCTGACGCGGCCGGTTCTCTCGCCCTTGTGGCCGAGGTGACCGACCGCGCCATGCGCGGCGAACTCGATTTCGCGGAGAGCCTCCGGCAACGGGTTGCCACCCTGGCCGGGTTGTCCACTGACGTCTTCGCCCAGGTCGGCGCCCTGATTCGTCCTACCGCCGGCGTGCACGACCTCATCAATGGTCTGCATGCCGGCGGCAGCAGGATCGGCGTCGTCTCCGGCGGCTTCCACGAGCTCCTCGACCCGCTGGCCGCCAGCCTGGGCCTCGATCACTGGCGGGCCAACCGGCTCGAGGTCGAGGACGGCCACCTCACCGGCAGGCTGTCCGGACCGATCATCGACGCGTCGGCGAAAGCGGCCGCCCTGACCGAATGGGCGGCGGTGGACGGCGTTGACCTCTGCTCCACGGTGGCGGTGGGTGACGGGGCCAACGACCTCACCATGATGCGCATTGCCGGTCTCGGAGTGGCGTTCAATGCCAAGCCCGTCGTGCGCCGCTCGGCCGACCTGGTGATCGGCACGACCGACCTCAGCCAGGTACTGCCCCTCCTGGGCCTGCGCGGCTGACCCCGGGCGCTTGCGGCGAACGCACAGAAGAACCGAAGAAGCCCGGCGGGACCACTGGTCCGGCCGGGCTTCCGTTTGTGCGGTGGGGCTGCCTAGTGGCCCATTCCCAGTCCGCCGTCGACAGGGATGACGGCGCCCGAGATGTAGGACGCGTCGTCGCCCGCGATCCAGGTGACCACCCGTGCGACCTCGGCCGGGGAGGCGAAGCGTCCGGCCGGGATGTTCCGCTTGTACTCGGCCTGCTGCGCCTCGGGGAGCGCTGCGGTCATGTCGGTCTCGATGAAGCCGGGGGCGACGACGTTCGCCGTGATGCCCCTGGCACCGAGCTCGCGGGTGACCGAACGGGCCAGGCCCACAAGTCCGCTCTTCGAGGAGGAGTAGTTGACCTGGCCGGCCGACCCGTAGAGGCCGACAACGCTGGAGATCAGGACGATCCGGCCGAAGCGGGCCTTGAGCATGCCCTTAGAGGCGCGCTTGACCACGCGGAAGGCTCCGCTGAGGTTCGTGTCGATCACGGACGTGAAGTCCTCTTCGCTCATGCGCATCAGGAGGGTGTCCTTGGTGATGCCGGCGTTGGCCACGACGACCTCGACGGGCCCGTAGGCGGCTTCGATCTCGGTGAATGCCGCATCGATCGAGGCGTAGTCGGTGACGTCGGCGCGCACGGTGAGGCTGCCGGCGGGGCCCTGGCCTGAGCGGGCCGTGATGGCGACCCGGTGCCCCTGGGCGATGAATTCCTCGGCGATGGCGTAGCCGATGCCGCGGTTGCCTCCCGTTACCAGAACTGTTCGAGCGGTCGCCATGGCGCGGTCCTTTCGGTGAGCATGCCCGCATTCAGCGCGGGCACAGATTCATTTAGCTTAGAGCGTTCCGGGATGTGACCCACGGGGCGGGCCGGGGACGTAGGCTTGTTTCAGAGCGTGGACAGGCGTATTTGGATCCCTGAGCGATGGGCACGATGAAGCAGCAGCAGTCGATCACGACGCTCCCCCCGTCACCGGACGAGGAGCGGCGCAGCCGCATGATCAAGTACACGGTCACCATGGGCATCCGCATGGTGTGCATCGTGTTGATGCTCTTCGTGCACGGATGGTGGCTGCTGGTGTGCGCCCTCGGCGCCATCCTGCTGCCGTACTTCGCCGTCATCGCCGCGAACGTGCACGGTGAGCAACGGACGACGCCCGTCCTGCGGCCGGGCGCCATCGTACGCTCCCGTGCGGAGGCGCCGGACGACACGTCGGCGCGGCCTCACACCGTCACGCCCGACGACACCCGCCCAGCGGCCGGCGGCGAGGACGCCCGGTGATCGGATTCGGTGCCGCCCCCGAGACCACCAACTGCTCGCGAGCGGGATGCCGGGAACTGGCCTCTTGGCGCCTGGACTGGCGGAATCCGCGTATCCACGCCGAAGACCGGGTGAAGACCTGGCTGGCCTGTGACGAGCACGTCGACTTCCTCCGGGACTTCCTGTCCACCCGGGACTTCCCGCTGCGCGTGAGCCACCTGGAGGCCACTGAGGCTACCGGCACTGCGCTGACCGGGACGGAGCTCACGTGAGCGGCTGGCGTTTCCTGATCTCCCGGCAGTGGGCCGGCTACCTCGCCCTCACCATCGTGTTCGCCGTCATCTGTTCCGGCCTCGGGGTGTGGCAGCTCGCCCGACGCGCCGAGGCTCAGGCCGAGATCAGCCGGGTGGAGACGAACTTCGACGCAGAGGCCGTGCCGGTCACCGAGGCCCTTCCGAACCTGGATTCCTTCGAGGAGTCGCAGAAGTGGCTGCCGGTCGAGCTCACGGGAACCTACCTCAGGGACGAGGAGATCCTGGTGCGCAACCGCCCATTGAACATCAACCCCGGTTTCGAGGTGCTCACTCCCCTGCTTTTGAGCAACGGGGATGTGTTCATCGTGAACCGCGGCTGGGTTCCCACCGGTGAAGACCAGAACGCACCGGACTCCGTTCCGGCCGCTCCCGCCGGGGAGGTCACCGTGATCGCCCGGCTCAAGCAGGGCGAACCGTCACTGGCCGGGCGCAGCGCCACCGGCAACCAGATTGCCACAATCAACCTGACCGAGATCGCCGAACGGCTCGGTACCGACACCTACACCGGCGCCTACGGCCTGATGAAGTCAGAGGACCCGGCGACAGCCGACCGGCCGACGGCCGTGACCCGGCCGGTCCGCGACGAGGGACCGCACCTGTCGTACGCGTTCCAGTGGTTCGTGTTCGCTCTGATGGGCTTCATCGGCCTGGGCTGGGCAGCCCGCCAGGAGTACCGCACCATCAACGCGGAGGACCCCGACGAGCGCGTCAGGGCCGCAGACCGGGCTCGCCGCCAAGCGGCCAAACCGCGCAGCGACGCCGACATCGAGGACGAGCTGGTCGACCAACACTCCTGACCGGCACCGGCCGGCGTGAAACGCCGGCACGCACCGGCGGGGCGTGCCGGCCGGGCGTACCGGCCGGGCGTACCGGCCGGGCGGCTAGGCCAGCGTGATCAGATCCAGGTAGTCCTTGTTCCAGTGGTCCTCAGTGCCGTCGGGCATGATGAGCACCCGCTCGGGGTTGAGCGCCTCGACGGCGCCCTCATCGTGGCTGACCAGGACCACGGCGCCGGTGAAGTGAGCCAGGGCGTCGAGGATCTCTTCACGGCTGGCCGGGTCGAGGTTGTTGGTCGGTTCGTCGAGCAGCAGCACGTTGGCTCCGGAGACCACGATCATGGCCAGAGCCAGACGGGTCTTCTCGCCGCCGGAGAGGACCCCGGCGGGCTTGTGCGAGTCGTCGCCGGTGAACAGGAACGAACCGAGGACCCGGCGGGCCTCCATCTCGGTGATGTTCGGCGAGGAGGAGATCATGTTCTGCAACACGCTGCGCTTCACGTCGATCGTCTCGTGCTCCTGGGCGAAGTAGCCGATCCGCAGGCCGTGACCGGCCACGATCTCCCCGGTGTCCGGCTTGTCGACTCCGGCCAGCATCCGCAGCAGGGTGGTCTTACCGGCACCGTTGAGGCCCAGGATGACGACCTTGGAGCCGCGGTCGATTGCGAGATCTACGGCGGCGAAGATCTCGAGCGAACCGTAGCTCTTGGACAGGTCACTGGCCATCAGCGGGGTGCGGCCGCATGGAGCGGGCTCGGGGAAGCGCAGTTTGGCGACCCGGTCGACGACACGCACGGCATCCAGGCCGGACAGGAGCTTCTCGGCGCGCGCGACCATCTGGTGCGCGGCAGCGGCCTTGCTGGCCTTGGCGCCGAATTTGGCGGCCTGCAGCTGCAGGGTCGACGCCTTCTTCTCAGCGTTGGCGCGTTCCTTCTTGCGACGGTCGGCGTCGGCGACGCGCTGGCGCTGATAGTTCTTCCAGTTCATGTTGTAGATGTCGATGACCATGCGGTTGGCATCCAGGTAGAACACCCGGTTGACCGTATCGCCGACCAGCTCGATGTCGTGACTGATGATGATGCAACCGCCGCGGTAGTTCTTCACGAACTCCCGCAGCCACACGACTGAATCGGCGTCGAGGTGGTTGGTGGGCTCGTCGAGGATCATGGTCTCGGCGGCGGAGAACAGGATGCGGGCCAGTTCGATGCGGCGACGCTGGCCACCGGAGAGGGTGCGCAGGGGCTGGTCGAGGATCCGGTCGGGCAGGTTGAGGTTGCTCGCGATCGACGCGGCCTCGGCCTCGGCGGCGTATCCGCCCAGCGCGTTGAACTCGTCGGTGAGGGTGCCGTAGCGTTTCATGGCACGTTCGCTGATCTTGCTGTCGGAGCTGCCCATCTCGATACCGGCCTGGGTGAGACCGAGCGAAATGGTGCCGAGACCGCGGGCATCCAGGATGCGGGTGCGGGCCAGCATGTCCGGGTCACCGGAGCGCGGGTCCTGCGGCAGGTAGCCGATCTCGCCGGAGCTTTCGATCTTTCCCTTGGTGGGGAGCGTCTCCCTGGCCAGGGTCTTCGTCAGCGTCGTTTTGCCGGCACCGTTCCGGCCGACCAGGCCGATCTTGTCGCCGGCGGACACGCGGAAGTTGACGTCCTCCATGAGCACGCGCGCCCCAACTCGGATTTCGAGATCTTGCACACTGAGCACAGCAATAGTCCATTCGAGGGAGTCGTGGGAGGTCGGCCGAACATGGCCAATTACCCAGTATATTTGCTCGCGCCGCCTTTCCGACCCGAAGTGCTGGAATGAGCACTGCCGGGCCGGTTCTACGGGGCTGGAAAACGATCCGGTGAGAGCACCCCGGCAAGGCCGGCCCCGAGCCAGTCGGTGTAGGTCTCCCGCGACCAGCCGAGGTCGACCACCAGTGTCTGGAATGCTTGGGGGTGGGCCAGAGCCCAGATCGACGCGGCAGCTTCGTGGTCACTGAGTCCGGCGCGCAGACCGAATCGGGACCGGAGCGCCTCGACGGCCTCGCTGCATGCATGCAGGCTCCGCGCAGCCCCTGAGCGCTCCAGTTCCCGGATCTCCGGGTCGATGCCGGCGGCCTCAGTGAGCACCCGCCGGATCGGGGCTGCGCGCTCGTTGCCGTCGGCCAGCCAGCCGGCGAGGAGCTCGAGCGCAGTCGCACCGGACGTGGCCTCGGTGAGCCGTGACACGAGCTCGGCTACCGCCCGGCCGGAGCCCGAGCGCTGGTCGACGGCGGCGAGCACCGCGGCCAGGACCTCAGCCTTCGACCCGACGGTGTTGTAAATCGTCTGCACGGCCACGCCGCCGTGGTCGGCGATGGCGGCGATCGAGGTGCCCACATAACCGCGTTCGCGCATGAGCGCCGCCGCGGCCGCGATGATCTCGGCGCGGGTGCCAGCGGTGTGGGCGTCACGGCGGGCCTGGCTGCGGGAACGGGGCGTATCCATCCGCTTAGAATACCGGTCCAATCGATGGACGGGGATTACATCGGGCCCAGATGACCATTAACGCAGACCGCGCCGGCTGCGGATGCGTGTGCATCCGGAGCCGGCGCGGATCGGTCGTGCCGAGCGATCGGTCAGATGGAGAAGCCCAGGGCCCGCATCATGTCCCGACCGTCGTCGGTGATCTTCTCCGGGCCCCACGGCGGCATCCAGACCCAGTTGATCCTGAACTGCTCGACAACGCCATCCAGAGCCTCGGCGGTCTGCTCCTCGAGAACGTCGGTGAGGGGACAGCCGGCACTGGTCAGAGTCATGTGGATGATCAGAGCGTCGTTCTCGTCGTCCCAGCCGAGGTCGTAGATGAGGCCGAGGTCGACGACGTTGATGCCGAGCTCGGGGTCCATGACGTCCTTGAGCGCCTCTTCGATCTCGTCGAAGCGCGCCGGAGTGAGTGTCGAAACCATGGTTCTAGCCTACGGGCGTCTCGGCGAGGAAGCGATCGTAGCCTTCGTCTTCCAGACGGTCGGCGAGCTCGGGTCCACCCTGCTCGGCGATGCGGCCGTCGACGAACACGTGCACGAAGTCCGGCTTGATGTAGCGGAGGATTCGCGTGTAGTGCGTGATCAGGAGCAGGCCGAGCCCGGTGTTCTCCTTGGCACGGTTGACACCCTCTGAGACGATCTTCAGGGCGTCGACGTCGAGACCGGAGTCGGTCTCGTCCAGCACGGCGAACTTCGGCTTGAGCAGTTCGAGCTGCAGGATCTCGTTGCGCTTCTTCTCGCCGCCGGAGAAGCCCTCGTTGACGTTGCGCTCGGCGAAGCTCTTGTCCATGCGCAGCTTGGTCATGGACTCGCGAACGTCCTTGATCCAGGTACGGATGGGCGGTGCCTCACCCTCGATGGCGGTCTTGGCGGTGCGGAGGAAGTTGGTGACCGTGACCCCGGGGATCTCTACCGGGTACTGCATGGCCAGGAAGAGACCGGCGCGGGCGCGCTCGTCGACGGTCATGGTGAGCACCTCGGCACCGTCGAGAAGGATGGAGCCGCTGTCGACGTGATACTTCGGGTGGCCGGCGATGGTGTAAGCCAGGGTGGACTTGCCGGAGCCGTTGGGCCCATGATGGCGTGGATCTCACCTTCGTTGATGGTGAGGTCGACGCCGCGCAGGATCTGCTTGGTGCCCTGGTCGGTCTCGACGCTGACGTGCAGGTCTTTGATCTCAAGAACAGACATTATTCGGTATCTCTTTCGTTGTCCGCGATGTCGCGGGCGTTCAGTATGTGGGGCCGGCTGGTGCGTACGTGCCGAAGGCGACGCGTCAGACGGCGATGGTGACCAGAGGATCGATGAACACGTCACCGTCGATCAGGTCGACCTGGTAGACGGGGACGGGCTCGTAGGCCGGCAGCGTGAGCGGCCGGCCGGTCTTCAGGGAGAACTTGGAACCGTGCGCCCAGCATTCCAGGGTGTCTCCTTCGACAAAACCTTCCGACAGCGAGATATCGCCGTGGGTGCAGGTGTCGCCGATAGCGAAGACAGCACCGTGGGAGTCGCGGACGACGGCGATGTTCACGCCGCCGATCTCAACCTTGATGGCCTCGTTGGGTTCGAGGTCGTCGAGCGCGCAAATCTTGGTGGACGCCATGTTCAGTTGCCTTCTGTTCCGCGGAGCTCGTCTTCGATGGCGCCCTGCAGGCGTTCTTCGAGCGGCTTCGATCCGATGTGTTGCACAATTTCGCTGAGGAATCCGCGCACGACGAGACGTCGCGCCTCGAGCTCGCCGATGCCGCGCGACTGCAGGTAGAACAGCTGCTCGTCGTCGAAGCGACCCGTGGCGCTGGCGTGGCCGGCCCCGAGGATGTCGCCGGTCTCGATCTCGAGGTTCGGGATCGAGTCGGCGCGGGTCCCCTCGGTGAGGACCAGGTTGCGGTTCTGCTCGTAGCTGTCGGTCCCGGGAGCGTCGTGGCCGATGAGCACGTCACCGATCCATACGGTGCGGGCGCCGGCGCCCTGCAGGGCGCCCTTGTAGTTGACCCGGCTTCGGGTGTTGGCCGCGTCGTGGTTGACGTAGACCTGCTGCTCGAGGTGCTGGCCGGCATCGGCGAAGTAGAGCCCGTACAGTTCGGTGTCGCTGCCCGGACCGGCCAGCTGCACCGACGGGTTGACCCGGACGATGCTGCCGCCGAGGGAGACGACGACGTGCTTGAGGCGGGCATCACGGCCGATGGTGGCGAAGTGGTTGGCGAGCTGCACAGCATCCGCGTCCCACTCCTGCAGCGTCACCACGGTGAGGTTCGCGGATTCCCCGACGATGATCTCGACATTCTCCGAGAGCCGGGCGGTGCCGGTGTTCCGCAGGATCACGACGGCCTGGCTGAACGGCCGGGCCTCGATGAGGGTGTGCGCGGCGCGCGGGGTGGAGCCCAGCCCTGAGCGGGTGATCGTGATCTCCTTGGCCTCCTCACCGCTGACGGTGATGGCGAGGGCCTTGTCGAAGCTGCTCCAGGCATTGGCGGCGGCGCGCTCCTCTGGGGCGCCCGCAGTGCCGATGCGGGCATCCGTGCGGTCGACCCAGGACACGTCGACGTCGGCGAGCGGCGTCGAGTCGATCTCATAGGCCGCACCGTCAAGGGTGCCTGCGGTGAGGTCCGTGAACTTGGCGACGGGCGAGAGCTTCCACACCGCTTCCCGGCCGGTGACGGCGGGGAAGTCGGCGACGTCGAAGCTCTTGAACCTGGCGGACCGGGTCTGCACGGGGACGAAGCCGAAGCGTCCGTCCGAGTGCTCCTTGATGCCGTGCTGTTCGGCAGTGGGCAGGGCCTCCGACGATGATGCGGATGTGGGTGCTGTTGAAGTCGAGGCGGCGGACATTTAGCCGACGGATCCTTCCATGCCCATTTCAATGAGCTTGTTGAGTTCGAGGGCGTACTCCATCGGGAGCTCCCTGGCGATGGGTTCGATGAACCCGCGCACGATCATGGCCATGGCCTCGTCTTCGGGCATACCGCGGCTCATCAGGTAGAAGAGCTGCTCTTCGCTGACCCGGGAGACGGTGGCCTCGTGGCCGAGCTGCACGTCATCGACACGGATGTCGATGGCCGGGTAAGTGTCCGAACGCGACTGGGTGTCGACGAGGAGGGCATCGCAACGCACGGTGTTGGCGGAGTGGTGCGCGGTGGCATCCACCCGTACCTCACCGCGGTACCCGGCGCGGCCGCCGCCGCGGGCGATCGACTTGGAGACGATCGAGGACTGCGTGTACGGGGCCATGTGGATCATCTTGGCGCCGGCGTCCTGGTGCTGGCCGGGGCCGGCGAACGCGACGGACAGGGTCTCACCCTTGGCGTGTTCCCCCATCAGGTAGATCGATGGGTACTTCATGGTGACCTTGGAGCCGATGTTGCCGTCGATCCACTCCATGGTTGCGCCCTCGGCGGCCGTGGCGCGCTTGGTGACCAGGTTGTAGACGTTGTTCGACCAGTTCTGGATGGTCGTGTAGCGAACGCGGGCATTCTTCTTCACGATGATCTCGACGACCGCGGAGTGCAGCGAGTCGGACTTGTAGATCGGGGCGGTGCAGCCCTCGATGTAGTGCACGTAGCTGCCCTCGTCGGCGATGATCAGCGTGCGCTCGAACTGGCCCATGTTCTCGGTGTTGATCCGGAAGTAGGCCTGCAGCGGGATCTCGACGTGCACGCCGGGCGGTACGTAGACGAACGAGCCGCCGGACCAGACCGAGGTGTTCAGGGCGGCGAACTTGTTGTCGCCGGAGGGGATGACACTGCCGAAGTACTCTTCGAAAAACTCCGGGTGCTCGCGGAGCGCCGTGTCGGTGTCCATGAAGATGACGCCCTGGGCTTCGAGTTCCTCGTTGATCTGGTGGTAGACCACTTCGGATTCGTACTGGGCGGCGACGCCGGAGACGAGGCGCTGACGCTCCGCCTCGGGGATGCCCAGCTTCTCGTAGGTGTTCTTGATGTCGTCGGGCAGGTCTTCCCAGGTCTGGGCCTGCTTCTCCGTTGAGCGCACGAAGTACTTGATGTTGTCGAAGTCGATCTCTGAGAGATCGGCGCCCCAGGTGGGCATGGGCTTGCGCTCGAAGAGGGCCAGCGCCTTCAGACGGCGCTCCAGCATCCAGGCCGGTTCCTTTTTCAGGTTCGAGATATCGGTGACGACCTCGGGTGAGATTCCGCGGCGAGCGGAGGCCCCAGCGGCGTCGGAATCGGACCAGCCGAATTCATAGACCCCCAGCCCCTCGAGCTCGGGTCGGTCCAGTAGAACGTCAGACATCTTTACCTCTTCTCCTACCCACATCAACCCGGATATCAGTCCGGTCATTCCCGCCACGCGTGCGTGTCCGACCGACTGGTCGAACGTGCAGCGCCTGGTGAGGCTGAGTTGTGTGGATGGCTACGTTGCGTACCTAAGATGATCACGGGCCGGTCATGCCGCGTAGTGCGAATGCACGTGGCGGGCACTGGGCCCGTGAAACACCTGATTCTACAGGCTAGAGATGTTATTAGTAGTGCGACCCGGCGTATTCACATGCGCACGCACCAGCAGGGAGCAGAACCCGTGAACCGGATAGTCCAGTGGTTGCCCACGAACGTGGACCGACGCCTCATCGTGCTCGGCTGGGTGTACCTGGCGGCACAGATCTTCCTGGTCGGCACCGGAGGCCTCGTCCGGCTCACCAGCTCGGGCCTCGGCTGCCCGACCTGGCCCAAGTGCACCGCCGATTCGCTCGTGAACACGCCCGAGATGGGTATCCACGGCGTGATCGAGTTCGGCAACCGCCTGCTCGGCGTTCTGCTCGGACTGGTCGCCATAGTCGCCTTTGTGGCGGTGCTGCGGATGCGTCGCAGCCGCCCCGACCTCTTCCGCCTCACCCTGCTGGCCGGCCTGGGCATCCCGGCTCAGGCCGTGATCGGCGGCATCAGCGTACTCACCCAGCTGAACCCCTACGTCGTGGGGCTGCACTTCGTGATCTCGGTGATCCTGGTCGGGCTCTGCACAGCGTTCCTCTACCGGCTGTACACCGTCCCCGGGTCCCGGGAGCGTGTGGTTCCGCTCTGGTACCTCATCGTCACCCACCTCACCACCTTCGCCGTGGCCGTGACCATCGCCGTGGGTATCCTCACGACCGGCTCCGGGCCGCACGCCGGTGACGCTGATGCTCCCCGCAACGGTCTGGACTCCGAGTTCCTCCAGCACGTGCACAGCTGGCCGGCCTACGTGACCCTGGCCTTGACACTGATCCTGGTGGTCGGCGCCGTGTCGCTCCACCTGCCCGTGCGCCGTTGGGTCCTCCTGCTCCTGGCCGTCGAGCTGGCGCAGACCGTCGTTGGGCTCACCCAGGCGAACCTCGGCTTGCCGGCGGTGCTCGTGGGCATCCACATGGTGCTCGCCTGCGTGCTCGCCGCTGCCATGACCGCCGTGGTCCTGAACCTCAAGCAACCCGTCCTCGTGGCCGCTCCCCCGGCCGAGCGCACCACCACCGAGACCCTGGCGCGCTGACCCGGACCAGCGTCGGGGTCGCACCCATCCGTTGGTCGAGCGCTGAGCCGAACCGGCGTCGGGGTCGCACCCATCCCGTTGGTCGAGCGCTGAGCCGAACCGGCGTCGGGGTCGCACCCATCCCGTTGGTCGAGCTCGTCGAGACCCCGTGAGTCGATACGGGAACGGGAGGCGCTTGCCCGCAGTGCCTCACCAGGTTTCGACAGGCCCAACCAGCGTCGGTTTCGACAGGCTCAACCAGCGTCGGTTCCGACAGGCGCGACTAGCGTCGGGACTGTGAACGAGGCCGCGGCCGGCCGGCGATGCGAGTCAGCTAGAAGGGAAGCAGCGGGTCGACGCCGACGGCCACGAACACCAGCGTGAGGTACGCGATCGAGCCGTGGAAGACGCGCATCGGCGACACGTGCTCGTGCCGGATGGTGAGGTTGTACAGGCGGTGGGTCTCGTAGATGAACCAGGCGCCGGATGCGATGGCCACGACGCTGTAGACAATCCCCATGTTTGCGATCGGGATGAGCAGCAGTGAGCAGGCCACGGTCGCCCACGCGTAGAGGATGACCTGCAGTCCCACCTGGGCGCGGCCGCGCACCACGGCGAGCATCGGAACGCCGGCCGCCTGGTAGTCGTCGCGGTACTTCATCGACAACGGCCAGTAGTGCGGCGGGGTCCAGAGGAAGATGATCAGGAACAGGATGAACGGGGGCCAGGACAGGTCCCCGGTCACGGCGGCCCATCCGATCAGCACCGGCATGCAGCCGGCCACGCCGCCCCAGACGATGTTCTGCGCCGTGCGGCGCTTGAGGATCATCGTGTAGAACACCACGTAGAGCAGGATGGCGCCGAGCGAGAGGAGCGCGGCCACCCAGTTCGTGAAGATCCACAGCCACGCGATGGACACGGCGCCCAGAACCCAGGCGAACACCAGCGCCTGCCGGTCCGAGAGTTCCCCGGTGACCAGGGGGCGCCCCTGGGTGCGGTTCATCAGCCGGTCGATGTCGCGATCGAGGTAGCAGTTGAACGCGCCGGCCGATCCGGCACTGAAGGCACCGCCGATCAGGGTGGCCAGCACCAGCCACAGGCTGGGGATACCGCGCTCGGCCAGGATCATCGTCGGGGCAGTGACAACAAGCAGTAATTCGACCACTCGAGGCTTCGTGAGCGACAGATAGGCGCGGAAGGTGTTGCCCGCCCGCTGGAATCGGTCAGGCCGGTTGAGGGTGGGCGTCTGTTCGGCGGTATCCATAACTCCTCGTGCGCTTCGCATATTGCCCTAATTCTAGATCATTCCGCCACCTCTCACTCCCGGCCCGCCCGTGCGAGCCTGGCGCAATGCCGGCGAAACAACACCGGCAATTCGGGTTCCCTATACTGGAATGGCTCGCCAATCTAAGGTGCATGCATCCGTGAGCCACCTGATACGGGCACTCTCTTGCGCATCTTGATGCCGATAACGATGTCGGCGGGCAAACACTCTCCAGCGGCGCGGGATAAAGACGTGCCGCCTTTGACGGATTCAGAAGGGTCAGTTCACGTGGCAGCATTGCAGTGGGATTCCATCGACAACCGAGCGGTAGACACCGCTCGCATCCTCGCGGCGGACGCCGTGGAAAAGGTCGGCAACGGCCACCCGGGAACGGCCATGAGTCTCGCACCCGCGGCTTACCTGCTGTTCCAAAAAGTGATGCGTCGCGATCCCGCTGACAACGAGTGGATCGGCCGCGACCGGTTCATCCTCTCGGTGGGCCACAGCTCGCTCACCCAGTACGTGCAGTTGTACCTCGGCGGCGACGGCCTCGAGCTCGACGACCTCAAGGCCCTGCGCACCTGGGGCTCAAAGACCCCCGGCCACCCGAGTACGGACACACCGACGGCGTCGAGATCACCACCGGCCCGCTCGGCCAGGGCCTCGCCTCCGCCGTGGGCTTCGCCTACGCCTCCCGCTTCGAGCGTGGCCTGTTCGACCCTGAAGCCGAAGCGGGCACCAGCCCGTTCGACCAGTTCGTCTATGTCATCGCCGGAGACGGCGACCTGCAGGAGGGCATCACCTCCGAGGCCTCTTCGCTCGCCGGACACCAGCAGCTCGGCAACCTGATCGCGATCTACGACTCCAACCAGATCTCGATCGAGGACGACACCAACATTGCTTTCACCGAGGATGTCGCGGCACGCTACGACGCGTACCACTGGCACGTGCAGACCGTCGACTGGAAGAAGACCGGCGAATACGTTGAGGACGTCGCTGCCCTCAACGACGCCATCGAGGCAGCCAAGGCCGTCACCGACAAGCCGTCGCTGATCATCCTGAAGACCATCATCGGCTGGCCGAGCCCGAAGAAGCAGAACACCGGAAAGATCCACGGCTCCGCCCTCGGCGCCGAGGAACTCGCCGGAGTGAAGGAAATTCTCGGTTTCGACCCCGAGAAGACCTTCGAGGTCGCCGACGACGTCATCGCACACACCCGTAAGGCACTGGACCGCGGCGCTGAGGCCCACGCAGAGTGGAACGTGCGCTTCGACGCCTGGGCCGCCGCGAACCCCGAGCGCAAGGTCCTGCTGGATCGCATCCTCTCCGGCGACTTGCCCGACGGCGTCGAGGAGGCCCTCCCGGTCTTCCCCGCCGGCACCGAGGTCTCCACCCGTGCGTCCTCCGGCAAGGTGCTCAATGCCCTCGGCCCGGTCATCCCTGAACTGTGGGGCGGCTCCGCAGACCTCGCCGAGTCGAACAACACCACGATCAGCAACTCCGCTTCGTTCATCCCGAGCGAGCACTCCACTCACGAGTGGACCGGCAACGAGTATGGCCGCGTGCTGCACTTCGGTATCCGCGAGCACGCCATGGCCGCGATCCTCAACGGCATCGTCCTGCACGGAAACACCCGCCCGTTCGGCGGCACGTTCCTGATCTTCAGCGACTACATGCGTCCGGCGGTGCGACTCGCCGCCCTGATGAAGGCCCCGTCGATCTTCGTCTGGACCCACGACTCCGTGGCCCTCGGCGAAGACGGACCGACCCACCAGCCGATCGAGCAGCTCGCGACGCTCCGCGCGATCCCCGGACTCGACGTCGTGCGCCCCGGCGACGCCAACGAGGTGTCCTGGGCCTGGAAGACCATCCTTACGCGCCGCAACGGCCCGGCCGGAATCGTGCTGACCCGCCAGAACATCCCCGTCTTCGAACGTGGCGACGGTGACGCGATCGGCGAGACCTTCGCGTCGGCCAAGAACGTCGCCAAGGGCGCCTATGTTCTCGCCGAGGCCCCGAACGGAACGCCCGACGTGATCCTCATCGCCACCGGCTCCGAGGTGCAGCTGGCCGTCAACGCCCGCGAGGCCCTCAAGGCGGATGGCATCAACGCTCGCGTGGTGTCGGTGCCGAGCCTTGAGTGGTTCGAAGAGCAGTCCGCTGAATACCGTGAGGCAGTTCTGCCGAGAGCGATCACCGCTCGGGTATCGGTTGAGGCCGGAATCGCGTTGACCTGGACTAAGTACGTTGGCGACCGCGGCCGCAGCGTCTCGATCGAGCACTTCGGTGCATCGGCCGACTACAAGACTCTGTTCCGCGAATTCGGCATCACCACGGAGGCCGTCGTCGCCGCCGCCAAAGAATCCCTCGCCGCGCTCTAAGCGCGACACCTACAAGCGCAGCATTCAAGGAGATTTGATTTTCATGACTGAAACAACCCCCACCGCCGCACTGTCCGCCGCGGGCGTCAGCATCTGGCTCGACGACCTGTCGCGTCAGCGCATCCAGTCCGGCGGGCTGACGACCCTCATCGAGGAGAAGAACGTCGTCGGCGTCACCACCAACCCCACGATCTTCGCCGGTGCGCTCAGCAAGGGCGAGGCATACGCCTCCCAGGTGGCCACGCTGGCCGCCGCCGGCACCACCGTCACCGATGCGGTCTTCGAGATCACCACCGACGACGTCGCCTCCGCCTGCGACATCTTCCGCCCGATCTACGACGCCACGAAGGGCTTCGACGGCCGCGTGTCGATCGAGGTCGAGCCCGGCTTCGCCCACGACGCCGAGAAGACCCTCGCCCAGGCCCAGCAGCTCTGGAACAAGGTCAACCGGCCCAACGCGATGATCAAGATCCCGGCGACCATCGAGGGCCTCGAGGCGATCACCGAGACCATTGCGCTGGGCATCAGCGTCAACGTCACCCTGATCTTCAGCCTCGAGCGCTACCGCGCCGTGATCAACGCGTACCTGAGCGGTCTGGAGAAGGCCAAGGCCGCTGGGATCGACCTGTCGACCATCCACTCGGTCGCCTCGTTCTTCGTGTCGCGTGTCGACACCGAGATCGACAAGCGCCTCGCCGAGGTCGGAACCGACGAAGCCCTCGCCCTGCAGAGCAAGGCCGGCGTCGCCAACGCGCAGCTCGCCTACCAGGTCTTCGAGCAGTCCTTCACGACCGAGCGCGCGTCCGTGCTGCTCGCAGCCGGCGCCAACAAGCAGCGTCCACTCTGGGCCTCCACCGGGGTCAAGTCTGCCGACCTGCCCGACACCCTCTACGTGACCGAACTGGTCGCCCCCGAGGTCGTCAACACCATGCCGGAGAAGACCCTCGAGGCCACCTTCGACCACGGAGTCATCGTCGAAGGCGCCGTCACGGGCTCCTACGACGCCGCGAACGCCGTGCTCGACGCCATCGCTGCGCAGGGCGTTTCCTACGACGACGTCACCCGCGTGCTCGAAGAGGAGGGCGTTTCGAAGTTCATCATCTCCTGGAACGAACTCCTGGACACCGTGACGGCTGCGCTCGAGTCCGCCAAGTGAGTTTCCGGATCTCGGTGAGCGGTGCGGCGGCAGAAGCCGTCCGCACCGTGGTTCCCACATTGGTCGCCGACCTGATCGCCTCCGGCATCACGTCTCTCGACCCTGCCCTGTGGGGACCCGAGGCGGAGGAAGAGGCAGGCACGCGACTCGGCTGGACCGAGTCAGTGGCCACCTCCCGTCCCCTCGTCGCCGAGATCTCGGCCCTGCGCGAGGAACTCCACGCGCGGGGCGTCACCCACATCGTCCTGGCCGGTATGGGCGGTTCGTCGCTCGCCCCCGAGGTCATCACGCTCACCAGCGGTGTCGACCTCACGGTGCTCGACACGACCGACCCCGGCCAGGTGCGGGCGGCGCTCAGCGACCGGATCGAGTCCACCGCCCTGGTGGTGTCGTCGAAGTCGGGCGGCACCGTGGAGACCGACAGCCAGCGTCGTGTCTTCGAACGTGCCTTCCAGGACAGCGGAATCGACCCCGCCGAACGCATCATCGTGGTCACCGACCCCGGCTCACCGCTCGAGGCGTCGGCCAGGGAAGCCGGCTACCGGGTGTTCACCGCCGACCCCACCGTTGGCGGACGCTTCTCGGCCCTGACCGCCTTCGGCCTCGTGCCGTCCGGCCTGGCCGGGGTGGACGTCGGACAGCTCCTCGACGAGGCCGAGGCCGTGGCACTGAGCCTTGCCGTCGACTCCGAGGACAACCCCGGTCTGATCCTTGGCGCGGCGATCGCCGCAGCTGCTCCGCGGCGCGACAAGCTGGCCATCGTCTCCGACGGCACCCACATCGTGGGTTTCGCCGACTGGGCCGAGCAACTCATCGCCGAGTCCACGGGCAAACGCGGCACCGGTATCCTGCCCGTCGTGCTTGACGCGGATGCGCCTGAGCTCACGACGTCGCTACCCGACCTGCAAATCCTGCGCGTGGTGGCGGATGCCGGCGACGAGGTCTTCGGAGCCCTCGACGGCACGGACCGTGACAGTGGCGACGAGATCCGGGTCAGTGGCACCCTCGGAGCCCAGTTCCTGGTGTGGGAGTATGCCACCGTCGTCGCCGGACGGCTGCTCGGTATCAACCCGTTCGACCAGCCCGACGTCGAATCAGCCAAGAACGCCACCCGCGGCCTGCTCGATGCCCGTCCGGCTCCCGAACCCGCTGCGTTCATCGCTGACGGCATCGAGATCCGCGGTACGCCGCATGTCATCGGCGCGGCCAGCGACCTCGCCGGCGCCGTCGACGCGTTGCTCGAAGAACTCGGCCCGGACGGGTACGTCGCCATCCAGGCGTATGTCGACCGTGTGGCACTCCCCCAGCTCGCCGAGCTGCGTGCGCTCCTGGCGACGCTGTCACGTCGTCCGGTCACCTTCGGCTGGGGCCCCCGGTTCCTGCACTCGACCGGCCAGTACCACAAGGGTGGCACCCCCACCGGCGTGTTCCTGCAGATCCTCAGCTCCCCCGCTGAAGACCTTGAGATCCCGGGCCGTCCGTTCACCTTCGGTGAGCTCATCCAGGCCCAGGCCGCCGGCGACGCCGGCGTCCTCGCCGAGCACGGTCGTCCGGTCCTCACCCTCACGTTGACCGACCCGACTGCGAACATCAGTACTCTGTTCGCCGCAGTCCGGTAAGTCACGCCCCCGCTTCTGTTCACTGTCACCCTCTAAGGAGCCGCATGTCCCCGGTGGAAATCACCCCGGAGTTCAATCCGTTGCGTTCACCCTCCGATTACCGCCTGAATCGAATTGCAGGGCCCTCGAGCCTCGTGATCTTCGGCGTCACCGGAGACCTGTCGCGGAAGAAACTCATGCCCGCCGTCTATGACCTCGCCAACCGGGGCCTGTTGCCGCCTGGATTCGCTCTCGTCGGGTTCGCCCGCCGGGACTGGGACAACCAGGACTTCATGCAGGTTGTGCACGACTCCGTCAAGGAGTACGCCCGTACCGAGTTCCACGAAGATGTCTGGGCGCAGCTGGCCGAGGGAATCCGGTTCGTCCCGGGAACCTTCGACGACGACGCGGCCTTTGAGCTCCTCAAGGAGACCATCGAGGAACTGGACCGGGAGCGGGGAACGATGGGCAACCATGCGTTCTACCTGTCGATCCCACCCAAGGCGTTCCCCCAGGTCACGGAGCAGCTGCGCCGGTCCGGCCTGGCAGAGCAGAAGAACGGCCAGTGGCGCCGCGTCGTCATCGAGAAGCCCTTCGGCAGCGACCTGAAGACGGCCCGCGAGCTCAACGACGTCGTCGAATCGGTCTTCCCGGCCGACTCCGTCTTCCGCATCGACCACTACCTGGGTAAGGAGACGGTGCAGAACATCCTCGCGCTGCGCTTCGCGAACCAGTTGTACGAACCGATCTGGAACGCCAACTACGTCGACCACGTGCAGATCACCATGGCCGAGGACATCGGTGTCGGCGGCCGGGCCGGGTACTACGACGGCATCGGCGCGGCGCGCGACGTGATCCAGAACCACCTCCTGCAGCTCCTCGCGCTCACCGCCATGGAGGAGCCGATCTCCTTCGACGCCGCGGACCTCCGCACCGAGAAGGAGAAGGTGCTCGCTTCCGTACGGTTGCCGGAGGACCTGGCCACGGGCACCGCCCGCGGACAGTACGCCGGTGGCTGGCAGGGTGGCGAGAAGATCCTCGGTTTCCTGGAGGAAGACGGCATGAACCCGGAGTCCCTGACGGAGACGTACGCGGCCCTGCGCTTGGAGATCGATACCCGGCGCTGGTCCGGGGTGCCGTTCTACCTGCGCGCCGGCAAGCGCCTGGGCCGGCGCGTCACGGAGATCGCTGTGGTGTTCAAGCGGGCACCCCAGTACCTCTTCGAGAAGAGCCAGACGGCCGCTCTCGGTGAGAACGCCCTGGTGATCCGGGTGCAGCCTGACGAGGGCGTCACTATCCGGTTCGGATCCAAGGTTCCCGGTGTCGGCATGCAGGTGCGCGACGTGACCATGGACTTCGGTTACGGCCACGCGTTCACCGAGGCCAGCCCCGAGGCCTACGAACGCCTGATCTTGGACGTCCTGCTGGGCGACCCGCCGCTTTTCCCCCGCCACGAAGAGGTCGAGCTATCGTGGAAGATCCTCGACCCCATCGAAGAATTCTGGGCAACCCAGGGTCAACCGGAACAGTACCGACCCGGAACCTGGGGGCCCGCATCAGCCGACGAACTGCTGTCACGAGACGGCCGGAACTGGAGACGCCCATGATCGTCGATCTGCCGGACACCACCACGTCCAAGATTTCCAAGGCGCTCGTGCGCATCCGGGAAGAGGGCGGCGCAGTCGCCCTCGGCCGGGTGCTCACCCTCATCATCGCCGCCGAACTGGGCCATGAGGAAGAGGCCATCGAAGCGGCCAACGACGCGTCCAGGGAACACCCCATGCGCGTGATTGTCCTGTCGACCCAGCCCGACGGCGCCGCTGCCTGCGACCCGCGTGTCGACGCGGAGATCCGGGTCGGCGGAGACGCCGGCGCCAGCGAGGTCATCGTGCTGCGCGCCTACGGTGACGCCGCCAGCGACCCGGAGAGCCTGGTCACCGGTCTGCTCCTGCCCGACGCTCCCGTTGTGGCCTGGTGGCCCGGTGAGGCGCCAGAGGTGCCGGCTGAGTCGCCCCTGGGTCGCATCGCGTACCGTCGCATCACGGATGCGTCCGCGCAGGACGACCCGCAGGCCGCCCTCACCCGGATCTGCTCGACGTACCGCCCGGGCGACACCGACTTCGCCTGGACGCGTCTGACCCTCTGGCGGGCCCAGCTCGCCGCGGTGCTCGACCAGCCTCCCTACGAATCCATCACCGCCGTATCCGTGACCGGGGCGGCTGACTCCCCCTCCACGACCCTGCTCGCGGCCTGGCTGCAGCTGCAGTTGCAGGTACCCGTGGACTACGATCTCACCACAGGTGAGAACTCGAACGGGATCCGCGGCGTGCACCTCACCCGCGCATCCGGTGTCATCTCCCTGGAGCGCGAGGTCCCCGGAATCGCCACGCTGACCCAGCCGGGCCAGCCGGTGCAGGATCTGACGCTCAAGCGCCGTAGCCTGCGGGATTGCCTGAGCGACGAACTCCGTCGCCTCGATCCCGACGAACTGTACGGGGAGGTCATCACGCGTGGCCTGCCGCAGCTGACGGACGCCACCACACCGACCGGAGGTCACTCATGACACACGACAGGCGTGTACTCGTACACGACGACAAGGCGGCGCTCATCGAGTCCGTCGCCACGCGCTTCCTCACCAAGATGGCCGACATCCTGCACGAACAGGGCCACGCCCATGTGGTGCTCACCGGAGGAAGCGTCGGGACGGGTGTGCTGGAGGCCATCAACGCCTCCCCCGACCGCGACAGTGTGAACTGGTCCAAGATCGACGTCTGGTGGGGCGACGAGCGTTGGGTCCCCCGGGGCCACGCCGACCGCAACGAGGGGCAGGCCCGCGCAGCCCTGCTCGACCACATCGATATTCCGGCCGCTAACGTTCACGCGTACCCCGCGTCCGACGAAGGCCTCGACATCGATGCGGCCGCGGATCGGTATGCGGCCGAGCTCCAGTCGATGGCCGCCCCTGAGTCCACGGTGCCGCAGTTCGACGTCACGTTCCTCGGCGTCGGTCCGGACGGTCACATCGCTTCCCTGTTCCCGCACATGCAGGGTATCCGGGAGAACGACCTCACGGTCATCGCGGTGCTGAACTCACCCAAGCCGCCGCCCGAACGTCTGAGCCTCACCCGCTGGGTGATCAACTCGTCCGAGCGCATCTGGCTGGTGGTCTCCGGTTCCGACAAGGCGTCTGCCCTTGGCCTCGCCCTCGCCGGTGCCAGCCGTGACGAGGTGCCCGTCGCGGGCATCCGTGGTCGGCA
Source organism: Cryobacterium sp. PAMC25264 (assembly GCF_019443325.1). Classification (NCBI taxonomy): domain Bacteria; kingdom Bacillati; phylum Actinomycetota; class Actinomycetes; order Micrococcales; family Microbacteriaceae; genus Cryobacterium; species Cryobacterium sp. PAMC25264. Next base: position 1,599,092 of record NZ_CP080383.1, read on the forward strand.
TTACACGGACTTCTTCGTGGACGGTGAGGCGGCCGCGGAGGTCCCGGAGAACCTGATCGAGCAGCCGCAGTAGGCGACTCCAGGCAGAGCAAAAGCGCATCGGTTCCGAGGAACCGATGCGCTTTTTGTGTTGCCTGTGCGCTGTGCGCTGTGCGATAGGCCGTGGCCTACCTCAGTCAGTTGGTGGCGCTGAGCTTTCCGCGACGCACCCTGAGCTGCTGGAGGGCTTCCTCGAGGAGGGACTCGGCCTCTTCCTCGGTGCGACGCTCCTTGACGTAAGCCAGGTGGGTCTTGTACGGCTCGAGCTTCACCACCGACGGCGGGTTCTCCTTGTCCCGGCCAGCGGGCAGACCCGAGGACGGGCAGTCGATGGTGTCGGGAATTTCCTCGTCGGGCAGGTTCGCGGCGAAGTATCGCACCGTCTCGTTGCCGAGGGCGTCCCAGTAGGAGACCCGGATGCGATCGGCGTGGAAACCACGGTCCTGCTCGCCCATGGGGCCCGCTCCGACTCGCGAGCCGCGAATAGCGCTTCCGCCAGATGCCATTGTGTTCCTCCGCTTGAAAACTGTTCGGCTGGTTCAGGTTGTCTGCTGCTGGTCCGGTCGCGCCGTGGTTGACCGAATGCGACGGTGTCGCGAGCTGGTGCCGTAGCCCCGGTTGCCGGCCCGGTCCGCTGGTGAGCGGGCGGGCGGCAGCCGTCAGGCTACGCGCCGGTATCGAATTTGGTGATCAGGCCGAGCACGACGATGCAGGAGATCCACAACACGGCCAGGATGATGGTGATGCGGTTGAGGTTCCGTTCGGCGACGCCGGAGGCGCCGAGGTTGGAGGTGACGCCGCCGCCGAACATGTCGGACAGCCCGCCGCCGCGCCCCTTGTGGAGCAAAATGAGCATAGTGAGCAGGAGGCTCGTGATACCGAGCAGAACCTGCAATACAACCTGGAGAATCTCCACGCGAAACCTTTCACAAAACGATGGGCGCTAGAGCTCCACCAAGACCACTGGCAATTATAGCCTGACGGCAAAACGAAACCCGCCGCACCCCCGAGTAGGGGATGTGGCGGGCGATCGTTACAGTCCGACGTGCTTCTGGAATCGGACGATGCTCGAGAACTCGGTGATGTCGAGGCTCGCACCGCCAACCAGGGCGCCGTCGACGTTCGGTTCCTTCATGAAACCGGCGATGTTGACTCCCTTGACCGAACCACCGTAGAGGATCCGGGTCTTGTCTGCGACGTCCTGTCCGAGCACCTCGGCGAGGGTCGTCCGGAGCGCTGCAGCGACCTGTTCGGCCTGCTCGGGCGTTGCGGCCTGGCCGGAGCCGATGGCCCAGACCGGCTCGTACGCCACGACGATGTCAGCGGCGTTGTCGACACCCGCGAGGGCTGCCTTCAACTGTGCGACGGGAACGGCGCTGGGGCCGTGCAGCTCGAGGTCCGCGGCGGTTTCGCCGACGCAGATGATCGGAACCAGGTTGTGCTTCAACGCTGCGGTCACCTTGGCGGCGACGACCTCGTCGGTCTCGTTGTGCAGGGTGCGTCGCTCGGAGTGACCGATGAGCACGTACTGGCACTCGAGTGCGGCGAGGAACGCCGCCGAGATCTCACCCGTGTAGGCGCCGGACTCCTGGGTGGAGACGTCCTGTCCGCCGTACGCCAGCGGCAGTTTGTCGGCCGCCACGAGCGTCTGCACGCTGCGGAGGTCGGTGAAGGGCGGGAACACGGCAACCTCGGTGGAGGTGAAGTCGTGGCCGGCGTCCTTGAGGCTCCAGGCCAGCTTCTGGACGAACGCGATGGCCTGGAGGTGGTCCAGGTTCATCTTCCAGTTGCCCGCAATCAGTGGGACACGCGTGTTTACTGCCATCCGAGGACCTCCAGTCCTGGCAGTCGCTTGCCCTCGAGGAACTCGAGGCTGGCGCCACCGCCGGTAGAAATATGACCGAACTGGTCATCGTTGAAACCGAGGATGCGAACTGCGGCGGCGGAGTCTCCTCCACCGACGACGCTGAGTCCGTTGACCTCGGTCAGAGCGGCGGCAACCGTGCGGGTGCCGTCGGCGAAGGGTGCCAGCTCGAACACGCCCATGGGGCCGTTCCAGAAGACGGTCTTCGACTCACGGATGATCGCTGCGAACGCAGCGGCCGTGTCCGGTCCGATGTCCAGGCCCAGGCCGGCAGCGCCGAACGGGGTGTCCTCGATCTGATCGGCCGGCGTGGTGACGTATTCGGCGTCTGCCCCGAACTTGGAGGCGACGACGACATCCGTCGGCAGCACGATCTTGACGCCGAGGCGCTCTGCCTCGGCAAGGTAACCGCGCACGGTTTCGATCTGGTCGACCTCGAGCAGGCTCGCGCCGACCTTGTGGCCCTGGGCCGCGAGGAAGGTGAAGAGCATGCCGCCGCCGATGAGCAGCGAGTTCACCCGCGGAAGCAGGTGGCCGATGACTCCGAGCTTGTCCGATACCTTCGAGCCGCCGAGGATCACCGTGTACGGCGCCTCCGGCTTCTCGGTGAGGCGGTCGAGCACGTCGAGCTCTGCAGCGATGAGCAGTCCGGCGGCGCTCGGCAGGATCTGGGCCAGGTCGAAGACGCTGGCCTGCTTGCGGTGCACGACGCCGAAGCCGTCGGAGACGAGAGCATCACCGAGGGCGGAGAGCTCGGTGGCGAACGCCACCCGCTCTGCGTCGACCTTGCTGGTCTCCCCGCGTTGAAACGGAGGTTCTCCAGAACGACGATGTCGCCGTCGGCCAGGGCCGCGACTGCGGCCTGGGCGGATTCGCCGACGGTGTCCGTGGCGAATGCCACGGGGGAACCGATCAGTTCAGCCAGGCGTGCCGCTACCGGCGCGAGGCTGTACTTGGGGTTGACCTGGCCGTCGGGGCGCCCGAGGTGAGAAACGATCACCAGACGGGCGCCCTGTTCGACCAAGGCCTTGAGGGTGGGCAGGGACGCCCGCACACGGCCATCGTCGGTGATCTGGCCGTCTTTCAACGGAACGTTCAGATCACACCGAACGATGACGCGCTTGCCGTGGAGCGATCCCAGCGATTCGATAGTGCGAAGCGTCACTGCGAGTCCCCTAGTTAGAGACGCTCGGCGACGAACTCGGTGAGGTCAACCATGCGGTTGGAGTAGCCCCACTCGTTGTCGTACCAGGAGGACAGCTTGACCTGGTCGCCCAGGACGCGCAGCAGGCCGGCGTCGAAGATCGAGGAGTGCGGGTCGGTGACGATGTCGCTGGAGACGATCTCGTCTTCGGTGTACATCAGGATGCCCTTGAGGGGGCCCTCTGCTGCTGCCTTGTAGGCGGCCTTGATGGCCTCGACCGTGACCGGCTTCTCGGCGACGACGGTGAGGTCGGTGATAGAACCGGTGGGCACGGGTACGCGCAGGGCGAAGCCGTCAAGCTTGCCGGCGAGCTCGGGGAGCACGATGCCGAGGGCCTTGGCGGCACCGGTCGACGTCGGGATGATGTTGACGGCGGCGGCGCGGGCACGACGGAGGTCGCTGTGCGGGCCGTCCTGCAGGTTCTGGTCTGCGGTGTAGGCGTGGATGGTGGTCATCAGGCCGCTCTTGATGCCGAAGTTGTCGTTGAAGACCTTGGCCAGCGGTGCGAGGCAGTTGGTGGTGCAGGAGGCGTTCGAGATGATGTCGAACTTCGCGGAGTCGTACGTCTCCTCGTTGACGCCCATGACGATCGTCGCAACATCGCCGGTGGCGGGAGCGGAGACGATGACCTTCTTGGCGCCGGCGGTGATGTGCTTGCGTGCGTCGTCGGCCTTGGTGAAGCGACCAGTGGACTCGATCACGATGTCGACGCCCAGGGCGCCCCAGGGCAGGTTGGCCGGGTCGCGCTCGGCGAGAACCTTGATCGGCTTGCCGTTGACGAGGATCGAGTCGCCCTCGACGGAGACGGTGGCGTCCAGACGACCCGTGATGGAGTCGTATTTGAGGAGGTGGGCCAGCGTCTTGGTGTCGGTGAGGTCGTTGACTGCAACGATCTCGATGTCGCTGCCCTGGGCCAGTGCGGCGCGCAGGTAGTTGCGGCCGATGCGGCCAAATCCGTTAATGCCAATCTTTACAGACACGAATGACTCCTGTTATTGATGGCGCATGTGGCGCCGGTGGTGGGATGAAAAAAGCGAAAGTGGTGGGTGCGGCCGGTGGGCCGATGAGCGCTACGAGAGTAGCAGCAGGCCGTTGGTCTTCTCCCGGGCGGCGACGAAGCGGGCCTGCACGTTGTCCCAGTCGACGATGTTCCAGAACGCTTTCACGTAGTCGGCACGCACGTTCTGGTAGTCGAGGTAATAGGCGTGCTCCCAGACGTCGAGCATGAGCACGGGAACGGTTCCAGCAGCGAAGTTGGCCTGCTGGTCGAAGAATTGCTGGATGATCAGGCGCTGCCCGATCGAGTCCCACGCGAGCACCGCCCAGCCTGAGCCCTGTACGCCCATCGCGGTCGCCGCGAAGTGCGCCTGGAACTTGTCGAAGGAACCGAAGAAGTCATCGATGGCGCTGGCGAGTTCGCCGATGGGCTTGTCGCCGCCGTTCGGGGACATGTTGGTCCAGAAGATCGAGTGGTTTACATGTCCGCCGAGGTTGAACGCGAGGTCCTTCTCCAGCTTGTTGACGTAGCCGAGGCTGCCGGAATCGCGGGCCTCCGCCAGTTGGGCCAAGGCAGTGTTCGCGCCGGTGACGTATGCCTGGTGGTGCTTGCTGTGGTGGAGTTCCATGATGGTGCCGCTGATGCTCGGCGCGAGAGCCGAGTAGTCGTAAGCCAGTTCAGGCAGGGTGTATTCGGCCATAGCTCATATCTCCTCATTTGTGTGGCGGCGGCAGGATTTCTCCCGCCACCTGCACTGTAAGTGACCTTTTTAGTCTACTCAGGTGGATAGGGGACGTTAGTCCCTCACACGTCGTCGAGGTCAGCGGGCAGGTTCGCGTCGGTGCCGGGGATCCCGAGGTCGACGGCCTTCTTATCGGCCATCGCGAGCAGCCGGCGGATGCGTCCGGCGACGGCATCCTTGGTCATGGGCGGGTCGGCGTGGTGACCGAGTTCGTCGAGGCTGGAGTCGCGGAACGACAGCCGCAGCTCCCCCGCATACCGCAGGTGCTCCGGGATATCGTCACCGAGGATCTCCATGGCCCGGTCCACGCGGGCGCAGGCGGCGACGGCGGCCTGCGCGGAGCGGCGGAGGTTGGCGTCGTCGAAGTTGACCAGGCGATTGGCGGTGGCGCGCACCTCGCGGCGCTGCCGCAGGGCCTCCCAGTTGAGCACGGTCTCCTGGGCGCCCATCTGCACGAGCATGGCACCGATGGCGTCACCGTCACGGATGACGACGCGGTGCACACCGCGCACCTCGCGCGCCTTCGCGACGATGCCGAGGCGTCCGGCCGCGCCGACGATGGCCATGGCGGCCTCGTTTCCCGGGCACACGACCTCGAGCGCGGCCGAGCGGCCGGGATCGGTCAGTGAGCCGGCGGCGAGGAACGCGCCGCGCCAGACGGCCGCGATCTCGTCCTTGGACCCGGTGGTCAGCCGGTTGGGCAGGCCGCGGATCGGGCGGCGTCGGGCATCGAGTAGGCCGGTCTGTCGCGCGAGGGTCTCGCCGCCCTCGAGCACCCTGACCAGGTAGTGGTTGGTGCGGCGCAGGCCTGAGGCCGTGATCACGGAGACGTCACTGCGGACGCCGTAGAGCTCGGCGAGGTCCTTGCGTACCCGCCGGGCCAGCAGGGCGGTATCGAGTTCCGACTCGATGGCGATGCGGCCGGAGATCATGTGCAGACCACCGGAGAATCGCAGGATCGTGGCCAGTTCGGCCGCCCGGACCGTGGTCTTCGAAACCTCGACGCGTGCTAGTTCATCTTTGACGTCGATGGTGAGTGCCAATCGTCATTTCCATTCTGTTGTTCGGGCCTGCCGTCGTGGTCGACGGCTGGCCTGCCGTTATTCTCGTCCGAGGTCGCGGTGCTTGAGGCTCACCGCTACGCCGGGAAATTCTTGGAGCAGCCCGGCCAGTTCCCGTGCCATGGCCACCGAGCGGTGCTTGCCGCCCGTGCAACCGATCGCGATGGTGGCGTGACGCTTGTTCTCCCGCTGGTATCCGGCCAGGACCGGGCGCACGGCGGTGGCATACGCGTCGATGAATTCCCGCGCGCCTTCCTGGCCGAGCACGTAGTCGCTGACCTCGGGGTCGAGCCCGGTGTGCGGGCGCAGTTCGGGGATCCAGAAGGGGTTGGGCAGGAAGCGGGCGTCGGCGACCATGTCGACGTCGGTGGGGAGGCCGTACTTGAAACCGAAGCTCATCACGGTGAGGTGCAGCCCGGCCGCGTTCTCCGCGGCGAAGCGTTCGGTGATGGTGGTGGCCAGCTGGTGGATATTGAGATCGGAGGTGTCGATGACGATGTCGCAGGACTCCCGAACGACGGCCAGGCGGGTGCGTTCGGCGGAGATCCCGTCGAGGATCGTCCCCTCCCCCTGCAGCGGGTGTGGGCGTCGCACGGCCTCGAACCTGCGCACGAGCACGTCGTCGCGAGCCTCGAGGAAGATCACCCTGACCTGGGTGCCGCTGCGCAACGCTTGGACGAGTTCTTGGAAATCGCCGAAGAAGTCGCGGCCGCGGATGTCGACGACGGCGGCGATCTTAGGCAGGTTGGTGCCGGCCCGGCCGACGAGCTCGACGAGTGGTCTGAGCATCTGCGGAGGCAGGTTGTCGACGACGTACCAGCCCAGGTCTTCGAGCGCGTTTGCCACGGTCGATCGTCCGGCGCCTGACATGCCCGTGACAATGAGCATCTCCTGCTTCTGGGTCTCCGTGCTCATGCTGGATTGCGCCTTCGGTCGAAGTGAGTGAATGTCCAGCTTATCGACCGGTGGCCTGCTCAGGCGCGCAGGTGCCGGTGGATACCCGCCGCGAGGGCCGGTCCGATCCCGCGGATCTCGGCAATGGAGTCCACCGAGGCCTCCCTGAGCTTGGCGACCGAACCGAAGTGAGCCAGCAGGACCTTGATGCGGGCGGGGCCGAGGCCGGGGATTTCGCCCAGAATGGTGTTGATGTCCCGTTTGCGCCTGGCCCGTTGGTGGGTGATCGCGAACCGGTGCGCTTCGTCCCGGATCCGCTGGATGAGGAACAGGGCGTCGCTGTTGCGGGGCAGGATGACCGGGTAGTCGGAGTCCGGCAGCCAGATCTCCTCCAGCCGCTTGGCGATGCCGCACAGGGTGATGCCTTCGACCCCGGATTCCCGGAGGGCGCGAGCGGCCGCGGCGACCTGCGGCTGGCCGCCGTCGACAATGAGCAGGTTCGGCTGGTAGCGGAATTTCTTCCGTTTCGCGGCGCCGCCGTTGCCGGCCGCGTCCTCTGCCTCATCAGGGGACGCAGCTTCGGCGGGAGGGGTGAGGCCTGCCGCCTCGCCGTCGACCGTGATGACCCCGCCCGTCGGCAAAGCCTCCGGGGTGCTGCCGTCGGGCACCAGGTAGGCCAGTCGCCTGGTGAGTACCCGGTAGAGCGAGTCGGTGTCGTCGGTCGACTCCGGCACCCCGAACCGGCGGTACTCGTCCTTGCGCGGCAGGCCGTCTTCGAACACCACCATGGACGCGACGATGTTCGTGCCGCCGAGGTGGGAGACGTCGTAGCACTCCATGCGCAACGGCGCCGACTCCATGCCGAGGGCCTCCTGCAGGTCTTCGAGCGCCTTCGACCTGGCCACGAAGTCCGAGCTGCGCCGCGTCTTGTAGAGCATCAGCGCCTGCTTGGCGTTCTGGGTCGCCGTGGCCAGCAGCGCCGCCTTCTCGCCACGCTGGGCGGCCACGAGCCGCACCTTGCGGTCCGCGATACCGCCCAGCCAGCCCTCGAGGGCGTCGGCGTCGTCGGGCAGCTCCGGCACCACGATCTCCCGGGGCGGCCGGGCGTCGCCCGTGTAGGCGGTCTGCATGATCGAGTCGATCAACTCGCTCATGCTCAGGTCGAGTTCCTTGTCGACGACCCAGCCGCGCACACCGCGGATGCGTCCGCGGCGCACGATGAACAGCTGCACGGCCGCGGCCAGTTCGTCCTGCTCGATCGCGAACAGGTCGATGTCGACGTTGTCGCGCAGCACGACAGCGCTCTTTTCGAGCACGGCGTCGAGCGCCTTGACCTGATCGCGACGCCGGGCGGCCAGTTCGTAATCCTGGGCGAGCGAGGCCTCCTTCATCTGCGCTGTCAGGCTGTTGATGAGTTTGCGGTCCTGGCTGCCCATGAAGCTGACGAAGCCGTTGACGATCGTACGGTGTTCTTCGATGCTGACCGTGCCAGAGCAGGGGCCGAAACAGCGACCGATCTGACCGGCGAAGCAGGGCTTGCCCGACTGCATGGCGCGTTTGTAGTTGGCGTTGTTGCAGGTGCGGATCGGGAACGCCTTGAGCATCAGGTCGATCGTCTCGTGCACGGCCCAGACCTTGGGGTACGGACCGAAGTAGCGTGCACCCTTGATGCCCGTGGTGCGGGTCACCAGGGCCCTCGGGGCCTCGTCGGCCAGCGTGACCGCTAGGTACGGGTAGGACTTGTCGTCCTTGAACTGCACGTTGAACGGCGGATCGAACTCGTTGATCCAGGTCCACTCCAGTTGCAGGGCCTCGACCTCGGTGCCGACCGTCGTCCATTCGACGCTGGTCGCCGTGGTGACCATCCGGCGGGTGCGCTCGTGCAGGCTGCTGAGCGGGGCGAAATAGTTGCTCAGCCGGGCCCTGAGGTTCTTGGCCTTGCCCACGTAGAGCACCCGCCGGGAGGCGTCGCGGAACCTGTACACACCGGGTTCGGTGGGAATCTCCCCGGGCTTGGGGCGATAGCTCAGTGCGTCAGACATCGTGTTCCTCTGCCTACCGTGCGGCGAGGACCTCCTTCAGGAACATTCCGGTGTGACTCTTCTTGACCGAGGCGACGTGCTCGGGGGTGCCGGTGGCCAGCACCTTGCCGCCGCCGGACCCGCCCTCCGGACCGAGGTCGATGACCCAGTCCGCCGACTTGATCACGTCGAGGTTGTGCTCGATCACGATGACGGTGTTGCCCTTGTCGACGAGGCTGTTCAGCACCAGCAAGAGCTTACGCACGTCCTCGAAGTGCAGGCCGGTGGTGGGCTCGTCGAGAACGTAGACGCTGCGCCCGTTGGAGCGGCGCTGCAGTTCGGTGGCCAGCTTGACCCGCTGGGCCTCGCCGCCCGAGAGGGTCGTGGCGCTCTGGCCCAGCCGCACGTAGCCCAGGCCCACCTCGACCAGGGTCTTGAGGAAACGGTGGATCGCGGAGATCGGCTCAAAGAACTCGGCCGCCTCGCTGATCGGCATGTCCAGGACCTCGGCGATGTTCTTGCCCTTGTAGTGCACGGTGAGGGTGTCGCGGTTGTAGCGCGCTCCCCGCAGACCTCGCAGGCCACGTACACGTCGGGCAGGAAGTTCATCTCGATCTTGATCGTGCCGTCGCCCGAGCACGCTTCGCAGCGGCCGCCCTTGACGTTGAAGCTGAAGCGGCCGGGCAGGTAGCCGCGCGCCTTGGCCTCCATAGTCTCGGCAAACAGCGTGCGGATCTTGTCGAAAACCCCGGTGTAGGTGGCGGGGTTGGAGCGGGGCGTGCGCCCGATCGGAGCCTGGTCGACGTGGATGACCTTGTCGAGCTGGTCGAGACCGGTCACCTTGCTGTGCTTGCCTGGCAACTTGCGGGCTCCGTTGAGCCGGTTCGCGAGCACCCGGTAGAGCACATCGTTGACCAAGGAGGACTTGCCGGATCCGCTCACGCCGGTGACGGCGGTGAAGACGCCCAGCGGGAACTTGACGGTGACCTTGCGGAGGTTGTTCGCCTCGGCGCCGACGACCGTGATCTCCCGCTCGGGGTCGAGGGGGCGACGGGTCGCAGGCGTGGCGATCGACTTGCGGCCGGACAGGTAGTCGGCGGTGAGCGACTTGGTGTTGGTCAGCAGGTCCGCATACGAGCCGGAGTGCACCACATGGCCCCCGTTGACGCCGGCGCCGGGTCCGATGTCCACGACCCAGTCGGCCGTCTTGATGGTGTCCTCGTCGTGTTCGACGACGATGAGGGTGTTGCCGAGATCGCGCAACGCCACCAGCGTCTCGATCAGGCGCCGGTTGTCACGCTGGTGCAGCCCGATGCTGGGCTCGTCGAGAACGTAGAGCACGCCCGTCAGGCCCGACCCGATCTGGGTCGCCAGGCGGATGCGCTGCGCCTCGCCGCCGGAGAGCGTTCCGGCGGCGCGGGCCAGGCTCAGGTAGTTCAGCCCCACCCGGAGCAGGAAGTCCAGACGCACCTTGATCTCGCGCAGCACCTGCGCGGCGATTGTCTTCTCACGGTCGGTCAGTTCGAGCTTGTCCATGAAGTCACGGGCGTCGCTGAGGCTGAGGCTGCAGATGTCGGCGATGCTCATGTCGTGAACGAGCACGGCGAGGACCTCGGGCTTGAGCCGGGTTCCGTCACAGACCGGGCAGGCGACCTCGCGCAGGTATTCGCCCCAGCGCTGACGCTGGCTGTCGGTCTCGGCTTGGAGGAACTGGCGCTCGATGTAGGGAACGACGCCCTCGAAACCGGAGGTGTAGCTCATCTCCCGGCCGTAGCGGTTCTTCCACTTGACCTTGACCTCGAAGTTGTCGCCGCGCATGACGGCGGTGCGCACCTCGTCGCTCAGCTTCTTCCAGGGGGTGGTGAGCTTGAACTTGAGGTCGCGGGCCAGGCCGTCGAGAAGCTTCTCGTAGTACTGGAACAGGCCTTTGCCCTGGGTGGTCCAGGGCAGAACGACACCCTCCGCGATGCTGAGATCGGGGTCGCCCAACAGCAGGTCCTCGTCCACCGACATGCGTGTGCCCAGACCGGAGCACTCGGGGCAGGCGCCGAACGGGGCGTTGAAGGAGAAGGTGCGGGGCTCGATCTCGGTCAGCTGCACCGGGTGGTTGTTCGGGCAGGACAGCTTCTCGGAGTAGCTCTGCCAGGCCTCGTCACCGGTGAGGTCGACGAAGTTGATCTGCACGAGCCCGTCGGTGAGCTTGAGGGCCGTCTCCAACGAGTCGGTGAGCCGGCTGAGCAGGTCGGGGCCGGCGACCAGGCGGTCGACGACGACGGAGACGTCGTGCTTGAGCTGCTTCTTGAGGATCGGCGGTTCGTTGAGCTGGATCTGAGTGCCGTCGACCATGGCGCGGGAGTACCCGCCGGCGGCGAGCTCCTTGAACAGGTCGACGAACTCACCCTTCTTCTGCGAGACGACGGGGCTGAGGATCTGGTAGCGCACCCGGTCTCCAGCTCCATGAGCTGGTCGGCGATCTGCTGCACGGTCTGGGACTGGATGACCTCGCCGCAGACGGCGCAGTGCGGCACGCCGATGCGTGCCCAGAGCAGCCGCATGTAGTCGTAGATCTCGGTGATGGTACCCACCGTGGACCGCGGGTTGCGGTTGGTGGACTTTTGGTCGATGGACACCGCGGGGCTGAGGCCTTCGATGAAGTCGACGTCGGGCCGGTCGACCTGACCGAGGAACTGGCGGGCGTAAGCCGACAGTGACTCGACGTACCGACGCTGCCCCTCCGCAAAAATAGTATCGAAGGCGAGCGATGACTTCCCCGACCCCGATAGACCTGTGAACACCACGAGCGAATCGCGCGGGATGTCCAGGTTGACGTTGTGCAGATTGTGCACGCGAGCACCACGGACGCTGAGTTGAGAGCCGTGCTCTACCTCTGAAATTGACACCATTCGAGTCTATGCAGTGCCACTGACACTCCAGTGCCACCCGCGCTCCTGCCAGGCCCCACCGGGGCTCCTGCAGGGCCCGGGCGGCCCAGGTGAGGCCCGATCAGGCCAGGTGCCCGGCCTTCTCCATCTGGCGGAGTTCGCGCTTGAGTTCGGACACCTCGTCGCGAAGTCGTCCGGCCAACTCGAATTTGAGTTCGCCGGCCGCCTCGAGCATCTGAGCGTTGAGGTCGGCGATAATCGACTCGAGGTCGTTGGCCCCGTTCGCGGCCAGCCCCTTGCGCATCGAGGGAGTGGGGCTACGACGCCGGGCGTCGCGACCGGCCAGGAGCTCCGCGGTGTCGGCCTCTTCGCGGGCGAGGACATCCGTTATGTCGGCGATGCGCTTGCGGAGCGGCGTGGGGTCGATACCGTGCAGGGTGTTGTATTCCACCTGCTTCTCGCGCCTGCGGTCGGTCTCGTCGATGGCCCTGGCCATCGAGTCGGTGATCCGGTCGGCGTACATGTGCACCTCACCGGACACATTCCGGGCGGCACGGCCGATTGTCTGGATCAGCGAGGTCGACGACCGCAGGAAGCCTTCCTTGTCGGCGTCGAGGATGGCCACCAGGGACACCTCGGGCAGGTCGAGACCCTCGCGGAGCAGGTTGATGCCCACGAGAACGTCGTAGACTCCCTGGCGCAGTTCGGTGAGCAGCTCCACCCGGCGCAGGGTGTCGACGTCCGAGTGCAGGTACCGCACGCGCACGCCGGCTTCGGTGAGGAAGTCGGTGAGCTCCTCGGACATTTTCTTAGTCAGCGTGGTGACGAGCACCCGCTCGTTGAGACCGACGCGCACCCGGATCTGTTCGAGCAGGTCGTCGATCTGGCCGGCGGAGGGTTTCACGATGATCTGCGGGTCGACCAGACCGGTCGGGCGGATGATCTGCTCGACGATGCCGTCGGCGATGCCCATCTCGTACTTGCCCGGCGTGGCCGAGAGGTACACGGTCTGGCCGACCCGGTCCTTGAACTCGTTCCATTTGAGCGGCCGGTTGTCCAGCGCGCTCGGCAGACGGAAGCCGTGCTCGACGAGAGTGCGCTTCCGGGACGAGTCGCCCTCGTACATGGCGCCGATCTGCGGCACGGTGACATGGGATTCGTCGATGACGACGAGGAAGTCGTCGGGGAAGTAATCGAGCAGGCAGTGGCCGGGCTCCCCCGCGCTCCGCCCGTCGATGTGGCGTGAGTAGTTCTCGATGCCGGAGCAGAAACCGATCTGCTCCATCATCTCCAGGTCGAACGAGGTGCGCATCCGCAGGCGTTGCGCCTCCAGCAGCTTGCCCTCACGTTCCAGCTGACCCAGTCGTTCGGCCAGTTCCTCCTGGATGGTGCCCATCGCCCGCTGCATCACATCAGTGCTGGCGACGTAGTGCGACCCGGGGAAGACCGAGACGGCATCGAGTTTCTTGACGACATCGCCCGTGAGCGGATGCAGGCTGTACAGCGCCTCGATCTCATCGCCGAACATCTCGATACGGATGGCGAGTTCTTCATACATCGGGATGATCTCGATGGTGTCGCCGCGCACCCTGAAGTGCCCGCGTGAGAAGTCGACGTCGTTGCGCTGGTACTGCATGGCCACGAACTTGCGGATCAACCAGTCCCGGTCGACCTTCTGGCCAACCTGCAGGGCCACCATCGCCTCGAGGTACCCCTCCGGGGTGCCGAGGCCGTAGATGCACGACACCGTAGAGACGACGATGACGTCGCGACGGCTGAGCAACGAGTTGGTCGTGGAGTGCCGGAGCCGCTCCACCTCTTCGTTGATCGAGGAGTCCTTCTCGATGAAGGTGTCCGTCTGCGGAACGTAGGCCTCGGGCTGGTAGTAGTCGTAGTAGGAGACGAAGTATTCGACGGCGTTGTTGGGCATCAGCTCGCGGAACTCGTTGACGAGTTGGGCCGCGAGGGTCTTGTTGTGCGCGAGAACCAGCGTCGGACGCTGCACCTGCTCGATCAACCACGCCGTGGTCGCGGACTTTCCGGTGCCGGTGGCACCGAGCAACACGATGTCGGTCTCACCGGCGTTGATTCGGCCGGCCAGCTCGGCGATGGCACCGGGCTGGTCACCACTGGGGGTGTATTCGCTCACGACCTCGAAAGGGTGAACGGAACGGGTAGCTTCCATGCTTCCAGTCTAAGGAGCCCCACCGACACTCGGGTCGGCGGACGCCTCGGTCGCCTCAGGGTGGGCGTCGTGGTGGGACCGCAGTTTGCGTTTCCACAGCCTGTCCACCTGGCTGAGGGTGGCGTCGAGGGACCCGGTCGAGTCGATGACGGCGTCGGCCACGGCCAGGCGCTCGTCGTCTCCGGCCTGAGCGGCGATGCGGCTCCGCGCGTCGGCCTCGTTCATGCCGCGCAGCTCCACCATGCGGCTTACCCGGGTTTCGGCATCGGCGTGCACGACGACGATGAGGTCGAACGGGTGGCCGACGGAGGCCTCGACCAGCAGGGGCACGTCGTAGACCACGACGACGTGCGGGTTGGCCCGCTCGGCCGCGTCGATGGCCTGCGCGGACAGGGCTCGAACGGCGGGGTGCACAATCTGGTTGAGCAGGTTGAGCGCGGCCGGGTTTCCGAAGACGATGGCGCCCAGGGCCGCCCGGTTGAGGCTACCGTCGGCGTTGGCGACCTCGTCGCCGAAGACCTCGATCACGTGCGCCAGCGCATCCGTGCCCGGTGCGACGGCCGCTCTGGCCAGCTGATCGGCGTCGATCACCACTGCTCCGTGCTCGCCGAAGCGCTTGGCCACGGTGCTCTTCCCCGATGCGATCCCGCCGGTCAACCCAATCAAGTACACGGCCCCATGCTAACGAACGCACCGGAACGTCAGCCGTGGGGCCCGCCGCAGTGGGCGAACGTGCACAGCGGGAAAGGCCGCGGAGCTGCGGCGGACACGACGGTTAACCGGCACAGGCCGGACCCCGACGGGTCCGGCCTGTGCGGCTCCGGCCAGAGCCGGAGGGATACTGCTAGTTGTTGCTGCTGAGCTTCTCGCGCAGGGCGGCAAGCGCCTCGTCGTCCGCGAGGGTGCCGGCTCCGGCGGTCTCGCTGGAGAACGAGTTGCCAGCGGCGGACGCGACATCGCCGGGGGCGATGATCTCGTCGTTCGCGGATGCGACCTGCTTCTTGTGAGCTTCCCAGCGAGCCTGGGCTGCAGCGTAGTCCTGCTCCCACTTCTCGCGCTGGGTCTCGAAGCCTTCGCGCCACTCGTTGGTCTCCGGGTCGAAGCCCTCGGGGTACTTGTAGTTGCCCTGGTCGTCGTACTCGGTGAGCATTCCGTAGAGTGCAGGGTCGAACTCGGTGCCCTCGGGGTCGACACCGTCGTTGGCCTGCTTGAGGCTCAGCGAGATACGGCGACGCTCCAGGTCGATGTCGATGACCTTGACGAACACCTCGTCGCCGACCGAGACAACCTGCTCGGCGAGCTCAACGTGCTTGCCGGACAGCTCGGAGATGTGCACGAGGCCCTCGATGCCCTCTGCGACGCGAACGAACGCACCGAAGGGAACGAGCTTGGTGACCTTACCCGGTGCAACCTGGCCGATGGCGTGGGTGCGGGCGAAGACCTGCCACGGGTCTTCCTGCGTGGCCTTGAGCGACAGGGACACGCGCTCGCGGTCCAGGTCGACCTCGAGGATCTCGACGGTGACTTCCTGACCGACCTCGACGACCTCGCTGGCGTGCTCGATGTGCTTCCAGCTGAGCTCGGAGACGTGAACCAGACCGTCAACGCCACCCAGGTCGACGAACGCACCGAAGTTGACGATCGACGAGACGACGCCCTTGCGGACCTGTCCCTTCTGGAGGTTGTTGAGGAAGGTGGTGCGGCTCTCGGACTGGGTCTGCTCGAGCAGTGCGCGACGCGACAGGACCACGTTGTTGCGGTTCTTGTCGAGTTCGAGGATCTTGGCCTCGATCTCCTGGCCCAGGTACGGGGTCAGGTCGCGAACACGGCGAAGCTCAATGAGCGACGCGGGCAGGAAGCCACGCAGGCCGATGTCGACGATGAGACCGCCCTTGACGACCTCGATGACCGATCCGGTGACAACTCCGTCGGATTCCTTGATCTTCTCGACGTCGCCCCATGCACGCTCGTACTGAGCGCGCTTCTTCGACAGGATGAGACGGCCTTCTTTGTCTTCCTTCTGAAGTACGAGGGCCTCGACCAGGTCGCCGACCTTGACAACCTCGGAAGGGTCAACGTCGTGCTTGATGGAAAGTTCGCGGGAGGGGATGACACCCTCGGTCTTGTAGCCGACGTCGAGGAGGACCTCGTCGCGGTCGATCTTCACGACGGTGCCCTCGATGAGGTCTCCGTCGTTGAAGAATTTCAGAGTCTTTTCGACCGCGGCAAGGAAGTCTTCAGCAGATCCGATGTCGTTGATGGCGACCTGCTTGGGTGCCCGTTCGGTCGTTGCGATTGTCATGTAGTAGTTGCTCCAGGATGGACATATTCGGGCCAGAAGGGAGGTTAGTGCGATTTACTATGATGTTTCCGCGACTGGCAGCGGCTAATTCGTCACAAGCGTGACAGTAAAGCTTAGCTGTTTCGGGGCGGGCCGGGCAACCCGCCCAACCAGGTATCTCCCCCGACTGGAGAACGCGCGCCAGACCCTCCGATTCCTCGCCCGTCGCGACAGAACTCGGGAACGTCCCCATCCGCTGGTCGAGCCTGTCGAGACCCGGTGACCCGATCCGCGGTCCGTGGATGCGTCAAACCCGCAGGTCGGCCCACGGGGTCTCGACGAGCTCGACCAACGTGAGGCCGCGACCCGCGGGTCGCGGCCAGGCGCGGGTCAGGGCTGCAGGGCCGAGCGGAGGGTGTCAAGGCCGACGCCGCCGAGGTCGAGCGCGCGGCGGTGGAATTCCTTGATGTTGAACGCCGCACCATCCCTGGCTTGTGCCTCGTCGCGCAGCTGCTCCCAAATCCGCTGGCCGATCTTGTACGACGGTGCCTGGCCCGGCCAGCCCAGGTAGCGGTTCACCTCGAACCTGACGAATCCCTCGTTCATGTTGACGTTCCGGGCGAGGAAGTCGAAGGCGTAGTCGGCCGTCCACACCCCTGAGCCGTCCGGGACGGTCTTGCCCAGGTGCACACCGATGTCCAGCACCACCCGCGCCGCACGCATCCGCTGCCCGTCGAGCATGCCGAGCCTGTCGGCGGGGTCGTCGAGGTAGCCCAGCTGCTCCATCAGGCGTTCGGCGTACAGGGCCCAGCCCTCGGCGTGGCCGGAGGTGCCGGCCAGCTGCCTGCGCCAGGTGTTCAACTTGGCCCGGTTGTACACCGCCTGGCCGATCTGCAGGTGGTGACCGGGGATGCCCTCGTGATAGACCGTGGTGAGCTCGCGCCAGGTGTCGAATTCGGTCACACCGACGGGCGCGGACCACCACATCCGGCCGGGCCGGGAGAAATCGTCGGTCGGGCCTGTGTAGTAGATCCCGCCCTCCTGGGTGGGTGCGATCATGCACTCCAAACGGCGGATCTCCTCCGGGATGTCGAACTGGGTCTCGCCCAGCTCGGCGACGGCACGGTCGCTGGTCTCCTGCATCCAGCGCTGCAGGGCGTCGGTGCCGTGCAGCTTGCGGGCCGGATCGGTGTCGAGGAACTCGATGGCCTCCAGCACCGTGGCGCCCGGTGTGATCTGCCTGGCCACGCTCTCCTGCTCGGCCACCATACGACCGAGTTCCTCGATGCCCCACTCGTAGGTCTCGTCGAGGTCGACGGTGGCGCCGAGGAAGCGGCGTGAACTGAGCGCGTAGAGGTCGCGGCCGATGCCGTCGACCTCGGTGGCGCGCGGCGCGAGGTCGTCGGCGAGGAACGCCGCGAGTTTGTCGTAGGCCGAGGCCGCCCGACTGGCCCGTGCTCCGAGGTCGGTGGCCAGGGTGGCCGGAAGCGAGCCGTTCTCCAGACCGGCCTCGGCGACGAAATGATTGAAGAACCCGTCGTTGGCGGCTGTGCGCCGTACCTGACCGAGCACCTCGACCACCTGGCGCCTGGCCGGGGTGATGCCCTGTTCGATTCCCACACGCAGGGTCTGGATGTAGCCGTCGATGGCCGAGGGTACGGCCTGCAGCCGCTCGGAGATGTTCTGCCAGTCGGCCACGGTACCGGTGGGCATCAGGTCGAAGACCTCCCGGATCTCCTGCACCGGGGAGGCGATCACGTTGAGGTCGCGCAGGTGCAGCCCGGCCGCCGAGCTCTCCAGGTCGAGCGCGAGGGTGCTGCCGAGGTCCGTGCGGGTGACGACGTCGACGGCATCGACCGGGCTCGCGGCGTCCAGGGCCGCGATGACCTCGGTGGCCGCCTGCACGTACCTGGCGTGCCCGTCGGGCGAGTAATCCGCAAATCCCGACCCATCCGCGGCCCGGCCGATGTAGGTGCCCACTGTCGGATCGAGGGCGACGAGGGTGTCCACCCACTGCTCGGCGATCTGGTCGACGGGTGTGGGAGTCCGGTAATCGTTGACAGTCATGCACAGAGCCTAGAACACGCACCCACCCCAGGACACGGCCGTGACGCCGGCGTCAGTGTGCGGCGGCGTCCCAGTCGGCCCCGCGCCCGACCTGCACGTCCAGCGGCACCAGCAGCTCGGCGGCGGTCTCCATCCTGTGCGTGACGACGGCGCGCAGGGCGTCCCACTCCCCCGGGGCGACCTCGAAGATCAGCTCGTCGTGCACCTGCAGCATCATGCGGCTGGCCAGGTCCTGGTCGCGCAGGTCAGCGGCGATCCGGTTCATGGCGATCTTCATCAGGTCGGCCGCCGAGCCCTGGATCGGGGCGTTGAGCGCGGCGCGTTCGGCATTGTCGCGCAGCACCCGGTTGGGGCTGTTCAGCTCGGGGAACGGCCGGCGCCGGCCGAAGATCGTGGTGGTGTAGCCGTCGATCTTGGCCTGCTCCACGACGCGGCGGAGGTAGTCCCGCACGGCGCCGAACCGGGCGAAGTAGTCGGCGATGAGCTGCTTGGCTTCCCGGGATTCGATCCGCAGCTGGCGGGACAGGCCGAAGGCGCTGAGCCCGTAGGCGAGGCCGTACGACATGGCCTTGACCTTGTTGCGCATCTCCCCCGTCACGTCCTCCGGCGCGACGCCGAAGACCCGGGCGCCGACGAACCTGTGCAGGTCCTCGCCGGCGTTGAACGCCTCGATGAGACCGGCGTCCTCCGAGAGGTGCGCCATGATCCGCATCTCGATCTGGGAGTAGTCGGCGGTGAGCAGGCTCTCACTGCCGGGTCCAGCCTGGAACGCGGCGCGGATGCGGCGGCCCTCCTCGGTGCGGACGGGGATGTTCTGCAGATTCGGGTCGGTAGACGAGATACGCCCGGTGGCGGTGCCGATCTGCACGTAGGTGGTGTGGATGCGCCCGGTGTCGTCAATGGCCTTGTCGAGGGTTTCCACGATCTGGCGGAGCTTCGTCGCGTCGCGGTGCTTGAGAAGCAGGTCGAGGAACGGGTGCGGGTTGCTGGCCTGCAGGTCAGCCAGGGCGCCGGCGTCCGTGGTGAAACCGGTCTTGTTCGCCCGCGTGCGCGGCATACCGAGCTGGTCGAACAGGACCTCCTGCAGCTGCTTGGGCGAGCCGAGATTCACCTCCCGGCCGATCTCGGCGTATGCGCCGGCGGCGAGGGTTGCGGCCGTGTCGCCGAGCTGGGTGGACAGGGCGGCGAGTTCGTCGTGGGCGACCGCCACACCAGCCAGTTCCATGTCGGCCAGGGTCATCAGGGTGGGCATCTCGATGTCGGTCAGCACCGAGCGGGAGCCCGCGTCGAGCTGGGCGACCAGGGTCGCGGCGAGGCGCACGGTATACCAGGAGTCCACGGCGATGCCCCCGGCGACGCTCTCGTCCGGCACGAGCTGGTTGGGGTCGACCACGGGCAGGGTCTCGTCGAGGTAGCGCTTGACGAGGTCGGCCAGGGTCTTGTCCGGGCCGCCGGGCCGTAGCAACCAGCCGGCCACGAGGGTGTCGATGGCCAGTCCGTCCATACTCAGGCCGGCTCGCGTGAGCGCCTTCACCTGCGGTTTGGCATCGTGCATGACCTTGGGGCTCGGGCCGGCCAGCCATTCCTCGAGGGGAAGGTAGTCGGCACGGTCGGGCTGCCAGGCCACTGTCGCGATCTCGGTGACCGTGGCCAGGCCGAATCCGATCGGCAGACCGTTCTGCATGTCGACGGTGACGGAGATCGCGGTGCCCGCGCGGGTCACCCGGTCCAGCCAGGTGGCCAGTTCCTCGTCCAGCAATTCGCGCTCGACGGGTGCGCGGGCCGCGTCGGGGGCCTCGGGGGCGGCAACGGCCGCAGCCGGAGTGGCGTCGACACCGTTGCCGTTCCCGGCCTCGATCTTGATCACCCGGTCGAGCAGGGTTCGGAACTCCAGGCGTCCGAACACGTCGCGCACGGCGTCCTCGTCGATGGGTCCGCGCGCCAGGTCGTCCAGCTCGACGGGCAGGTCCAGATCGGTCACGAGCCGGTTGAGCCGGCGGTTGCGGATCGCATTGTCCTTCTGCTCGCGCAGGTTGGCGCCGACCACGCCGGTGATCTCGTCGGCGTGCTCGAGGATCGCGTCGAGACTGCCGAATCGGTCGAGCCACTTCACGGCGGTCTTCTCGCCGACCTTGCTGATGCCGATCAGGTTGTCGCTGGTCTCCCCCACCAGCGCGGCGACGTCCGGGTACTGCTCGGGGGCGATGCCGTACTTCTCGCGCACCTTCGCGGGGTCGTACCGGGTCAGAGCCGAGACACCCTGGCTGGCCGGGTAGAGCAGGGTCACGGTGTCGTTGACGAGCTGGATGGTGTCGCGGTCGCCGGACACGACGTACACGTCGTAGCCCTCTGCTGTGCCGCGCACCGACAGGGTCGCGAGGATATCGTCGGCCTCGTAGTCGTCCTTGGTGAGCGTGGTGATGTTCATGGCCTTGAGGGCCTCCTGCAGGAGCGGCACCTGGCCCTTGAACTCGGAGGGAGTGATGGCTCTAGTGCCCTTGTACTCGGGGTAGTCCCTGGTACGGAACGAGAAGCGGGAGATGTCGAAGGCCACGGCGATGTGGGTCGGCTTCTCATTGCGGAGCAGGCTCAGCAGCATCGACAGGAAGCCGTGGATGGCATTGGTGTGCTGCCCGTCCCTGGTCTGGAAGCTGTCGACGGGGAGGGCATGAAATGCCCGGTAGGCCAACGAGTGGCCGTCGATGATCATCAGGGTAGGCTTTTTGGATTCCGACACGGACCCAGCCTACAAGCCGCATCCCGGCCTGGCTGAGCCGGCACTCAGAGGGTGGTTATGACCGAACACGACATGCCCGACAGCGGCGCCGACTACCTCGCCTGGACGAAGGCGCGCGGCGCCGGCGACCTCGCCGACAAGATGGGCATCGAGTTCACCGAGTTCTCGCTCGACCGCGCGGTGGCCAGGATGCCCGTCGAGGGCAACACCCAACCGGCCATGCTGCTGCACGGCGGCGCGTATGTGGTGATGGGCGAGTCGCTCGGGTCGATGTCGGCGAATCTGCACGCCGGGGCCGGCAAGATCGCGGTGGGTATCGAGATCAACGCCAGCCACACCGGCTCCGCCACCTCCGGGTGGGTCACTGCGGTGTGCACGCCCATCCACCTCGGCCGCACGCTCACGACGCACGAGATCGTGGTCACCGACGACCGCGGCCGGCGCTGCTCCACCATTCGCATCACCAACCTGATCATGGACCGTCCCGCCGGGGCGTGACCCGGCGGTCGAACCGCGGACGGGCACGAAAAAGCGGGTCCCTCACCGAGGGACCCGCTTTTTTCGTGACGGGGGTTGGTGCGTCGTGGTCCGGGTTACTTCTTGGCGCTGAGCTGTTCGATGATGGCCTGGGCCACGTCGTGCATGGTCAGCCGGCGGTCCATGGACGCTTTCTGGATCCAGCGGAACGCCTCGGGCTCGGTGAGGCCCATCTTCTCGTTGAGCAGGCCCTTGGCGCGGTCGACGAGCTTGCGGGTCTCGAAGCGCTCGACGAGGTCGGCGACCTCAGCCTCGAGGGTGATGATCTGGCTGTAGCGCGAGAGGGCGATCTCGATCGCAGGCAACAGGTCGTTGGGCGTGAACGGCTTGACGACGTACGCCAGGGCGCCGGCCTCGCTGGCGCGCTCCACGAGCTCCTTCTGGCTGAACGCGGTGAGCAACACGACGGGCGCGATGTGGGCCTTGGTGATGCGCTCAGCGGCCGAGATCCCGTCGAGGTGAGGCATCTTGACGTCCATGATCACCAGGTCTGGGCGCAACTCGGTGGCCAGGGCCACGGCGGTCTCGCCGTCACCGGCTTCACCCACGACTTCGAATCCGTTGTCACGGAGGATCTCGACGATGTCGAGCCTGATGAGGGATTCATCCTCCGCTACGACGACGCGGCGGGGGGGTACTGGAGTTGTCTCTTGGTCGGTCACAGGCAAAAGCCTACGGTATTCTTGTGCAGGTGTTGTGAGCCGGTGTGGCGGAATGGCAGACGCGGAGCACTCAAAATGCTTTGTTCGAGAGGACGTGTGGGTTCGAGTCCCACCACCGGTACCACATCACCGCATGCCCGCCCCGGTTGAACCCCGGCGTCGGGCATGCGGTGTTTAACCCGCCGGGCCGCTGCGCGGCCGCCTGCGCGTCACATCACGCCCCTCCCGCTCGCTGTCCGTCTGTGGCCTGCACAGGCGTCCACCGGGCGTGCACGGCCGCTCAGGGGTCGTCTGCCGGCCTGTCGTTCCGGGGGAAAGACAACAGCCCCGCGGATTCCTCCGCGGGGCTGTTGTCGTTCTGCCGACTACCGGTACTGCTGGTTACTGCTGGGCGTACGCCGGAGCGACACCGTTGTGGGCGTCACCGATGCGGTGGACCCGGATGTCGTTCGTGGAGCCCGCGATTCCGGGAGGGGAACCGGAGATCACAACGACCTTGTCGCCGATCTCGGCCAGGCCCTGGCCGAGCAGGATGTCGTCCACCTGACCGAACATCGAGTCGGTGTGGGTGACCGGCTCGACGAGGTACGTCTGCACGCCCCAGGTCAGAGCCAGACGGCGACGGATGCCGGCGTCCGGGGTGAAGGCCAGCATCGGGATGCTCGAGCGCAGCCGCGACATACGGCGCGCAGAGTCGCCGGACTCGGTGAAGATGCAGAGGTACTTGGCCTCCACGAACTCGGCGACCTCGATGGCGGCCAGCGTGATGGCACCGCCCTGGGTGCGCGGCTTGTTGGTGAGCGGAGCGATCCGCTCCAGGCCGTGCTCCTCGGTCGAGGACACGATCCGGGCCATCGTCTGCACGGTGACCACGGGGTACTCGCCGACACTGGTCTCTCCACTGAGCATGACCGCGTCCGCCCCGTCGAGAACGGCGTTGGCGACGTCGGACGTCTCCGCGCGCGTCGGAACGGGGCTGTGGATCATCGATTCGAGCATCTGCGTCGCGACGATGACGGGCTTCGCCATGCGGCGGGCCAGCTCGACGGCGTGCTTCTGCACGATCGGCACGGCCTCGAGCGGAAGCTCCACACCGAGGTCGCCACGGGCGACCATGATCGCGTCGAAGGCGTCGACGATTCCCTCGAGGGCCTCGACGGCCTGGGGCTTCTCGATCTTGGCGATGACGGGAACCTTGCGTCCCTCCTCTGCCATGATCTCGTGCACCCGGTCGATGTCCGCGGCGTTCCGCACGAAGGACAGCGCGATGAGGTCGGTGCCGAGGCGAAGGCCCCAACGCAGGTCTGCCTCGTCCTTTTCGCTCAGGGCGGGCACGTTGACGGCAACGCCGGGCAGGTTGATGCCCTTGTTGTTCGACACCGGGCCGGCGACGATGACCTTGGTCGTAACGACGGTGCCGTCGGTTTCGACGACCTCGACCTTGACCTTGCCGTCGTCGATGAGCAGGAAGTCGCCCGGCTTGACGTCGTTCGGCAGGCCCTTGTAGGTCGTGCCGGACAGTTCTTTGGTGCCGAGGATGTCTTCGGTGGTGATCTTGAAGATGTCTCCGACGGCCAGATCGTACGGGCCGCCCTCGAACTTGCCGAGGCGGATCTTCGGGCCCTGCAGGTCGACCATGACGGCGACGGCGCGTCCGGAGTCGTTGGCTGCCTTACGCACATTGGCGTAGACGCCCTCGTGCACGGTGTAGTCGCCGTGGCTCAGGTTCATGCGGCAGACGTCTACGCCGGCGTCGATAATGGCGCGGATCTGTTCGTAGCTGGATGCTGCCGGCCCGAGGGTGGCGACGATTTTCGCGCGTCTCATTCTGGTGGATCTCCGGTTTCCGCGCCGGTCTGGCGCATTGGTACGTTCGGTTGAGTGGAGAAATGGGCAGCGGAATTCACGTCGTTCGCTCAGATGGCAAACGAATGATCCGTCGGCTTCACCGGGGCGGGCAGTTGAGTCTCGCCTTCGAGAAACCGATCGACGGCTGCCGCAGCAGCGCGCCCTTCGGCGATCGCCCATACGATGAGCGACTGACCTCGGCCTGCATCTCCGGCAACGAAAACACCCTCGTGGCTGGTCTGGTAATCACTATCACGCACGACATTACTCCGGTCGTCGAGCGGTAAGTGCAGCTCATGGGTCAATTCGGTGCTGTCGGGGCCGGTGAAGCCCAACGCCAGCAACACCAAGTCCGCCGGAATCTCGCGCTCTGTGCCGGCTTTGGGAACCCGGCGGCCATCGAGATATTCGGTCTCGGCAACCCGGATCGCCCGCACTTCGCCGGCCTCGTTGGCCAGGAATTCGATCGTGGAGGCGAGGTACTGGCGGGTGCCACCCTCTTCGTGGGCACTGGAGACCTCGAACAGGGTGGGCGACAGCGGCCACGGCTGGTGATCCGGGCGGCTGTCACCGGGCTGCTTGCCGATGGCCAGGTTGGTCACGGATGCCGCCAGCTGGCGATGCGCGGTGCCGATGCAGTCCGCACCGGTGTCGCCGCCGCCGAGGACGACGACGTGCTTGCCCTCCGCGGTGATCTGGTTGTCGACGGTGTCGCCGGCGCCCACCTTGTTCTGCTGCACGAGGTATTCCATCGCGAAGTGGACACCGGGCAGGTCGCGCCCGGGATCGGTAGGTCGCGGGGCACCATGGCACCGGTGGCGACGACCACGGCGTCATAGCGAGCGCGCAGGTCGGCCCAGGTGATGTCCACGCCGATGTTCACTCCGGCGCGGAACCGGGTGCCCTCAGCGGTCATCTGTGCGAGCCGCCCGTCGAGGTGCTTCTTCTCCATCTTGAAGTCGGGGATACCGTAGCGAAGTAGGCCGCCGATGCGGTCGTCACGCTCGAACACGGCCACGGTGTGACCGGCCCGGGTGAGCTGCTGTGCGGCGGCGAGACCGGCCGGGCCGGAGCCGACGACGGCGATGGTCTTGCCGGTCAGGCGCCCGGGGGGCTGCGGGACGACCCAGCCCTCCGCGAAGGCCTGGTCGATGATCGACACCTCGACCTGCTTGATCGTGACCGCGGGCTGGTTGATGCCCAGCACGCAGGCCGATTCGCAGGGCGCGGGGCAGAGACGGCCGGTGAACTCGGGGAAGTTGTTCGTGGCGTGCAGACGTTCGATGGCCTGCCGGCCCTCGTCGCGCCAGGTGAGGTCGTTCCATTCGGGGATCAGGTTGCCCAGTGGGCAGCCCTGGTGGCAGAACGGCACACCGCAGTCCATGCAGCGGCCGGCCTGACGCTTGAGCACGGCCGAGTCGCCGGCCTCATAGACCTCTTTCCAGTCCATCAAGCGGATGGATACCGGACGACGGGCGGGAAGTTCCCGATCCGTGGTCTTCAGGAATCCCTTCGGGTCAGCCATTGGTTACCTCCAAGATACGGTTCCAGACCACGTCGCCGTCGGGGTCGAGACCCTCGGCGACAGCGCTCTGCCTGGTCGCCAGGACGGCCGCGTAGTCCCGCGGCAGTACCTTGACGAAGTTCTTCAGTGTGGTGGCGCGGTCGGCCAGGAGCCGTGCGGCCAGATCGGAGTCGGTCTGCGCGAGGTGCTGTTCGAGCAGGTCGGTGACGATCTCGATGTCGGCGCTGCCGAGGGGCAGCAGGGACAGTTCACCGGATTCGAGCGAGTCGCGGTTGACCTGTTCGGTGCGCAGGCCGTACACGTACGCGGTTCCGCCGGACATACCGGCACCGAGGTTCCGGCCGGTGCTGCCCAGGATCACGGCGAGTCCACCGGTCATATACTCCAGGGCGTGGTCGCCCACGCCCTCCACGACGGCGGTCGCGCCGGAGTTGCGCACCAGGAATCGTTCACCGACGATGCCGCGGATGAACATGCTGCCCAGGGTGGCGCCGTAGCCGATGACGTTGCCGGCGATCACGTTGTCCTCGGCGGCGAAGACGCTGCCGCGGTCGGGGCGCACGATGATCTCTCCGCCGGAGAGACCCTTGCCGACGTAGTCGTTCGAGTCTCCCTCGAGGCGCAGTGTGATCCCGCTGGGCAGGAAGGCCCCGAAGGACTGTCCGGCCGAACCGGTCAGCGTCACGTCGATCGAGCCGGCGGGCAGGCCGTTCTCGCCGTGCCGGAGGGTGACCTCGTGACCGAGCATGGTGCCGACGGCGCGTTCGGTGTTGCGGATCGGCAGGGCGATCTTCACAGTTCCGCCGTGCTCCCGGCCGTGTTCGAGCACGCTGGCGCTCTGGCGGATGAGTTCGACGTCGAAGTGCTTGTCGAGCTCGTGTTCCTGGGCGCGGCCGGACTGACGGGGCTCGCCGGCGGAGAAGTCCGGACCCACGAGGATCGGGGCCAGGTTGAGACCGGACGCCTTCCAGTGGTTCAGGGCACCGTTGACGTTCAGCAGTTCCTTGCGCCCGGTGGCCTCCTCAAGGCTGCGGAAGCCGAGCTCGGCCAGGTACTCGCGTACCTCCTGGGCGATGAACTCGAAGAAGTTCACCACATAGTCCGCCTTGCCGCTGAAGCGCTTGCGCAGCTCGGGGTTCTGGGTGGCGACGCCGACCGGGCAGGTGTCCAGGTGGCAGACCCGCATCATGATGCAGCCTTCCACGATGAGCGGTGCGGTGGCGAAACCGAACTCCTCGGCTCCGAGCAAGGCACCGATGACGACGTCCCGGCCGGTCTTGAGCTGGCCGTCGACCTGCAGCACGACGCGGTCGCGCATGCCGTTGAGCATCAGGGTCTGCTGGGTTTCGGCAAGGCCGAGTTCCCAGGGCGTGCCCGCGTGCTTGAGCGAGTTGAGCGGGCTCGCGCCGGTGCCGCCGTCGTGCCCGGAGACCAGGATCACGTCGGAGAGCGCCTTGGCGACGCCGGCCGCGACGGCACCGATACCGGACTGGCTGACCAGTTTGGTGTGGATGCGCGCGGTCGGGTTGGCCCGTTTGAGGTCGAAGATGAGCTGTTTGAGGTCTTCGATCGAGTAGATGTCGTGGTGCGGGGGCGGCGAGATCAGACCGACGCCGGCGGTGGCGTGACGAGTGCGGGCCACCCACGGGTAAACCTTGGTGGGCGGCAGCTGGCCGCCCTCCCCCGGCTTGGCGCCCTGGGCGAGCTTGATCTGGATGTCGTCGGCATGCGTGAGGTACATGCTCGTCACGCCGAATCGGCCGGAGGCCACCTGCTTGACGGCGCTGCGACGCTCGGGGTCGAGCAGTCGGTCGAGGTCCTCGCCGCCTTCACCGGTGTTGGACTTGCCGCCCAGCCGGTTCATGGCGATGGCCAAGGTCTCGTGCGCCTCCTGCGAGATGGAGCCGTAGCTCATCGCGCCGGTGGAGAATTTCTTCACGATCGACGCCACGGACTCGACCTCGTCGATGGGAACGGCCTTGCGCTGGCCCACGTTGAAGGTGAACATGCCGCGCAGCGTCATCAGGCTCTCGGCCTGATCGTCGACGAGTTTGGTGTACTCCTTGAAGATGTCGTAGCGGCGGGTGCGCGTCGAGTGCTGCAACCGGAAGATGGTCTCCGGGTTGAACAGGTGCGGCGAACCGTCGCGGCGCCACTGGTACTCGCCACCGGTCGCGAGGCGCTCGTGCACCGTGACGGCCGCATCCTGCGGGTAGGCACCCACGTGTCGTTCGAGGTTCTCCGCGGCGATCACGTCGATGCCCACACCGCCGAGCTTGCTCGTGGTGCCGGTGAAGTACTGGTCGATGAACTCCTGGCTGAGTCCGACGGCTTCGAAGGTCTGAGCGCCGGCGTACGACGACACCGTGGAGATGCCCATCTTGGACATGATCTTGAGCACGCCCTTGCCGAGCGCCTTGATGACGTTCTTGACGGCCTTCTCGGGCGTGACGGTGGTGATGAAGCCGCTGCGAACGAGATCCTCGCAGGTCTCCATCGCCAGGTACGGGTTGACGGCGCTGGCGCCGTACCCGATCAGCAGGGCGACGTGGTGCACCTCGCGCACATCGCCGGCTTCGACGACGATGCCCACCTTGAGGCGGTTCTCGGTGCGGATGAGGTGGTGGTGCACGGCCGCGATCATCAGCAGCGACGGGATCGGGGCCAGGTCCTTCGTGCTGTCCCGGTCGGACAGCACGATGAAGAGCGCGCCGGCCTCGATGGCCGCGTCGACCTCGTGGCACATCTCCTCGATGCGGGTGGAGAGCGCGCAGGGGCCGTCGTCGAAGCGGTAGAGACCACGGATCGTGGTGGTCGTGCGGCTTCCCGGTGAGGTGTCGATGTGCTGGATCTTGGCCAGCTCGTCGTTGTCGATCACAGGGAAGTCGAGCACGACTTGGCGGGCGTGCTCCGGACCGGCTGAGAGCAGGTTGAGCTCAGGGCCCAGGCCGAGCTTCAGGCTCGTGACGACCTCTTCGCGGATCGAGTCCAGGGGCGGGTTGGTGACCTGGCGAACTGCTGGGTGAAGTAGTCGAAGAGCAGCCGCGGGCGCTCACTGAGCACGGCTATGGGCGTGTCGCTGCCCATGGCACCGAGCGGCTCAGCGCCGGTACGTGCCATCGGCGCGAGCAGGATGCGAACCTCTTCTTCGGTGTACCCGAAGGTACGCTGGCGGCGCACGACGGATGCCGGCGGGTGCACGATGTGCTCCCGGTCGGGCAGGTCCTTGAGGTTGATCCGCCCGGCATCCAGCCAGGAGCCCCACGGCTCGCTCGCGGCGAGCTCGCCCTTGATCTCCTCGTCCTCGATGAGGCGACCAGCCTCGGTGTCGACGAGGAACATCTTTCCGGGCTGCAGCCGGCCCTTCCGCACCACGCGCGCGGGGTCGACGTCGATGACGCCGATTTCGCTCGCGAGCACGACGAGGCCGTCGTCGGTGATGACGTACCGGCCCGGGCGCAGTCCATTGCGGTCCAGGGTGGCGCCGACGAGCGTGCCGTCGGTGAAGACGATGGCGGCCGGGCCGTCCCACGGCTCCATGAGCATCGAGTGGTACTCGTAGAAGGCACGACGGTCACGGTCGAGGTCGGGCTGGTTCTCCCAGGCCTCAGGGACCATCATCATGACGGCGTGCGGCAACGACCGACCGGACAGGCTGAGCAGCTCGACGACCTCATCGAAGGAGGCCGAGTCGCTGGCACCGGGGGTCACGATCGGGAAGAGCGGGTTGAGATCGCCGAGCAGTTCGGATTCGAGCTGGGACTGGCGTGCGCGCATCCAGTTGCGGTTGCCCTGAACCGTGTTGATCTCGCCGTTGTGCGCGATCATGCGGAACGGCTGGGCCAGAGGCCAGGACGGGAACGTGTTGGTGGAGTACCGGGAGTGCACCAGGGCGAGCTTCGAGGTGAAGCGCTCGTCGGAGAGGTCCGGGTAGAACGGTTCGAGCTGCAGCGTGGTGACCATGCCCTTGTAGACGATGGTGCGGCAGGACAGCGACGCGAAGTAGGTCTCGAGTTCCCGTTCGGCGCGCTTCCGCAGCCGCACGGCCTGGCGGTCCAGGTCGATCCCGGAGGGCAGCGAGCCGTCTTCGGTGGTGCGGGTGCTGGCTACATAGAGCTGCTGGATGGCGGGCATGGCTGCCCGGGCCAGGTTGCCGACCTCGTCTGGCCGCACGGGGACCTCGCGCCAGCCGAGGATACTCAGGCTCTCCTGGCGCGCGATGGCCTCGATGGCGCCCTTGACGGCGCTCCGTGCGGTCGGCTCTGTCGGCAGGAACACGTTCCCGACGGCGTACTGTCCGGCGTCGGGCAGCGCGAACGTCGAGACGGCGCGGAAGAAGTCATCGGGAATCTGGGTGACGATTCCGGCGCCGTCACCGGTACCGGCGTCGGATCCGACCGCACCACGGTGCTCGAGGTTGCGGAGAGCGTCGAGGGCACGCGTGATGATGTCGTGCCCGGCCGTACCCCGGAGGGTGGCGACCATGGCGAGACCACAGGCGTCGCGTTCGTCGTGCGGGTTGTAGAGCCCCTGGGCTGGGGGAACACTACTGAACCGCGAGAAGAGAGGTTGCTGCGTCATTAGACCGTCCTCACGAAATGACTGGCAGGTGGGGACGCCGTTGGCCCGCTGGAAGAGGAGATACCGGCCGCCCGGTATGTGGGGCGAAAAACCGTGGACCGGGTGGGATGACCGCGGTTAGGGGCGTGAGTCGGTGGTGCTTGTGGCGTCGACCTCGCGTGATTCAACGGGTTCAGCAGCCTCATTGCCGTGATCCTCGATGTCGGAATCGGATTCACCAGATTCTACCTCAGGGTTCACCGGCTTCCACTCGCGGCCCGGCCGGTAGGGGCTGAGTTCGGCGCCGGTGTGCCGGCGGCTCTGCACCAGGATGATGACCAGGCCGATCACGATGGCGAACAGCGCGGCCCACACATTGGTGCGGAGGCCGAAGAAGATCTCGCTGGGGTCGACCCGGATCGACTCGAAGACGCTGCGGCCGACGCCGTACCAGATCAGGTAGACACCGAAGGCGCTCCCCCAACGCAGGCGGAAGCGGCGCTCGAGGATGAGGATGACGGCGACGCCGACCAGGTTCCAGACGATCTCGTACAGGAAGGTCGGGTGGAACAGAGTGCCGGCGGGCAGGCCGACCGGGAATGCGGCGTTGGTGGGCTCGATCTCGAGGCCCCAGGGCAGCGTGGTCGGCAGACCGAACAGCTCGTGGTTGAACCAGTTGCCGAGGCGTCCCATGGCCTGGGCGAGCAGCATGCCCGGAGCCAGGGCGTCGGCGAAGGACCAGAACCGGATGCCTGAGCGACGGCAGCCGATGTAGGCTCCGACCGCTCCACCGAGCAACGCTCCGAAGATGGCGATGCCGCCCTTCCACACAGCGAAGACGTCCCAGAGGTTCGCGCCGTCGTAGAAGTAGTCATTGGGGTGCGTGAGAACGTGGAAGATGCGAGCTCCCACGATGCCGAGCGGAACGGCCCAGAGGATGATGTCGAGCACCACGCCCGGCTCGCCACCTCGCTTGGTCAGTCGACGGCTGGTCAACGCGGTGGCCGCGAAAATGCCGATCAGGATGCAGATCGCATAGGCGTGGATGCGGAGCGGCCCCAGGTCGAAGTAGCTCCACTCGGGGCTCGGAATGCTCAAGGGCATAGACACGACAACAACCTTTCATCGTGACCCATCGGTCACTGGGAGCCGGTCGAATGACCGCCTCGGACAATTTACCCTAGAACACCGCTGTCGATGATCGTGAGGCGATCATCGTGCGCCGGAGAGTGGAGAGCAGGGGGACGGGTTAGACGGCGGCTCGGATGTCGCGGGCGCCGGCGGCGAGTTCGGCGGCGAGGGTCGCGACGGCGGCTACTCCTCCGTCTGAGAGCGCCTTGACGAGGGCGGAGCCGACGATGGCGCCGTCCGCGTACTGCAGGACCTCGCGCACCTGGGCGGGCGTGGAAATGCCCAGGCCCACGCAGGCGCTGGTCGAACCGGCCTCACGCAGGCGGGAGACGAGCACGCGCGCGGCCGAGTCCACGTCGGAGCGGGCGCCGGTGATGCCCATGGTGGACACGGCGTAAACGAAGCCGCGGCTGCGGGTGACGGCCTGCACGAGGCGTTCGTCTGAGGACGACGGCGCGGCGAGGAACACCCGGTCGAGGCCGGCCCGCTCACTGGCGTCGAGCCAGGCCTGCGCGTCATCGGGGATCAGGTCGGGCGTGATCAGCCCGGCTCCCCCTGCGGCGGCCAGGTCGTCGGCGAACCGGTCGACACCGTACTGCAGCACGGGGTTCCAGTAGGTCATGATGAGCACCGGGGTATCCACTTGCGCGGTGATCGCGGCAACGGCTTCGAAGCCGTGCCGCAGGCGGAAGCCGTTGGCCAGCGCCTGTTGCGTGGCGGCCTGAATGACCGGGCCGTCCATGACGGGGTCGGAGTACGGCAGGCCGAGCTCGAGGATGTCCACGCCGTTCGACGCGATCGCGACCGCAGCGTCGATGCTTCCCGTGAGGGTGGGGAAACCGACCGGGAGGTAGCCGATCAGTGCGCCGCCACCGGCTGCGCGCCGCGCGGCGATGGTCGCCTCGACAGTGCTGGTGCTGGTGCCGGTGCTTCCGGTGCGGATGGGAGAGGTCGTCACAGTTGCTGCGCTCCAGCGTCGAGGAGGTCGAAGTACCGACCGGCGGTTTCCATGTCCTTGTCGCCGCGCCCACTGAGGTTGACCAGGATGGTGGAGTCGGGTCCGAGCTGCTTGCCCAGTTCGAGTGTTCCGGCGAGGGCGTGCGCGGATTCGATGGCGGGGATGATGCCCTCTGTGCGGCTGAGCAGGCGGAGCGAGTCCATGGCTTCGGCATCCGTCACCGGCAGGTACGTGGCCCGGCCGATGCTGGCCAGCCAGGCATGCTCGGGTCCGACGCCCGGGTAGTCCAGTCCGGCCGAGATGGAGTGGGACTCGACGGTCTGGCCGTCTTCGTCCTGCAGCATCATGCTGCGGGCGCCGTGCAGGATGCCCGGGCGGCCCTTGGTGAGGGTGGCGGCGTGGCGCAGCCCTGAGGTTCCCTCCCCTCCGGCTTCGTAGCCGTACAGGGCCACACCGGGGTCGTCGAGGAAGGCGTGGAAGATGCCCATGGCGTTGGATCCGCCGCCGACGCAGGCGGTGACGGCATCGGGCAGCCGGCCCGTGAGGTCGAGGACCTGCTGGCGGGCCTCCTCCCCGATGATCTTCTGGAAGTCGCGCACCATGGCCGGGAACGGGTGCGGGCCTGCGACGGTGCCGAACACGTAGTTGGTGGTTTCCACGTTGGTGACCCAGTCGCGCATGGCGTCGTTGATCGCGTCCTTGAGCGTCCGAGAGCCGGTCTTCACCGAGACGACCTCGGCCCCGAGCAGGCGCATCCGGGCGACGTTGAGCGCCTGGCGTTCGGTGTCGACCTCGCCCATGTAGACGACGCAGTCCAGGCCGAACAGAGCGGCGGCCGTGGCCGTGGCGACGCCGTGCTGGCCGGCCCCGGTCTCGGCGATGACGCGCTTCTTGCCGATGCGCTTGGTGAGCAGAACCTGGCCGAGCACATTGTTGAGCTTGTGCGAACCGGTGTGGTTGAGATCCTCGCGCTTGAGGATGATGCGGGCGCCGCCAGCGTGCTCAGCGAAGCGGGGAACCTCGGTGATGAGGGAGGGGCGCCCGGTGTAGCTGCGGTGCAGCTCCGTGAGCTCAGCGGCGAAGGCCGGATCGGCCTTGGCCAGGGCGTACTCGGCCGAGAGCTCATCGAGCGCGGCCACCAGGGACTCGGGGACGAACCGGCCACCGAAGTCGCCGAAGTACGGACCGGCCTGGGCGCGGAGGGATTCTGTTTCGAGGGACATTCAGACCGCCAAGAATTCGCTGAGGGTGAGGATCGGATCGCGCGTCACGAGGGCTTCGCCGACGAGGACGACGTCGGCTCCTGCGGCGCGGTAGTGGGCGACATCGGCGGCAGTCTTCACCGCAGACTCGGCCACCCGGATGACGCCGGCCGGGATACGGTCGGCGAGGCTGGCAAACAGGTTCTGGTCGAGCTCGAAGGTGCTCAGGTTCCGGGCGTTCACGCCGACCAGGTTGGCGCCCACGTCGAGCGCCCGGTCGACTTCGTCAGCACTGTGCGTCTCCACGAGCGGGGTCATGCCCAGTTCGAGGACGAGGGTGTGCAACGACGTCAGGGTGGCCTGGTCGAGCGCGGCCACGATGAGCAGCACGAGGTCTGCTCCGGCCGCCCGGGCCTCGAGCACCTGGTACGGGTTGCCGATGAAGTCCTTACGCAGCACCGGGAGCGCCACGGCGGACCTGACCTGTTCGAGGTCGTCCAGGGAACCGAGGAACTTGCGCCCCTCGGTGAGCACGCTGATGGCGCTGGCGCCGCCGAACTCGTAGGAGACAGCAAGTGCGGCCGGGTCGCTGATTTCGGCGAGGGCTCCGCGGGACGGGCTGGCGCGTTTGACCTCGGCGATGATCTTCACCCGGTCGGCTGGTGCAAGCGCGTGCAGCGCGTCGAGGGCGCCAGCCCGGGCGAGGGCATCGGCCTCGACAGCCGCGAACGGCTTGTCGATGCGTCGCGTCTCGGCGTCAGCCAGCGAGCCGGCGAGCAGTTCTGCGAGGAGGTCGCTGCTCACGTAGTCAGTGACTTCCGTCGACCGACGCCACGCCGTAGCCGGCCTTGGCCATGGCCCAGCCGGCGACGAGGCCGAGCAGCAGCAGGGCGGCGGACGCCCAGACGAGCCAGGCCACCTCGAAGAAGAAGGCGACGGTGCCGATGCTGAAAGCGATCAGCATGATCGTGACTGCGGTCCAGGCCGCCGTCGAGTGGCCGTGGCCGGGGTCTGCCGACTCGAAGCTCATGGTTCTCCTAAGGTCAAGGGGCGTACGGGTCAATTCTAGCTTGCCGGTGCGGTCCGGCTTGCCGGTGTGCTCTAGCGCTCAGGCGCGGTCGGGTCGTCCCCGCGGGTCAAACCGTCCCAGTCGTCCACGGCGTCGCGTGGCCGGGTCTGCCCGCCCGGTGTTTCGGCAGCCGTGCCGGGAGTGGGCTCCCCCGCACCATCGGCCGGTGCGAATCGGGTGGTCTCGTACCGCTTGGTCGGGCCGGGCCACCGCCGGGCGGTGACGCAGACGGCCAGGCCGATGATCAGCATGAAGACGCCCGCCGCCAGAGCGAGGTACGGCCAGCCGGTCAGCTGCGCCTGACTCACTCCGGCGCGGGTGGATTCGGACCCGGCAATGCCGGTGGCGGCCGTGACGGCCGCTGAGCCCGCTCCGACCGGGTCACCGATGGCAAGCCCGGCGGAGAGGATCACACTGACGCCGAGGAGTATTTCCAGGAGGCCGAGGATGATACGGATCACCGGTCCGGCGATGGTGAGCGCCCCGGCCAGAGCCAAGCCGGCCAGCGCCAGGGCGGTGAGGCCGGGGGCGGCGATGGAACCGGTGACCTCGAGGGCCTGGGCGCTGGCACCGTCCAGCGTGACCTGCAAGGTGGCCCAGGTCTGGGTCCAGGCGAGCAGGGCCAGACCGCTGGCGGCGATGACCGCCAGGATCAGCAACGGCTTGATCCGTCGGCTGGACGCCTTCGGCGCGGGCGGCACCGGCGCGCCGGCCTCGTGGTCGGCGCTCATCTAGGACACCCGGGTCATGGCGTTGGCCACGGCAACGGCCCGCAACGGGGCGGCCGCCTTGTTCTGGGATTCCTGGTACTCAGAAGCCGGGTCGGAGTCGGCCACCAGGCCGCCGCCGGCCTGCACGTGGGCGACGCCGTTCATGATCGTTGCGGTGCGGATGGCGATCGCCAGGTCGGCGTCGCCGGCGAAGCCGAAGTACCCCACCACCCCGCCGTACACGCCGCGCTGGGCGGGCTCCAGCGAGTCGATGATCTCGAGGGCGCGAGGCTTGGGGGCACCCGAGAGCGTGCCGGCCGGGAATGTCGCCCGGAACACGTCGATGGGGCTCATCTCTGGCAGGAGGTCACCCTCGACGGAGGACACCAAGTGCATGATGTGGCTGAAGCGCTCGATGCGCATGAACTCGGTCACCTCGACCGAACCGGCCCGGCAGACCTTGAGCAGGTCATTGCGGGCCAGGTCGACGAGCATGAGGTGCTCCGCGCGTTCCTTGGGGTCGCCGGCGAGTTCGGTCTCGAAGTCGGCATCTGCCTCGGGGGTCGCACCGCGCGGCTTCGATCCGGCGATCGGATGTGTGAACACCCGGGTGTCGGCGACCTTCACGAGCGCCTCCGGTGAGGAGCCGACGATCCAGTACGGCTCGGCCGCCGTGGACTCGAGGCTGAGCAGGTACATGTACGGGCTCGGGTTGAGGCTGCGGAGCACCCGGTACACGTCGATCGGGTCGGCGGTGCACTCCTGGTCGAAGCGCTGGGAGATGACGACCTGGAAGATGTCGCCGTCGATGATGTGCTGCTTGGACGTGTCCACGGCGGCCAGGAAGTCGGCGCGTTCGGTGCGGTATACCGGGTCGGCCGGGGTGGAAAGGTCGACCTCGGAGACGAAGGCTTCGGCCGGCTGGGTGAGCCGGGCCTGCAGGGCGTCGAGGCGGCCCTGGGCGGCGTCCCACAGCGCATCCGTGGGGTCGACGCCGTCGTTGAGCACATTGGCGATGAGCTGGACGGTGCCGTACTTGTGGTCGATCACGACGAGGTCGGCGACGAAGCTGAACGCCTGTCCCGGCACGTCGTAGTCCGCCGGAGGTCGGTTCGGCAGACGCTCGATCTGGCGGATGGCCTCCCAGCCGATGAACCCGACGAGTCCGCCGGTCAGCGGCGGGTGCTCGGCCAGCCGCGGGGTCTGCCACCGCTCGTAGAGGTAGCCGAGCGCCGCCAGCGGGGCCAGGTCGGTGGCGCCGCCGAAGGCCCGCTCGGCTGAGATGCCGTAGTCGAGCCAGGCCGTGTCGTCGCCGGTCTGGGTGAGCACGCCGAACGAGGAGACCCCGACGAAGGAGAAGCGCGACCAGATTCCGCCCTGTTCGGCGGACTCCAGCAGGAAGCTGCCGGCGGTGCCGTGGGCGAGCTTGCGGTAGATGCCGACGGGTGTCTCGCCGTCGGCGAAGAGCTCGCGGATGACCGGGATCACCCGGTGGGCGCCGAGGAGCTCGGTGAAGGCCTCGTGCGTGGTCGAACCGGCGCTCATCGTTCGTCCTCCGGGATCAGGCCGGCCACGTCGATGTCGCGTCCGTCGAAGCACGTGCGGGTGCCGGTGTGGCAGGCGGCGCCGATCTGCTCGACCTGCACGACGAGAGTGTCGGCGTCGCAGTCGAGGGCGGCGGAGCGCACGAACTGGGCGTGGCCGGAGGTGTCGCCCTTACGCCAGTACTCCTGGCGGCTGCGCGACCAGAAAGTGACGCGTCCCTCGGTGAGGGTACGGCGGAGGGCCTCGCGGTCCATCCAGCCGAGCATGAGTACCTCGCGGGTGTCCCACTGCTGGATGACGGCTGGCAGCAGACCCTCGGCTGAGAAGAGCGCAGATTCCAGAGCGGCGTCGACGTTCATCGGCGCACCACCATTCCGGCGGCGGCAAGCTCTCGCTTGACGTCGCCAATCGTCAGGTCTCCGCTGTGGAAGACGGAGGCGGCCAGTACGGCGTCCGCGCCGGCCGCGATGGCGGGCGGGAAGTGCTCGACCAGGCCCGCGCCGCCGGAGGCGATCACGGGCACCGAGCTGAGTTCGCGCATGATCGTGATGAGTTCGAGGTCGAAGCCGGCCTTGGTCCCGTCGGCGTCGATGCTGTTGACGAGAAGTTCGCCCGCGCCGAGCTCGATGGCCTGGCTGGCCCACGCCAGCGCATCCAGGTCCGTCTCGGTGCGGCCGCCGTGGGTGGTGACGACGAAGCCGGATTCGGTGCGCCCGCTGCGCTTGACGTCCAGCGAGAGCACGAGCACCTGCGCTCCGTAGCGGTCAGCGATCTCGGAGATCAGCGCCGGCCGCGCGATCGCGGCGCTGTTGACGCCCACCTTGTCGGCGCCGCTGGCCTGCAGCCGGGACACGTCGTCGACGCTGCGGATGCCGCCGCCCACCGTGAGCGGGATGAAGACCTGCTCAGCGGTGGCACGCACCACGTCGTAGGTGGTGGACCTGTCATCGACCGTGGCGGTGACGTCGAGGAAGGTGAGTTCGTCTGCGCCCTGCTCGTAGTAGCGTTTGGCGAGTTCGACGGGGTCGCCGGCATCGCGCAGGTTCTGGAAGTTGACGCCCTTGACCACGCGGCCGTTGGCCACGTCGAGGCACGGGATCACTCTGACGGCGAGGCTCATGGGTGCGGTGCGCTTTCTGGTCGACGACCTGGGTTACAGCCGGGCGTTGTGGATGGACGTGACGAGGATGGCGCGGGCACCGAGTTCGTACAACCGGTCCATGACACTGTTGGTGTCCAGTCGAGGGATCATCACCCGCACGGCCACCCAGTTCGGGTCGCGGAGCGAGGAGATCGTAGGCGACTCGATGCCTGACGCGGCCTGGCAGGCGGCGTCGAGGTTGTCGACGTGCACGTCGTAGTCCACCAGGACGTACTGGCGGGCCACGAGAACGCCCTGCAGGCGGCGCAGCAGCGTGTTGATGCCCGGATTCACGTTTTCGGAGGTGATCAGCACCGCGGTCGACTCGAGGATGACCGGGCCGAAGATCTGCAGGCCGGCCTTCCGCAGCGTGGAGCCGGTGGAGACCACGTCGGCGACGGCATCCGCCACGCCCAGCTGCACGGCGGACTCGACGGCGCCGTCGAGGGTGACCAAGTGCACGTTGACGCCGTGGCCGGCCAGGAAGGTGCCCACGAGGCCGGGGTAGCTCGTGGCGACTCGGAGGCCCTCGAGGTCGGCGAGGTCGGTGAAGCGGCCGGCGGGCCCGGCGAAGCGGAAGGTGGAGCCGCCGAAGTCGAGGCTGGCGATCTCCGCGGCGCTCGATCCCGAGTCCAGCAGCAGGTCACGGCCGGTGATGCCCACGTCCAGTGCGCCGCTGCCGACGTAGGTAGCGATGTCACGGGGACGCAGGTAGAAGAACTCCACGTCGTTGCGCGGGTCGGCGACGA
Organism: Cryobacterium sp. PAMC25264; assembly: GCF_019443325.1. Taxonomy (NCBI): domain Bacteria; kingdom Bacillati; phylum Actinomycetota; class Actinomycetes; order Micrococcales; family Microbacteriaceae; genus Cryobacterium; species Cryobacterium sp. PAMC25264. The sequence continues at coordinate 1,637,703 of NZ_CP080383.1, forward strand.
CGAGGTCGCGCGGGTCACGGCGACCGTTGTAACCGGCCTCCGACAGCATCTGGGCGGCGGTCTCGGCGAGCGAGCCCTTATTGGGCACGGCGATTCTCAACATGTCACTCTTTCTGATGGTGGGCGGTACTCACGCTGAGTACTCACGCTGGGGGTGGTTTTCCGTGAGGGCGTCGACATCAGAGATGTCGGTAGACGTCCTCGGGGGAAAGACCCTTCGCCACCATCAACACCTGCAGGTGGTAGATGAGCTGCGAGATCTCTTCGGCAGTCTCGGTGTCGCTCTGGTACTCAGCGGCCATCCAGACTTCGGCGGCCTCTTCGACGATCTTCTTGCCGATGGCATGCACGCCGGCGTCGAGCTCGCGGACGGTGCCGGAGCCCTCAGGGCGGTCGATGGCCTTCTGGCTCAACTCAGCGAACAGGGCGTCGAATGTTTTCACTCGTACAGGTTACCGGTCCGGCAGGGCGACCGGGCGCGCACCGGTCGGTCGACGGCTCGGCTGGGTCGTTCAGCCGTGCCGGTGCGGGTGCGCCTGGGCGGCCGCCCGCAGGCGGGCGATCCGGTCGGCGGGGTTGCCGGTGAAGACGCTGGAGCCGGCCACGAAGGTGTCTGCGCCGGCCTCGGCGGCCTGCACGATGGTGTCTTCGGTGATGCCGCCGTCGACCTGCAGCCACACGTCGAGGCCGCTGGCCCTGACGGCGTCGGCGAGCACGCTGAGCTTGGGCATGGTGGAGGCCAGGAAACTCTGCCCGCCGAAGCCGGGTTCGACGGTCATGACGAGCACCTGGTCGAACTCGGCGAGCAGGTCCAGGTACGGCTCGACCGGTGTGCCCGGCTTGAGGGCGATGCCGGCCCTGGCGCCAATCTGACGCAGCCTGCGGGCCAGGCCGACGGCATCCGCGGCGGCCTCGGCGTGGAACGTGACCGAGTAGGCGCCGGCTTCGGCGTAGGAGGGAGCCCAGCGGTCCGGGTCCTCGATCATGAGGTGGATGTCCAGCGGGATCGCCGACACCTGCAGCAGACGTTCCACGATGGGCAGCCCGAGGGTCAGGTTGGGCACGAAATGGTTGTCCATCACGTCCACGTGGGCGAGGTCTGCGCTGCTGATGCGGCCGAATTCGCTTTCCAGGTTCGCGAAGTCTGCGGCCAGAATGCTGGGGTTGATCCGGGTAACCATCCACTCACCCTAGCGAATCGTCCCGAGCGGCCGGTCCTACGCCTCGGTGCGCTGCAGCAGGGTGATGAACATGGCGTCGGTGCCGTGGCGGTGCGGCCAGAGCTGCACGCTGCCGGGGTCGCCGGCGAGGTCGAGCGGATGCTCGGACAGGCTCTGCAGCACCGCGGCGGTGTCGAGAGGCTCGATCTTGTCGCCCCACGCCTTCCGCGCGGTGGCCACGATGCCGCGGGTCTCGGCGACGTGCGGCGAGCAGGTGACGTAGGCGAGAATGCCGCCGGGCTTGAGGGCGCCGAGGGCCGCGTGCAGCAGGGCCGACTGCAGGTCGGAGAGTTCGGCGACGTCCTTGGGGAGCTTCCGCCAGCGGGCCTCCGGGCGCCGCCGCAGGGCGCCGAGGCCCGTGCAGGGGGCGTCGAGCAGGATCCGGTCGAAGACCTCCGGCTGGTCCTCGCCCACCCAAGTGCCGTCCATCTCCCAGACAGGGACGTCGGCGGGGACGGCGGCCAGCGCGGCACGCACGAGCTGCGCGCGCGCAGGGACGACCTCGTTGGCGACGAGGCTGGCGCCGCCGTTGAGGGCTTCGGCGGCCAGCAGTGCGGCCTTGCCGCCGGGTCCGGCGCACAGGTCGAGCCAGCGCTCCCCCGACACGATCGGGCGGGCCCGGCTGAGCGCGAGCGCGGCCAGCTGCGATCCCTCATCCTGCACCCGCAGGCGCCCCTGGCTCTCCTTCATCAGGTGGTGGGGGTCTCCCCCGGCCAGAACGAAGCCGGTGGGCGAATACAGGTCGGCCTCGCCGAGTTCGTCAGTCGCTCCGGAGAGTCCGGGCAGGGCCACCATATTCACCCGGGGGCGGCATTGTCGGCGGCCAGCAGCTCCTCGAGTTCCTGCTCACGGCCCTCCTGCTTGAGCGCCTGGCGGAAGGCACGCACGACCCAGACCGGGTGCGAGTACAACACGGCTAGGGCGTCGTCGCCAGACCCGGCGTCGGCGAGGATGCGCTGGCGCCATTCGTCGGCGCTGACCCGGGCGATGGCGCGCAGCACGCCGTTGGTGAAGCCGGTGGCGGAGCGGGAGCCCACCTGACTGGCCAGTTCGACGGACTCGTTGACGGCGGCGTGGGTGGCCACGCGCGTGGCCAGCAGCTGGTGGGCGCCGAGTCGCAGCACATCGAGGATGGCGGGGTCGATGGCGCTCACGGGCCGGCCGGCGGCTTCGGCGATGACCCGGTCGTAGAAACCCTGCATGCGCAGGGTGCCGTAGGTGAGCTCGGTCGCCAGGGCGGCATCCGCCGTGTTGAGGGCGGCGCGCTGGATGCGGGTGGGTAACAGCAGGTTGGCATAGGCGTCGTCCTCGCGCACGGCGGCGATGACCTCGTACGCGACCCGGCGGGCCGGCTGGACGACGAAGTTGGGCCGGGTGGTGTCCCGCTGGGCGCTCATGAGGCGACCACCTCGGTTGCTGCCACTCCGCGCCACCAGTCGATTGCTTTCATTGGGGTTTTTCCTGCCGGTTGAACGGTGATGAGCTCAAGCGGATCCGTGCCGGTGCCGATGAGGACTCGTTTGTCGATTTCGCTGAGGTGTCCGGGCACGAGCCGGGGCAGGCCGTGCGCCGGAGCCACATCGTGAAGCTTGAGGCGGGCGCCGCCGATCTCCGTGAAGGCACCGGGCTCAGGGGTCACCCCGCGGATGATCGCGTGGATCCGATCGGCGTCGAGGGCCCAGTCGACCCTGGCGTCGTCCAGGGTGAGCTTGGGGGCGAGGGTGACCTCGCCCACCTGTTCGATGGCCTGGATGGTGCCTGCCGCGAGGCCGTCGACCACACCGCAGAGGAGCTCGGCGCCGCTGCGGCTCAGGTTCTCCAGCAGGGTGCCCGCCGTCGCGTGCCGGCCGATCGGGGTGGTGAGCTCGGCGAACACGGCGCCGGCGTCGAGTTCGGCGACAAGCTGGAACACGGCAGCACCGGTTTCGGCGTCGCCGGCCATGATCGCGCGCTGCACGGGTGCCGCGCCGCGCCAGCGCGGGAGCAGGGAGAAGTGCAGGTTGATCCAGCCCAGACGGGGAGCCGAGAGCAGTGGTTCGCGCACGAGGCCGCCGTAGGCCACGATCACGCCCAGGTCGGCGTCCAGCGCGGTGATGGTGTCCGTGGCGGCAGCGTCAAGCCGGTTGGCCTTGATCACGGGCAGGCCGAGACTGTCGGCGGCGGCGGCGACCGGGGACGGCGTGAGCACACGCTTGCGGCCCAGTGCGGCATCCGTTCGGGTCACGACGGCTGCGATCTCATGGCCTGACGAGGCCAGGAGGGTCAGGCTGGGCACGGCGACCTGCGGGGTCCCGGCGAAGACGAGTTTCATTTACAGCAGCTCCGGGTCGTCGAATCGTACTCTGAGTGTAGGCGCAGGGCGGAAGGCCGCGCCCTTGGGCTTGCGGCGGCTGGCGGCATTGCGCACGATCGCGGCCTTGAGCGTGCGGGCGACCTCGTCGCCCAACGGGTAGCCGAAACGCACGATCGCGCGCACTGACGGTGTCCCACCGGCCGCACGTGCGGGCCCGCTCGCGCTCGGGCCGGTGCTTCCGGGTTCGTGCGCCACCGGCCCGAGCACGTCCAGTCCGGGCAGGTCGTCGAGGGATTCGAGGGCTGCGGCCACCTCCGCGCTGGTCCCGGTGACGGAGGCCACCCGCACGGCGGGTGGGAAACGCAACTGCCGGCGGTCGGCCAGTTCCGCGGCAGCGTACGGGCCGGGCTGCCAGGTGTTCAGGGCTCGGGCGAGAGAACCGCCCACCCCGGCGAGCATGACCGAGGCGCCGGGGGCGGCCAGGGCGGCGGCGTTGGCCCACCAGCGCAAGCAGTCCTCCCCCACCCGCAGGGACTCGCGCGCGAGCATCCGTTCACCGTCGAGGATGAGGATCGCGCTGTAGCCGTTGCGGGGAATCGGTTCGGCGCCGCGGGTGGCGATCACCAGGGCCGGCTCCGGCCCGATCGTCTGCACGGTGTGCTCGCCGTCGGCGACGATGACCCGGGAGCCGGGGAAGGCCCGGCCGAGTTCTTCGGCGGTGCGGCCGGTGCCCACGGTGACCACCCGCAGCTGGGTTCCCTCGCAGTGTGAGCAATGCCAGCCGGCGGCCAGGTGGCCGCACCAGCGGCAGGCCGGGGTGGCGTTGGCGCTGGACTGCGCCAGCGGGCCCTGGCATTGGGTGCACCGGGCGGACTGCCCGCAGGAGCGGCAGGCCAGCATCGGGGCGTAGCCGGGGCTCGCGACCTGCACCAGTACCGGTCCGGTGCGCACGGCCTCCTTCGCGGCCAGCCAGGCGGCCGACGGGATGCGCGCGGCCCTGGCCTGGGCGTCGGGCTCGGACTGGAAGGTGGTGGGGATCACCCGGGGATGGACGTCCTTGGCGGGGTGAACGGCACGCAACCAGCCGATCTCGATCAAACGCTCGGTCTCCACGCTGCGCGAATGCCCGAGGAAGACCAGGGCACAGTCGGCCGCCTCCCTGCGGATCAGGGCCGCGTCCCTCGCGTGCACGTACGGGCTGAGCTGTTCGCCGTAGAGCGGGTCGCCGTCGTCCCAGATCACGATCAGGCCGAGGTCGTGAGCGGGGGCGTATACCGCCGACCGGTTGCCCACGATGATGCGTGGAGTGCCCTCGAGCAGGCTGAGGAAGCCGCGGTAGCGGTCCGGGTTTGCCTGGCGGGCGTCGACCCGCACGACGTCCGCCGCGGGCGCCAGCATCGCCAGGGCGGCCTGCAGCTGGTCCTGGTCGCGGAAGTCCGGGGTCACGAGAATGCTGCTCTTGCCCTGCCGAAGAGCCGACACGGCCAGTTCGGCCATGGTGATGGCCCAGGTGCCCACGGTGGTGCCGGAGTCTGCGCTCTTCTTCACGCTTGTCTTCACGTCCGTCGCCGCGACTGTCACCACGTCCGTCGCCCCTGCGGCGGCGTCCGCCTCGGCGCCGGGCAGCCGCACCAGGCTGGGCACGGCGGCGATGGCCACCCGCAAGCGTGCGGCGACGATGGTGCCCAGCGTTCCGGGCGGGTATTCGGCGAAGCCGGGCTCGGCCAGCTCGGCGGTATCCGTCGTTCCGGGTGACCCGGCACCGGCTTCGCTCGCTCGCGCGGCCAGCCAGGCCTTCTCCACTCGCACGGCACGCGGCGGGACACCGAGCCGCACGATGTCGCTGGCGTTGCCTGCGGCGCGGTCGGCCAGCCGGCGTGCGAGTTGCCAGACCGGAATGCTGAGCACCGGAACCGCGGAAACGATCGATTCGACCGGGCTCAGTTTGCCGCTGTATCCCGCGTCAGCCGCCAGGCCGTCCAGGGTGGACGTCGAGGTGGCCGGCCCGGACGGGGACGTCCGCGGCTCGGCCTGCGGGTCGATCAGGTCGATGACGTACCCGTCGGCCACCCGGTTCGCCGAACGCAACGGAACCCGCACCCGAACGCCGGGTTGCGCGAGATGGGCGAGTTCGTCGGGGATCGCATAATCGAACAGGTGGTCGAGCTGCGGGAGGGGCGAATCGATCAGCACCCGTGCGATGAGGCCGGTGCGAGTCATCTGCGGCCTCCCGTGTTCGGTTCTCGGCTAGTGCGTCCCCTGCGGTTCAGAGTCCGGCTGCGCTTCTCAGGTCATCGACTCTGTCGAGCCGCTCCCAGGTGAAGTCGGGCAGTTCACGCCCGAAGTGGCCGTAGGCCGCCGTCTGGGCGTAGATCGGGCGGAGCAGGTCGAGATCGTGGATGATGGCGGCCGGGCGGAGGTCGAAGACCTCGCGGATGGCCGCGGTGATCTCCTTGTCCGGCAGGGCGCCGGTGCCGAACGACTCCACGTACAGGCCGACGGGGGACGCCGTGCCGATGGCGTAGGCCACCTGGATCTCGAGGCGTTCGGCCAGGCCGGCCGCCACGGCGTTCTTGGCCACCCAGCGCATTGCGTAGGCGGCTGAGCGGTCGACCTTGGACGGGTCCTTGCCGCTGAAGGCGCCGCCGCCGTGCCGGCTGGATCCGCCGTACGTGTCGATGATGATCTTGCGACCGGTGAGGCCGGCATCGCCCTGCGGGCCGCCGATCTCGAACCGACCGGTGGGGTTCACCAAGGTGCGCAGGCTCCCTGCGTCCAGGTCGACGCGCTCGAGGACCGGCTTGATGACGAGCTCGGCGATGTCGGCGCGCAGTTTCTCGGTGGTCACGGCCGGTGAGTGCTGGGTGGAGAGAACGACGGTTTCGACAGTGCGGGGAACGATGCCGTCGTAGCCGATGGTCACCTGGGTCTTGCCGTCCGGGCGCAGGTAGTCCAGTTCGCCGGACTTCCGCACCTCGGCGAGGCGCTCCGCCATGCGGTGGGCGATCCAGATCGGGATCGGCATGAGCTCAGGGGTCTCGCGAGTGGCGTACCCGAACATGATGCCCTGGTCACCGGCGCCCTGGCGGTCGTAGTCGTCGAGGCTGTCCTGCTCGCGGCTCTCGTAGGCGTCGTCGACGCCCTGGGCGATATCCGGGGACTGTCCGCCGATGGAGATCTCCACTCCGCAGGAGCGGCCGTCGAACCAGACGTCGGACGAGTCGTATCCGATGTCGGTGATGCACTTGCGCACGATCGACGGGATCTCGACGTATCCGGCCGTGGTGACCTCACCGGCGACGTGTACGAGGCCCGTGGTGACGAGGGTCTCGACGGCGACCCGGCTCTGCGGGTCCTCCGTGAGCAGGGCGTCGAGGATGCTGTCGGAGATCTGGTCGCAGATCTTGTCCGGGTGGCCTTCGGTGACCGACTCCGAGGTGAAGAGGCGAAGATCGCTCATCGGGGTGATTCTCAATTCTGTGAGTAAAGGTGCTGCGGTTCTAAGAAAACAGGCTGTGACCTGCGGGTCCCCGGCTCAGACGCCGTGGGCCTGCAGGATGCTGTCGAGGATACGGTGGGCCACCGACAACTTCGTCCCGGAGGCCTCCATCACTATATCTCCGGCGCCGTTGAGCACCTCGATAGCGTTACCCTCTGTGGCGAAACCCTCGGTCCAGCCGACCCGGTTGAGCACGAGCAGATCCGCGCCCTTCCGTTGGATCTTGCTGCGACCGAGCTCCCGGCGCAGCGCGTCGTCGGGTTCGGTCTCGGCGGCGAATCCCACGATGACCTGGCCCGGACGCCGATCGACGACGAGGCCGGCGAGCACATCGGGGTTGCGCACGAGGTCCAGCGACAGCCGCTCCCCCGTGCTGTCCTTCTTGATCTTGTCCGCCCGCACCTCGGCCGGACGGTAGTCGGCCACGGCGGCGGCCATCACGATCAGGTCGGCGGAGGCGGCGGCATCCTGCATCGCCCGCTGCAGGTCGAGGGTGCTGCTGACGGTGCGCACCCGGATGCCCTCCGGCACGGCGACCTCGAGGTGGGCGGCGACCAGCGTGACGGTGGCACCGCGCGACAGGGCGGCCTGCGCCAGGGCGATGCCCTGGCGGCCGCTGGAGCGGTTGCCGAGGAAGCGCACCGGGTCGAGCGGTTCGCGAGTGCCGCCGGCGCTGATCAGCACGCGGCGGCCGGCGAGGTCCTGCACCGGGAGTTCGACGTCCGACCCTGTGGACCGGGACGACGTCCGGGCCTCGAGCGCGGCGAGGGCTGCGGCCACGATGGTCTCGGGTTCCTCCATCCGGCCAGGGCCGGAATCGGAGCCGGTGAGCCGGCCGGTGCCCGGTCCGACGATGGTGACGCCGCGTTCCCGCAGGGTGTCCACGTTGGCTACGGTGGCGGGGTTGTTCCACATCTCGGTGTGCATGGCCGGCGCGATCACGAGCGGGGCGGTGCTGGCCAGGATGGTATTGCCGAGCAGGTCGTCGGCCAGGCCGAGGGCGATCTTGGCGATGCTGTGGGCCGTGGCGGGCGCGATCACGATGAGGTCGGCCGACTGTCCGATGGCCACGTGGCGCACCTCGGCGACCCCCTCGTAGAGGTCGGTGTGCACGGTGTTGCGAGAGATGGCCTCGAGGGTCGGCTTGCCGACGAAGCGCAGCGCCGCCTCGGTCGCGACGACGTGAACGTCGTCCCCGAGCAGCACAAAAGCGCGCACGACGTTGACGGCCTTATAGGCAGCGATGCCGCCGGTTATCCCGACGACGATCGTGCGACCAGTCGACATCCTGCGCGCTTACGAAAGGCTGCGTCGAGTTACTCGACGATGGGCTTCGAGGTGAGCTTGTCCTCGTTGATTTCGCGCAGTGCCACGGACAGCGGCTTGTCGTCGACGGTGGAGTCCACGAGCGGTCCGACGTTGTCGAACAGGCTGCCTTCGTGCAGGTCCGCGTAGTAGTCGTTGATCTGGCGGGCGCGCTTGGACGCGAAGATCACCAGGGCGTACTTGGAATCGACCTTGGTCAGCAGGTCGTCGATGGGCGGGTCAATGATGCCAGTGGGCTTGTTGGGCACGCTGTCACACTCCTTCATGCAGTTCAAGCAAAATGTACGGGCTGCGCGGTGTCACGCTGGATGTTCCGTGGCCGGAAATCCCTGCGTTCGCCACGATGATGCGCCGAGTCGACGCGGGAAATTCACGTGCAGCGGGCGCTACGACGGCGTCGCTGACGTGCGAATCTTCATCAAGTCTACGACTTCTTCGGCCGCTTCGGCCACGTCGGTGTTCACGACACGATAATCGAACTCGCCCTGAGCGGCCAATTCGAGCTTTGCGGTCTCGAGACGGCGGCTCTGTTCGGCGGAATCCTCCGTGCCCCGGCCGATCAGGCGGCGCACGAGTTCGTCCCAGCTGGGCGGCAGCAGGAAGACCAGTCGGGCCTCCGGCATGGCCCGGCGCACGGCACGGGCGCCCTGGATGTCGATCTCCAGCAGCACGCTGTTGCCGTCCTTGATGGCCGCTTCGACGGGGCCGCGGGGCGTTCCGTACCGGTAGGCGTTGTGCACTGTGGCGTACTCGAGCAGCTCTTCGTCGGCGATCATGCGGTCGAATTCGGTATCCGACACGAAGAAGTAGCTCACGCCCTCCACCTCGCCGGCGCGCGGGGCGCGGGTGGTGGCCGACACCGACAGGTGCACCTCTGGGTGGTGTTCGCGGATGTAGGCAGCCACTGTTCCCTTGCCGACGGCGGTGGGCCCGGCCAGGACGATCAGGCGGGAGTCCGGGGCGCCGCGGCGGGTGGTGGGCCGGGCTGCGAGGAAGTCACGAAGCCGGTCGCGCTGGTGCTTGCCGAGGCCGCCCAAGCGCTTGGACGGGGAGATCTCGAGCCGCGTCATGATGCGCTGCATCTTGGTCACCCCGATGGCGGGGATGCTCACGAGCAGCTCGGTGACGCGCAGCCGACCCTCGACACCGTTGGGTTCCTTGACGGCAGCGGCGAGGACGTCGAGCGCGGTGCGCTCACCGGCTGCAACCTGGGCCTTCACGAAAGCGCGGGCTCGTCGGGCGGCGACGGCGGCGCGGGAAGCCGCGACGCGGTCGACGTCGGGTGGGGTAGGGCGATTGTCAGCCACGGGTCGCTCCAGCTTCGGTTACTCGGCGTGTTATCTCGTCGGCAACATGGTGTGGACCTGCCGATAACACGCTGCGCGATTCACTCACGATAACGCCTTGAGCGTATCCGCCAAACAAACTCGCCACATCGGCGGAATTCGCACCCTGATGGCCGAAGCCCGGGGCGAGCACCGGAGTGGTGACGGCGGTGGACGGGGCGTGGATGTCGATGCCGAAATCGGCCAGGGCGACGGTGGCGCCGAACACCACTCCGACCGAACCCATGCCTGCTGGGCCCGTCGCGGCCGAGTTGATGTCCTGCACCTGGTCCAGCACGGAGGCGGCCACGGTGCGGCCGGCCTGCGCTCCCCCGGCGAGCACCGCCTGCTGCAGGGCGGCGGCCTCCGGGTTTGAGGTCGCCGCGAGCAGGAACAGTCCTTTGTTCGCATCCGCGGCCAGGGCGATGGTGCTCGCGAGCGACCCCACGCCCATGTACGGGCTGAGGGTGATCGCGTCGGCCTCGAGCGGTGACCCCGGGCTGAGCCAAGCCTGGCCGTAGGCCTCAACACTGGTGCCCAGATCGCCCCGTTTGACGTCGGCGATGACCAGCAGCCCCGCGGCGCGTGCGTCGCCGAGCACTCGTTCGAGGGCGAGGTAGCCGGCGGAGCCGAACCGCTCGTAGAACGCCACCTGTGGCTTGACAATGCCCACCAGGCCGGCGGATGCCTCAACGACCAGCCGGCCGAAGCGCTCGGCTCCGGCGGCGGTGTCGGGCAGGCCCCACTCGGTGAGCAACCAGGAGTGCGGGTCGATCCCGACGCAGAGCCTGCCGAACCGGCCGAACGCCCCGTTCAGACGTTCTCCGAAGGAACCGGCGGATACGGCCGGTTCGGTCTGGCTCACGGCGTCGGCTGGGGTCACAGGGCAGCCATCCGTTTCGTGTGGTACTCCTGCAGGCTGGTGACGTCGAACCCCGTGCGGATGGAATCGATCGAGGCCACAGCGGCACTCAGCTCGGCGATCGTGGTGAACAGGGGCAGGTCGCCGGCCACGGCGGCCGCCCGGATCTCGTAGCCGTCGGCGCGTGCGGTGCGACCGTTGGGTGTGTTGATCACGATCTGCACCTCCTCGCGCCGGATCAGGTCGACAACGGTGTCCACGGACTCATCGGCCTTTTCGCTGAACTTTGCCACCACTGTGGCCCCGATTCCGTTTCGCTGCAAAACTTCGGCGGTTCCCTCGGTGGCCATGATCGTATAGCCGAGCTGCGACAGGCGCAGCATCGGCAGGATCACGGCGCGCTTGTCGCGGTCGGAGACCGAGACGAAGACGGTGCCGGTGAGCGGGATTCCGCCGTACGCGGCCAGCTGGCTCTTGGCGAAGGCCCGCGGGAAGTCGCGGTCGATACCCATGACCTCGCCCGTCGAACGCATCTCCGGGCCGAGCACGGAATCCACGATCAGACCCTCGCGGGTACGGAACCTGTTGAACGGGAGCACGGCCTCCTTGACGGCGACGGGCGAGTCCATCGGCACCCGCGAGCCGTCGATCAGCGGCAGCTGACCGCTGGCCTTGAGCTCGGCGATGGTGGTGCCCACCATGATGAGCGACGCGGCCTTGGCCAGGGTGATGCCGAGGGCCTTGGCGACGAAGGGCACCGTACGCGAAGCACGCGGGTTGGCCTCGAGCACGTAGAGCACACCGGCGCCGATGGCGAACTGCACGTTGAGCAGGCCGCGCACCCCGATGCCCTGGGCGATGGCCAGGGTCGCGTCGCGGACCCGGTCGATCTCGGCGCGGCCGAGGGTGACGGGCGGCAGGGTGCAGCTGGAGTCACCGGAGTGCACGCCGGCCTCTTCGATGTGCTCCATCACGCCGCCGATGTAGAGCTCGTGACCGTCGTAGATGGCGTCCACATCGATCTCGATGGCGTCGTCGAGGAAGCGGTCCACCAGCAGCGGGTGCGACGGGCCGATGATGCCCTGGCCCTGCATGCGGGTGAAGTAATCGGCCAGGCTGGCGCTGTCGTAGATGATCTCCATGCCGCGGCCGCCGAGCACGTAGCTGGGGCGCACGAGCACCGGGTAGCCGATCTCCTCGGCCACCACGACGGCGCCCGAGTAGTCGGTGGCGGTGCCGTTGCGGGGAGCGAGCAGGCCCGCGTCGGCGAGGATGCCGCTGAACAGGCCGCGCTCCTCCGCCAGGTCGATCGCGGTGGGCGAGGTGCCCAGGATCGGGATGCCCTCGGCCTCGAGGCCCTTGGCCAAGCCCAGCGCGGTCTGACCGCCGAGCTGCACGACGACGCCCACGAGTTCGCCGCTCTGGCTCTCGGCGTGGATGATCTCCAGCACGTCCTCCAGGGTGAGCGGCTCGAAGTAGAGCCGGTCGCTGGTGTCGTAGTCGGTCGAGACCGTCTCCGGGTTGCAGTTGATCATGATGGTCTCGTAGCCGGCCTCGGAGAGGGCGAAGGACGCGTGCACGCAGGAGTAGTCGAATTCGACACCCTGGCCGATGCGGTTCGGTCCGGATCCGAGGATGACCACCTTGCGGCGGTCGCTCGGGATCACCTCGGTCTCCTGGTCGTAGCTCGAGTAGTGGTACGGGGTGAGGGCGGGGAATTCGCCCGCGCAGGTGTCGACGGTCTTGAAGACCGGGCGCACCCCGAGGATGTGCCGGACCTTGCGCACATCCGCTTCGCCGAAGCCGCGGAGTTCGCCGATCTGGGCGTCGGAGAAACCGTGGTCCTTGGCTGTGCGCAGGATCTCGGTGTCGAGGGTGTCCGAGCCGGCGACGGCGTCGGCGATCTCGTTGATGAGCACGATCTGGTCGAGGAACCACGGGTCGATCTTGGTGGCCTCGAAGAGCTGCTCGATGGTGGCGCCCTTGCGGAGCGCCTGCTGCACGGTGACGATGCGCCCGTCGGTGGGGACCTCGGCGATCTCGAGGAGCTCCTCGACCGAGCGGTTCTCCACGCCCCAGTGGAAGGAGGAGCCGCGCTTCTCGAGCGAGCGGAGGGCCTTCTGCAGGGCGGAGGCGTAGTTGCGGCCGATGGCCATGGCCTCGCCGACCGACTTCATAGTGGTGGTCAGGCGCGGGTCGGCCTTGGGGAACTTCTCGAACGCGAACCGGGGCACCTTGACGACCACGTAGTCGAGCGTGGGCTCGAAACTGGCCGGGGTCACGCCGGTGATGTCGTTGGGGATCTCGTCGAGGCGGTAGCCGAGGGCGAGCTTCGCGGCGATCTTGGCGATCGGGAAGCCGGTGGCCTTGCTGGCCAGAGCCGACGAGCGGGAGACGCGCGGGTTCATCTCGATCACGATGATGCGGCCGTTGGCCGGGTCGATGGCGAACTGGATGTTGCAGCCACCGGTGTCGACGCCGACGGCGCGGATGATGTCGATGCCGATGTCGCGCAGCTTCTGGTACTCACGGTCGGTGAGCGTGAGGGCCGGGGCGACGGTGATCGAGTCGCCGGTGTGCACGCCGACGGGGTCGACGTTCTCGATCGAGCAGACGACCACCGTGTTGTCGGCGGTGTCGCGCATCATCTCGAGCTCGTATTCCTTCCAGCCCAGGATCGACTCCTCAAGGAGCACCTCGGTGGTCGGGCTCTGGTGCAGGCCATCGCCGACGATGCGGCGCAGCTCCTCCTCGGTGTACGCGAAGCCGGAGCCGAGACCGCCCATGGTGAAGGACGGGCGCACCACAAGCGGGTAGCCGAGGTCTGCGGCGAAGCCGACGGCTTCCTCCACGGTGTGGGCGATGTAGGACTTGGCCACGTCGGCGCCGGCATCCAGCACCAGTTGCTTGAAGATCTGGCGGTCCTCGCCCTTGTTGATGGCTTCGAAGCTGGCGCCGATGAGTTCGACGTTGTACTTCTCCAGGATGCCGCGCTCGTGCAGGGCGATGGCCGCGTTGAGGGCCGTCTGGCCGCCCAGGGTCGGCAGGATCGCATCCGGTCGTTCCTTGGCGATGATGGTCTCGAGGATCTCCGGGGTGATCGGCTCGATGTACGTCGCGTCGGCGAAGTCGGGGTCGGTCATGATGGTGGCCGGGTTGGAGTTGACCAGGATGACCCGGACCCCTTCCTCGCGCAGGACCCGGCAGGCCTGGGTGCCCGAGTAGTCGAACTCACAGGCCTGGCCGATGACGATCGGGCCGGATCCGATGACGAGGACGCTGTTGATATCGTCGCGCTTGGGCATTACTTGGCGTCTCCTGCTCCGGCGGCCGCGTGCGCGACAACCACATCCCTGAACCTGTCGAAAAGATAGTTGGCGTCGTGCGGGCCGGCCGCGGACTCCGGGTGGTATTGCACCGAGAATGCCGGGATGTCCAGGCATCTGATGCCCTCGACGACCTGGTCGTTGAGGCTGTAGTGGCTCACTTCCACCCGGCCGAAGCCGGTGCGGGACTCGCTGATGCCCTCGATGGGCATGTCCACGGCGAAGCCGTGGTTCTGCGAGGTGATCTCGACCCGGCCGGTGGCCTTGTCGAGCACCGGCTGGTTGATGCCGCGATGGCCGAAGGGCAGCTTGTAGGTGCTGAAGCCGAGGGCCCGGCCGAGCAGCTGGTTGCCGAAGCAGATGCCGAAGTACGGCACCCCGGCGCGCAGGACCTCCTGCAGGAGGGTGACGTGGGCGTCGCTGGCGGCGGGGTCGCCGGGGCCGTTCGAGAAGAACAGGGCGGACGGGTTGAGCGAGAGCACGTGCTCGGCGGTGACCGACTGGGGCAGCACGAACACCTCGAAGCCCCGCTCGGCGAGGTAGGTGAGGGTGGATGTCTTCACGCCGAGGTCGAGCACGGCGACGGAGCCGATGCGCTCACCCTGCGCGGGCAGGGAGTAGGGCTCGACGGTGGAGACCTCGTCGGAGAGGTTGCGGCCGCGCATGCTGGCGCCGCCGCGGACGAGTTCGAGCTGTTCGCCCTCGGAGATGTCGTAGCTCTCGCCCGAGAAGATGCCGCTGCGCATGGCGCCGAGTGACCGGATGTGCCGGGTGATCGCGCGGGTGTCGATGCCGCTGATGCCTACGACGCCGTTGGACTCGAGGTCGGTGTCGAGGCTGCGCTGGGAGCGGAAGTTGGAGGGCGTGCGGGCGGGCTCGCGCACCACGAAGCCGGAAACCCAGATGCGGGAGGACTCCATGTCTTCGTCGTTGGCTCCCGTGTTGCCGATGTGCGGGGCCGTCATGAGGACGATCTGACCGGCGTAGGACGGGTCGGTGAGGGTCTCCTGGTAACCGGTCATGCCGGTGGCGAAGACGATCTCACCGAGGGTCTGGCCACGGCTGCCGTAGGCGCGTCCCACGTAGCGGCTGCCATCTTCGAGGACGAGCACGGCCGGGGCCGGTGTGTTTGTTGGGTAGCTCACGGGCTACACCTCACTTTCTTCGGTGCCGAATGCAGTACTGCCGGGGGTGCCAGTGGCACGCCCGGTGAGAGTGGTGATGGCCTCGCTGATCGCGGTGCGATCGGCGGGGTCGCTGAAACGGAAGTAGCTGTCGACGCTGACGGGGGCGTCCGGGGCTGCGGTGCCGGCCGGACCGTTCTGGCCGTCCGTACGGTTCAACCGCCAGCCGAGCAGCAACAGCCCGCCGGGTTCGACGGCGCGGTCGATGGCCCAGGTGGCGTGGGTGACGAGCTCAACGGCATCCGCGGGGATGAAGAGTGCCGCAGAGCCCGCGAGCTCGAGGAGCACGCCCTGTTCGGTGACGGACACTCCCCCGCGCGCCCGGAAGCCGAGCCCGGGGATGTTGAGGCGCTCAAGCGGCTGGTCCCTGGGCGTCGTGGCCACGTAGAGGGCCGCGGCCGAGGCGAGCTCGCGGCTGCTGGCAGCCGGCTGCGGGTAGCCGGCGGGCAGGGCGGCATCCCGGCGGCTGCGGCGGCGCCAGGAGCGCAGCATCAGCAGCAGCACGACGACCAGGACCAGCGCGGTGATGAGCGTCGCGACGGTGCGGCTACTCATGCGCGCTCCGTGCCGCGTGGACATCGGCCGGGCTACGGAGCACACCATCCAGGACGGTGGCGTAGCCGTTGTGGAACGTCGCCATCACCTGTCCGGGCAGGGTCATCTCGAGGTAGGGCGAGTTGATGCCCTTGCCCACGAGGTTCTCGCGGCCGAAGACCCGGCGGGCGTTCGGGTCGTACAGGGTGATCTCGGCGGCAGAGCCGACCGTGAGCTGACCGGTGTGACCGGAGATCCGGCCGATGCGCGCCGGCGTGGTGGAGAATACCCGGACCAGATCGGCCCAGTTCAGGTAGCCCGACTCGACCACGGAGGCGTGGGCCACGGAGAGGGCGGATTCGAGCCCGACCATCCCGTTGGCGGCGGCATCCCACTCGCAGTCCTTGGACTCGGTGGGGTGCGGTGCGTGGTCGGTGGCGATGATGTCGATGGTGCCGTCGGCCAGGCCCTGGCGCAGCGCGTCCACGTCTTCCCGACGGCGGAGCGGCGGGTTGACCTTGTACCGGGCGTCGTAACCGGCGACCAGTTCCTCGGTGAGCAGCAGGTGGTGGGGGGTGACCTCGGCGGTGACGTTGATGCCCGGGCCTTGGCCCAGCGCACCACGTCGACGGCCCCGGCGGTGGAGACGTGGCAGACGTGCAACCGGGAGCCGACGTGTTCGGCCAACAGCACGTCGCGGGCGATGATCGATTCCTCGGCCACGGCCGGCCAGCCGGTGAGTCCGAGCTCGCCGGACAGGGCACCCTCGTTCATCTGGGCGCCGACGGTGAGGCGCGGTTCCTGGGAGTGCTGCGCGACGACGCCGTCGAAGGCCTTGACGTACTCGAGGGCCCTGCGCATGAGCAGGGGGTCGGAGACGCAGAATCCGTCGTCGGAGAAGACGCGCACCTGGGCGCGGCTGGCCGCCATGGCGCCGAGTTCGGCGAGTCGGTCACCTGCCAGACCGACGGTGACGGCTCCGATGGGCTGCACGGTGACGTAGCCGGCCCGCTCGCCGAGCGCGAGGACCTGCTCGACGACGCCGGCGGTGTCCTGTACCGGCGAGGTGTTGGCCATGGCGAACACCGTCGTGAAGCCGCCGATGGCCGCGGCCTGGCTTCCGGTGAGCACGGTTTCGCTCTGCTCGTAACCGGGTTCACGGAGGTGGGTGTGCAGGTCGACCAGGCCGGGGAGGGCGATCAGGCCGTCGGCGTCGATCACGGTCGCACCGGCATCCGAGAGTCCCAGGCCTGTTTCGGTGATGACACCGTCGGCCAGCAGCAGGTCAGTGCTGGTTCCGTCGCTGAGCTGGGCTCCGCGCAGGAGGTAGCGTTCGCTGGACATTCGTTCGCTCGACATTCAGTGATCCTCTCGGTCGCCCGATAACAGCAAGTACAACGCCGCCATGCGCACGGAGACCCCGTTTGCGACCTGTTCGCGCACGGTGGACCGTTCAGAGTCTGCCGCGGCGGAGGAGATCTCCAGGCCGCGGTTCATCGGTCCGGGGTGCATGACAATGCTATGCGACGACAGCCGGGCGAAGCGCTCGTCGTCCAGGCCCCAGCGGCGGGAGTACTCGCGGCTGTTTGGGAAGAACGCGGCGTTCATCCGTTCGGCCTGGATGCGCAGCATCATGACGACATCGGGGCCGGCATCGATGGCGGCGTCCAGGTCGTAGCCGATGGTGGCGGGCCAGGCGGAGGTGTCCGCCGGCACCAGCGTGGGCGGGGCGATGAAGGTGACCTGGGCGCCCAGGGTGTTCAGCAGCCACAGGTTGGAGCGGGCGACGCGGGAGTGCAGGATATCGCCGACGATGGTGACGGTGACGCCGTCGAGGCCACGGCCGCGGGACGCGCTGCCGTGCAGGCGACGGCGGATGGTGAAGGCGTCGAGAAGCGCCTGAGTGGGGTGCTCGTGGGTGCCGTCGCCCGCGTTGATGATGCCGGCGTCGATCCAGCCGCTGCCGGCCAACACCTGCGGGCCGCCGGAGGCGGGGTGGCGGATGACGACGCCGTCGGCGCCCATCGCGGCCAGGGTCTGCGCGGTGTCCTTGAGGCTTTCGCCCTTGGAGACGCTGGACCCCTTGGCGCTGAAGTTGATCACGTCGGCGCTGAGGCGCTTGGCGGCGGCCTCGAACGAGATGCGGGTGCGGGTGGAGTCCTCGAAGAACAGGTTGACCACGGTCTTGCCGCGCAGGGTCGGAAGCTTCTTGACCTCGCGGTTGGCCACATCCGCCATGTCCTCGGCGATGTCGAGCAGGCCGATGGCCTCGTCACGGCTCAGTGCCTTGGTGGAGAGCAGGTGCTTCACCGGGTGCCCCCGTCGCTTGCTGCGCCGGTGTCGGTGCTGTCGCTGTCGCCAGGGCCACCGTCGCCGCCGTCGCTGCCGCTGTCGATGCTCACGAACTCGTCGCCGTCGATCTCGGTGACGTGCACATTGATGCGTTCGTGGCTGGCGCTGGGGAGGTTTTTGCCCACGAAGTCGGCGCGGATCGGCAGCTCGCGGTGGCCGCGGTCCACGAGGACCGCGAGGCGCACCACACTGGGTCGGCCATGGTCGCCGAGGGCGTCGAGTGCGGCGCGGATGGTGCGGCCGGAGTAGAGCACGTCGTCGACGAGCACCACGGTGGCTCCGTCGATGCTGCCGGGCACCTGGGTGGGCGAGGGCGTGCGGGTGCGGGTGTGAGAGAGGTCGTCTCGGTACATCGTCACGTCGAGCGAACCGACCCGCACGGCTCCGGAGGTGGGCTCGATGCGTTGGATGGTCTCGGCGATTCGCCGGGCCAGGGCGACTCCCCTGGTGGGGATGCCCAGAATGACCAGGTTCTCCGCACCTCGATTGGACTCCAGGATCTCGTGAGAGATCCGAGTCAACGCGCGGGTGATGTCAGCCTGGGTGAGCACAGTGCGCTCCGTCAAACCAACCTCCTTTCCCGTCTCACAGGACGGCTCTTAAAGTAGGTCTTAATACCTCATGTACCCTAGCATCCCCGCCCCACCCCTCCCGCGAACTGTGACTTAAGCACCCAAAACTCCCGAATTCTGGGGCTTTTCTCACAGGTCGCGGATGCGTGTGGGTGGCACCACCGCCCGCTCCGGACGATGGTGAGAACTCACCGTCGCCCACTCTGGACGATCAGGTCCGGGCCGATCAGGCCCGCGCGTCCCAGTGCAGCCGCTGGAAAGACCACGAGGTCGCCCGGCGCACCATCCTGAGTGAGACCGCGTGCCTGACCCGCACCGCCGAACGCACCATCGATCGGCAGTTGGAGCAGGCACGCTACCTGTGCGAAGCCCACCACCGTCTCAAATACCTCTCGACCTGGCAGGTGCGACACGAGAATGGCGGGGTGCTGGTCTGGCCCTCATCCGGCACACCCAGCTACCGCACCGACCCCGCCAACCCGGTGGGGCCACCCCGGCCCCTGCCGCCGGTTGTCGGACCCCGGAAACGGAGACGCCCCGTCAAGGACAGCGATCTCACTCCGAGACCCCGGTCAACCCCACAGCCGGCACCGCGCGTGTCGGACAACCCACCCTTCCGACCACCGGCCGCACGACGAGCCACGAGGTCAGGACAAGCACAACCGACGAGGTGCGGAATTTCCGCGCAGATCTCGTTCGACTGCCGGGATCCTTCTGGTTGCTTAGGACGTGGCGCCGAGAACGAAGTCGGCGAACGCCTGTGGGTCGTCGATGGCTCCCAGGTACTGACGCCCGTCGACGAGGGCGGTCGGCGTGCCCTGCAGCGAGGGCAGGTCGGACCCGGGGATCGGGCCGTTCAGGGCGTTGTCGGTGTTCTGCTGCGACCAGGCCAGGTAGCGACCGCTCGTGACGCAATCGCTGATCGAGTCCGCGCCCACGGACAGGGCGATGAGCTCGTCGTCGGTGAGCCCGGTGGTTCCCTCGATGGGCTGGTCGCCGAACAGGGCGGTGAGATAGTCCAGCGTCGAATCCGGGTTGGTCGCGGCCACGCACGTGAGAGCGGCTGACGCCCGCGACGAGTACTCGCTGCCCGCGGATGCCTGGTCGAGGAAGGTGAGAGCGTGCAGGCGCAGCGTGATGGCGCCGTTGTCGACGAGGGCGGCGAGGGTGGCTCCGTTCGCGGCGTCGAACTGGCCGCAGTAGGGGCACATCGGGTCGATGTAGAGGTCCACGACGGTGTCGCCGGTACCCACCAGGAGATAGCCGTCATCGAGGTAGGCGGCGCCGACCTGTCCGGCGACGATGCTCGACGAGGGGCCGGTGTTGCCGGTGTTGCCGTTGATTCCACCGAGGACCCCGAACAGCGTGCTGAAAAGCGCGGTGAAGGTGAGGGCCAGCACCAGAATCAGGGTCGTGATCCCGATTCCGATGTAGCCGAGCACCAGTCCGGCGATCGCCAGGTTGCGGCCCCCCTCGCCCGTGCGCTTCACCTGGGCCAGGGCGATGTGCCCGGTGATCACGGCAGCGAGAGAACAGCAGAACCCGGTGACCAGCGAGACGATGGCGAGGGTGTTGGTGCGGGGCGGGATGGCCGGCACGTAGGAGGCTCCGAGGTATGTCACCGGTTGATTGCCGCCGCCGGTGTACCCGGCTTGGGCGTCTGCCTGGGCAGCGCGTTCAGCGCCAGTCTGTTGCGGATCAGTGTGCTCGGTCATGGTCTCCCCTCGTATGTCCGGACCGGCCGCGATAGCGGCCGGTCCGGCAGTGCGCTTCACGTGACGTGCCGTCACCCACCCGCCGTTCCCGCCGCGGGCGATCGAGCCTTCTGGACGGACGGTTCTAAACGGACGGAGCCGTCTGGGCGATCCGGCCGAGCAGTCCGTTGACGAACCCGGCGGAGTCATCCGTCGAGAGGACCTTGGCGGCCTCGACGGCTTCGTCGATCGCGACGGCGTGCGGCACGGCGTCGTTGTACAGGATCTCCCAGATGCCGATACGCAGGATGGCCCGGTCGATCGTGGGCATCCGCGAGAGCGTCCAGCCCTGCGAGTACGTCTCGATCAGTTCGTCGATCTCGTCGCGGTGGTCGACCACGCCGTCCACGATGTCCCTGGCGTACAGCCACGACGCCATGCGGGCGGGTTCACTCGCGGCACGTTCGGCTTCCATCGCCAGCGACTGCTGAATCGTCGACTGGCGGATGTCCGCGGCGTACAGGATGTCGATCGCGCGCTTGCGCGCCTTGGTTCGGGCGCTCACTAGTTGACGCGGCCGAGGTAGTCACCGGTGCGGGTGTCGACCTTGACCTTGGTGCCCTGCTCGAGGAACAGCGGCACCTGGATCTGGTACCCGGTTTCAACGGTGGCGGGCTTGGTGCCGCCGGTGGAGCGGTCGCCCTGCAGGCCCGGCTCGGTGTAGGTGATTTCGAGGGTCACGGAGGCAGGCAGCTCGACGTAGAGCGGGTTGCCGTCGTGCAGCGCGACAGTCACGGCCTGGTTCTCCAGCATGAAGTTGGCGGCGTCGCCGACCACGGTGGAGGACACGGTGAGCTGGTCGTAGTCCGCGACGTCCATGAAGACGTAGGAGTCGCCATCCGCGTAGAGGTACTGGAAGTCGCGGCGGTCGACGTTCTCGGTCTCGATCTTCGCGCCGGCGTTGAAGGTGCGGTCGACCGTCTTGCCGGTGACGACGTTCTTCAGCTTGGTGCGCACGAAGGCGCCACCCTTGCCGGGCTTGACGTGCTGGAACTCGATGACGGCCCACAGCTGCTTGTCGATGTTGAGGACGACGCCATTTCGAATGTCGGCGGTAGATGCCATGAAGAGGTGTTCCGTTCGATTCAATTGGGAAGGTGCATGGCCACAGGCCTCAGACGAGTGTAGCCGACACGCCGGGAATGGCCGATTCGAAACCGGCCGGTGGCTTCAGGCTCAGCCGAGCCGGACGATGTAGTCCACGGCCAGTCGGTAGGAATCGAAGCCGAAGCCGGCGATGACGCCGGTGGCCACGGCGCTGACCACGCTCGTGTGCCGGAAGGTTTCGCGGGCGTGCGGGTTGGAGATGTGTACCTCGACGAGCGGGATCCCCGCCTTGGTGACCAGGGCCGCGGCGTCGCGCAACGCGTAGCTGTAATGCGTGAACGCGGCGGGGTTCAGCACCACGGGGGTTCCGGTGTCCACGGCCTCGTAGAGCCAGTGGATGAGTTCGGCCTCGTCGTCGGTCTGACGGAGGTCCACGGTGACGTCGTCAGGGGTGGCCGCGGAGAGCAGCGCACGCAGGTCGTCGAGGTTGGCGGACCCGTAGACATCCGGTTCACGGCTGCCGAGGCGGCCGAGGTTGGGACCGTTCAGGACGAGGACTGTGCGCATGCACCCAGCCTAGGCCCGGCGCGCGGCCCGGCCTGTTGCAGGGTCAATCGGCGAAGGACTCCATCAGCTCCGAACGGATGATGAAGCGGACCCCGCGCGGAGCCTCGGCCGAGAATCCCCCGCCGCGACCGGGCACGGTGTCGATCAGCAAAGCGGTGTGGCTCCAGTACGCGAACTGTTCGGCGGAGATCCAGAAGTCGATGACCTGCTCGGGGCCACCGGCCGGCGCGATGTCCAACCGGCCGAGCAGGACGTCCTGATCGGAGGTGATGAACTCCCCCGCAGGGAAGCACATGGGTGAGCTCCCGTCGCAACATCCGCCGGACTGGTGGAACATGAGCGGTCCGTGTTCCTCCCAGAGGCTGCGCAGCAGATCGACCGTGGCCGGGGTGAGCGCCACCCGTGACCGGGTCTCGCCGGGGATGGTGATGGTGCCTTCGACGGCGCTGGCGGGCGTGGGCGGCGCATCGGGTTCGGGCGCGATGAGGTCGGTCATCAGGGGTCCCTCCGGAGGTGGTGCGTGCTGGGGGTGTGGGCGGGTGGTGGTGCCGACCGGGATGGTCTTCGGGTGGCCGTCCGGCCGGCACCGGGGTGTGGCTTAGAAGAAGCCCAGGGCGTCTTCGGAGTAGGACACGAGCATGTTTTTGGTCTGCTGGTAGTGCCCCAGGGCGAGCTTGTTGTTCTCCCGGCCGATGCCGGAGCTCTTGTATCCGCCGAAAGCGGCTCCAGCCGGGTAGTTGTGGTAATTGTTGACCCAGACCCGGCCGGCATGCAGGTCGCGGCCGGCCCGGTAGGCGATGTTGCCGTTACGCGACCAGACGCCGGCACCGAGACCGTAGAGGGTGTCGTTGGCGATGGAGATGGCGTCGTCGTAGTCCTCGAAGCTGGTCACGGCCACGACCGGGCCGAAGATCTCCTCCTGGAAGATGCGCATCTTGTTCTGGCCCTCGAAGATCGTCGGCTGCACGTAGTAGCCGCCGGCCAGGTCCCCGCCCAGATCGAGCTGTTCCCCACCCAGCAGCAGCTTGGCGCCCTCCTTCTTGCCGATGTCGATGTAGGAGAGGATCTTCTCGAGCTGGTCGTTGCTGGCCTGCGCACCCACCTGGGTGTCGGTGTCCAGCGGGTTGCCCTGGATCGCGAGCTTGGTGCGCTCGATGGCGCCGCCGAGGAAGCTGTCGTAGATGGGCTTGTGCAGGAGGGCCCGGCTCGGGCAGGTGCACACCTCGCCCTGGTTGAAGGCGAACAGCACGAAGCCCTCTTGGGCCTTGTCGTAGTAGCTGTCGTCCTTCTGGGCCACGTCGTCGAAGAAGATGTTCGCGCTCTTGCCACCCAGCTCCACGGTGGAGGGGATGATGTTGGCGCTGGCGTACTGCAGGATCAACCGGCCCGTGGTGGTCTCCCCGGTGAACGCGATCTTGCGGATACGGTTCGACGACGCCAGCGGCTTGCCGGCCTCGATGCCGAAGCCGTTGACGATGTTCAGTACGCCGGGCGGCAGGATGTCGCCGATCAGTTCGATGAGTACCAGGATCGACGCGGGGGTCTGCTCGGCGGGCTTGAGCACCACCGCGTTGCCGGCGGCGAGGGCCGGGGCCAGCTTCCACACGGCCATCAGGATCGGGAAGTTCCACGGGATGATCTGCCCGACCACACCGAGTGGCTCGTGGAACTGATACGAGACGGTGTCGTTGTCGAGTTCGGCGTGGTCGCCGTCCTGCGCGCGGATGGCGGCGGCGAAGTAGCGGAAGTGGTCCGCGGCCAGCGGCAGGTCGGCGTTCAGCGGCTCCCGGATGGGCTTGCCGTTGTCCCAGCTCTC
This sequence comes from Cryobacterium sp. PAMC25264, assembly GCF_019443325.1. Classification (NCBI taxonomy): domain Bacteria; kingdom Bacillati; phylum Actinomycetota; class Actinomycetes; order Micrococcales; family Microbacteriaceae; genus Cryobacterium; species Cryobacterium sp. PAMC25264. The sequence continues at coordinate 1,661,380 of NZ_CP080383.1, forward strand.
GGCCACGGCCAGCAACTCGAGATTCTTGTCGATGACATCCGCCATCTTGTTGAGCACTGCGGCACGCTGCGTGGCCGTGGTCTTGCCCCAGGCCGGAGCGGCCTTGTGCGCCGCGTCGAGGGCGAGGTCGATGTCCTCGTGGGTGCTGCGGGCGACTTCGGTGAAGGGCTTGCCGTTGACCGGTGAGATGTCTTCGAAGTACTGGCCCCTCACCGGTGGCACCCATTCGCCTCCGATCCAGTTCTCGTAGCGGGACTTGAAGGTGACTTTGGCGCCCGGCGTGCCGGGGGCGGCGTAAACGGTCATTTCGCTCCTTGTTCGACGACTCTGTCGATGGCTGTCCGCGTCTGCGCGGACCGTGCTGTGAGCCTATGGACGTGAGGGTTGCGAAACGTTGCGGACGTCACCCGGCCGGCGCACCCCCGTCATCCGCAGGGAGGACGACACCCGAGGATGCCCCGTCTAACGTCGGAAGGATGGACACCCTTGCAGCTTCCCGCACCGTCATAGCGGACAGACCAGAGCCCGGCTGGTGGTACCGCGAGAGCCTCAGGTCATCGCTACACGCCATCCTGATCGCGGTGATCGGCGGTGCACTGATCGGCTCTCTGACCAGTTTCGGCCAGGGGTACCTGCCGGAGTGGGTCAATTCCCTGAGCAACTCGGTGGGCGGCTGGACGATGTTCTGCTTCCTGATCGTCTGGCTGGGTCGTGCCCGCCCCGTCCTCGCCGCGGTTCTGGGCGCGCTCGTGTTCCAGCTGCTGGTCGAGTCCTACAGTGTCGTGAGTGAGTGGCGGGGCTTCGATGACGGGGATCCGTTCACGTCGGTATGGACCGTGGCCGGTCTGGTCGCGGGTCCGTTCCTCGGTACCACCGCCGGCCTGGTTCGCCACGCTCCCCCGCTCTGGCGGGCCCTCGCGGTCACTCCCCTTTGCGCGGTCCTCCTGGGCGAGGGTCTCTGGGCGCTCACTGCCGTAGCCGGCACCACCAGTCCGGTGTACTGGGGGTTGGAGATCGTGCTGTCGGTGGTCTTCCTGTTGGCGGCGGTCCTCCGCTGCCGGCTCGAGCCGCGGGTGGTCCCCGTGGTGGTGTGCGTGTGGCTGGTGGGCACCCTGGCCTACATCGGCGTGATCGTCGGCATCCTGAGCTGACGGCCTGACGCGCAGGCAGTTCTTCGTGCAGGCATGCTCACAGCGCGGACGTGGTTCCGATGTCGTGCTCGATGCGGGCGAGCCGGGCGAGCACCGCGGCTCGCTGGGGTGACCGGGCCGGCAGCAGTTCCCGGCACGCGCGCCAGACCTCGCTGTCCCAGGCCGCCTCGTCGGTCGCGGCAAAGTCGAGCAGTACCTCAACGGATGCGTCGCTGAGCAGGGTCTCCCTCAGCCGGCGAGTCACCTCCGTGCGGATCTCCACGATGCCAGGGGCCACCGAGCCCGGGAGCACCGGGCCTCGGTACGCGGCGAGGGCCATCCGGTGCGCGCCACGCCGCAGCAGCGCCAGAAGGCGCCCGGCATCCGTGTCGATGTCGGTCTCGAGCCGGTACGGGCGTGACCCGATGCGCAGCCGCGGATGGTCGACGGACAGGACCCTGCGCAGCCGCACCATCTCCGCGCGCAGGTTCTCCACCGCGTGCGGCTGATCCTCGCTCAGAGCCGCTGCGAGACGTTCGGCTGACAGGCCCTGCCGGTGCCAGGCGAGCAGCAGAAGAATCTCGGCATGCCGGGGGCTGAGCTGAGCGCTGCCGGAGTGGCCGCGCAGGCTGCCGTTCTCGGTGCCGAGCACGCTGAGCAGCATCGCCGGTGCGGTGAAACCGGACGGTCGCGGGGCGGGCCGTCGAGGGGCACTGAGGCTCTGGATGCGCAGCTCGGCTTCGAGCGCCGCCACCGCAGCCTCCACCAGGGGCAGAGTCTGCGGGGCCACCGCCTGGTCTCCCCCGGTGATATCGATAACTCCGAGCACGGCCCCGGTGACCGGGTCGTGGATGGGAACGGCCGTGCAGCTGAACTGGTGGGCGAGCTGGCTGAAATGCTCGGCACGCTGGATCTGGACGCCGTGGTCGAGCTCAAGTGCCGTGCCGGGGGCGCTCGTGCCCACCCGGGCCTCCGACCAATCGGCGCCCACCACGAAGCGCATCTCCTCGGCGCTCGTGCGCACTGCGCTGTCGCCGTCGATCCAGAGCAGCCGGCCGGCCTCATCCGCCACGGCGACGATCAACCCGAACTCGGTGGCATGACGCACCAGCAGGGCGTTGATCACCGGCAACACGCTGGCCAGAGGGTTGCGGGAGCGCAACAGGGCCAGTTCGTCGCTGCTCAGTGTCGGATCGGCCTGGGCGGTGAGAGGGTCAAGTCGCAATGAGATGGAGCGTTGCCAGGACTCCCGCACGAGGGCGCGCATTCCTGCCTGCATAACGTTTGCACTCAGGTCGGTGCGGTGACCGATGGCGGCCTCATGCAGCCGTTCCTGTGCGGTGAACGAGCGCAGAGTCGACGCGCGCACAGTCGAATCGGCAGGCGTGATGGTCCACGGGCTGCTCACAACACCTCCGATCAACGCTGGTCGTAGGCGACCTGCGCCAGCGGCCGGTCGGGTGCTTCATTCTAGGCACAGACTGCGAGAAAGCGTGGAGCTCGGCACGCGGGCTTGTGCTCGACGATCAGCGGCAGCGCAACGAGATCTGCTGGTCGGTGTTCGACCGGCTTAGGACCCGATCTCCTGGTACGCGGCGAACAGGAGTGATGCATCGGGCGCTTCGAGAACGGTGGGCTTGCCGATGTCGTCGAGCACGATGAAACGCAGCATGCCGCTGCGGGTCTTCTTATCGCGCTGCATGGTGGCCAGCAGCGTGGGCCAGCGGCCAACCGGGTAGCTGATCGGCAACGTGAGCGATTCCAGGATGCGGCGGTGCCGGTCGACGGCCTCGTCCGAGAGCCGTCCGCTGAGACGGGCGAGTTCGGCGGCGAACATCATTCCCACGGCCACGGCGGCCCCGTGACGCCAGCCGTAGCGTTCGGCGTGCTCGACGGCGTGGCCGAGCGTGTGCCCGTAGTTGAGGATCTCGCGCAGGCCCGCCTCCTTGAAGTCGGCGCCCACCACGCGAGCCTTCATGGCGATCGCCAGTTCGAGCACCCGGCGGAACTGCTCGGTGGTGGGGTCGGTCACCAAGGCGACGTCGGCTTCGACGATGTCGAGGATCTCGGGGACCTGGATGAAGCCCGCCTTCACGATCTCGGCAAACCCTGCCAGGATCTCGTTGCGGGGCAGGTCGGCCAGGATGTCCAGGTCGCAGACCACGGCCGCCGGGGCGTAGAAGGTGCCGACAAGGTTCTTGCCTTCGGCGGTGTTGATGCCGTTCTTGCCGCCGACGGCCGCGTCGACCATCCCGAGCACGCTGGTGGGAATCTGCACGAGCTTCACGCCGCGCAGCCAGGTGGCGGCGACGAACCCGGCCAGGTCGGTCACCGCGCCGCCGCCGAAGCCGATCACGGCATCCGTGCGGGTGAAGTCGGCCTGCCCCATCACCTGCCAGCAGAACGCGGCCACCTCCACGCGTTTGGCGGGCTCGGCGTCGGGCACCTCGGCGATGAGGACCTCGTAGCGGTCGAGCAGGCTCTCACGCAGCGCCACCGCGCGGGCGCCCAGGTGCGAGGTGTGCACGATGAGCACCTTCTTGACAGTGTCACCCAGCTGCTCGGCAACGTCGGCAACGATGCCGCGCCCGATGTAGACGGGGTAGCTGTCCACCCCGCTCACGGTGATGGTCGTTGTGGACTCGGTGTCGGTGCCGGATTCAGCGGAGGGGTCTTCGGGATGCAGGTCAGTCATGGTGTCGTCGTACCCATTTCACGATGTCGTCGGCGATGGCATCGACCGGTCTGGTCGACGTGTCGAAGTGGATGCTGGCCAGCGCGTCGTAGAGCGGGCGTCGCTCATCATAGATGCGTTGCCACGCGTCGGGACCGGCAGCCAGCAGCGGCCGTTTGGCGTTTCTGGTGCGCGAGCGCACGGCCTCGGCGGTGGTACTCAGCGATACCACGGTGGTGCCGCGGAGGCGTTCCCGGGTGGCGGGGTCGAGCACGGCTCCCCCGCCGAGCGACACCACGGCCCGCCCGCGCCCGAGGGCGTCGGCCACCGCGTCGCGCTCGAGGTCCCGGAAGTGCGGCTCGCCGAGCCTGGCGAAGATCTCGGTGATCGGCCCGTGCGCGGCAACGATGGTCTTGTCGGTGTCGATGAACGGAACCCGGAGTAGGCGGGCGACCCGGCGACCGATCTTGGACTTGCCCGACGCCATGGGCCCGATGAACACGAGCGGGAAGAGGGGGCGTCCGCATCCCGCTCAGGCTCCTGCACGACAGAGGCGGCGCCGCGCTGGGCACCGTCCTCGGATGAACTGCCGGCCGGCAGCCTGGTCTGGCTCGGCTGAGGCACCTCTGCCGGCTCTTTCGGAACCCTGGCCGGCCAGCCCTCCGGCGGCCGGGAGGCCTCCGGGCTCAGGAACAGCACGCTAGACGGTCGCGTCGCTGGACGCCCCGGTGCGCAGATTGGCCGGGATGCTGGCCAGGTAGGAGTCCAGGTTGCGCTTGGTCTCGGTGAGCGAGTCGCCACCGAACTTCTCCAGCACCGAATTGGCGAGCACGAGCGCGACCATGGCTTCGGCGACGACGCCGGCCGCCGGAACGGCACAGACATCGGACCGCTGGTGGTGTGCGGGTGCGGCCTCGCTGGTCGTGACGTCGACCGTGCGGAGGGCCCGGGGAATGGTCGCGATGGGCTTCATCCCGGCCCGCACACGCAGGACCGTTCCGGTGCTCATGCCGCCCTCGGTGCCGCCGGCCTTGTCGCTGGCGCGCACGATCTCGTCGTCGACCTGCACGAGCTCATCGTGGGCCGCTGAGCCGCGACGGGTGGTGGTGAGGAAGCCGTCGCCGACCTCGACGCCCTTGATCGCCTGGATGCCCATCAAGGCGGCGGCGAGCTGGGAGTCCAGCCGGCGGTCCCAGTGCACGAACGAGCCGAGCCCGGGCGGAAGGTTGTACGCGAGCACCTCGACGATGCCGCCGAGGGTGTCGCCGTCCTTGTGGGCGGCATCCACCTCGGCCACCATCAATGCGCTGGTGGCGGGGTCGAAGCAGCGCAGCGGGTCGGCGTCGAGGGTGTCGACATCGCTCGGGTGCGGCAGAGGCGAGCCTTCCGGCACGCGCACGGGCCCGATCGACAGGGTGTGGCTGACCAGCTCGATGCCGAGTCCGGCCAGGAAGGCGCGGGCGACGGCGCCGAGGGCGACCCGGGCGGCGGTCTCGCGGGCGCTGGCGCGCTCCAGGACCGGTCGGGCCTCGTCGAAGTCGTATTTCTGCATGCCGACGAGGTCGGCGTGGCCGGGGCGCGGGCGCACCAGGGGTGCTCCGCGGCCGCGGGTGAGCAGGGCGGGGTCCACGGGCTCTGGGCTCATCACGTCGGCCCACTTGGGCCATTCGGTGTTGCCGATCCGCAGGGCCACGGGGCCGCCGAGGGTGAGTCCGTGGCGCACGCCGCCGGAAATGTTCAGTTCGTCCTGCTCGAACTTCATGCGCGCCCCCCGGCCGTAGCCGAGTTTGCGGCGCGCAAGGTCGAGGCGGATCTCATCTAGTGTGACCGGGATTCCAGCGGGCAAACCCTCGACAATGGCGAGGAGTTCGGGGCCGTGGGACTCTCCGGCGGTGAGCCAACGAAGCATGGGTACTATCCTTCCACAGCCGGGCCGGGCGAAGCAGCGGGCAGGGCCGCGCGCATGGCGCTCAGCACGCTGTCTTCGTCGGGAAGCGGCTGAAACGGGTCATTTGCCACGAAGATGCGCACCTGGATTAGCGCCTGGTGCAGCAGCATGGTCAGTCCGGAGTACGCCGTGCCGCCGGTCGCCGCCCAGGAGGAGGCCAGGGCGCTCGGCCAGGGGGCGTAGCCCACGTCGAACAACGGGGTCTCCGCCCGCAGGCGCGTGGGGAATTCGGTGGGCAGCGCCGTTCCGCCGGGCAGGGTGCTGATCACGAGGTCGCTTTCCCGGTCGGCCGCGTCGACGGCGTCGAGGCCGGTGACCGTCACGACGAGTCCGAGTTCGCGACCCAGGGTCTCCAGGGTTTCGGCCTTGCCCGGGGTACGGGCGATTACGTCCACGAATTCGGCGCCGAGTTCGGCTGCGGCGACCAGAGCGGATGCCGCGGTGGCGCCGGCTCCGAGCAGGGTGACCCGGTTGGCCCGGTCGACTCCGGCCTCGGCCAGGGCGCGCACGAGGCCGGGCACATCCGTGTTGTACCCGGACAGGGTGCGGCCCTGCCCGGGCGTGTCACTGAGACGAACGGTGTTGACCGCTCCGGTCACGGCGGCGACCCGGTCGAGATCGGTGAGGCGGTGCTGGATCACGTGCTTGAGCGGCATCGTGAGGGACAGACCCAGCCAGTCCGGGCCGAGCCCGTCCAGGAACGTGTTGAGCTCGCGCGCACCGACCTGGCCGGCACCAACCTCGATCGCGGTGTATTCCCAGTCCAGCCCGAGCGCCCGGTAGGCCGCCTGGTGCAGGGCCGGCGAGAGCGAATGCCCGATCGGCGAGCCGAGCACGGCCAGCCGGCGCCGGCCGCTCGGTGTCGTCGTGTCAGGGTCGGTTCCGCTGAGATCAGCCATATTCGGGGTGCTCATCCATCCAGGCCAGCCACTTGGCGACGCCCGCGTCGTGCTCTTCCACCGTGGTCGAGAAGATGGTCTCGCCGGTGTCCAGGTTCCAGGTCACGAAGAATAGCCAGGTTCCGTCCGCGGGGCGTAGGGCCGCGTCGATGGCGAGGTCGCCCGGATTGCTGATCGGCCCGACCGGCAGTCCCGGGTGCACGTAGGTGTTGTACGCGTTGTTGGCGTCGCCGCGTTCGGCATCCGTCGTGGTGACCAGATGGGTGTTGCCGGTGCCGTAGGCCACGGTGGCGTCGGACTGCAACAGCCCGCTCTCCCACTGGGCAGGGTCGAGCCGGTTGTAGAACACCCGGGACACCTTGTAATAGTCGTCCTTCAGTCCAGCCTCACGCTGGATCAGCGATGCCATCACAATGGTCTTCCACCGGTCGCCCGGCGCGACACCCGCCGCATCGAGGGCCTGGAACTGGCGGTCAACCAGAGTCTTGATCGCATCGTGCGCAGTGGTTCCCGGCTGGAACGTGTAGGTCGCGGGAAACAGGAACCCCTCCAGGCTGGTGGCCTCGGCGGGGAGACCGAACCCGGACAGGTCGGCTGCGGCCGCCTGCAGATCGGCCAGGGGGATGTCGGTGCCCTCGGAGATCGAGGTGAGCACATCCACCGCCGCGGTGCCTTCGGGGATCGCCACGGTGAGCTCCTGCCGGGTAGCCGGGTCCTGCAGAGCCGTAAGTGCGGCCTGGGAGCTCATCTGGGAGGCCAGCAGGTAGGCGCCGGGCTGGAACACCGGGTCGGTCGCTTGGGCGAGGAGGAGGCTGTAGAACGCGTCGTAGCTCTTGACGACGTCCTGGTCCACCAGGGTGTTGGCGATATCGGAGCCGGTCTCGCCGTCGTGGATCATGACGAGCACCTCACCGGAGCCCGAACCCTCGTAGTCTTCGGGGCCCTGAGTCGCCGCGATCAGCTGGCTGATAGGCCCCTGCAGGGCGAAGGCCGCAGCGCCCATCAGCGCGAGGAGCACGACGAGGACGATCAGGCAGCCCCAGGCTCCCTTACGTCTGGGCTTCTTCTCGGCGGGCAGGCCGGAGAGCTGGGCCCGGCGATTCGCACGGCTCTCGCGGCCGGTTCGCCCGGCGGCCGAGTCTGCGGGACGAGCCGTGCTCGGCCCCGCCGCGGCAGTGCCGGATGCAGAGGCGTCGGATACGTCGGCAGCGCTGGCCGGGACGCCGAAGCCGAGACCGGCGAACGGGTTGTTCTCTGCCGCCCACGCGGCGGACGAGGTGTCGGCGGGCGCTGTGTCGGCAGGCGCTGTATCGGCGGGCAGCGGCGCTTGGACCGGCGCCTGCGCGCCGGCAGCTGGAACAGCACCCGTGCCGTCGAACGGGCCGGACTGGGCGTCGTGGACTGCCTGCGCGTCCCGGGCCGCCTGCGCCTCACGCAGTGCGCGCCTGCTGGTCGGCGGGCGGTCGCCCTGGGCGCCCGACAAATTGCTGTCGGGTGATTCCGGCGGACTAACTGCCACGATTACGGCCTTCCGGTGGTGTCGACAGGCGCGCCGGCTGGTTTGCCCGAGGCCCGTTCCGTATCAAGAGCGTGCTGCAAGATGATAGTCGCGGCGACCTGATCGACCACTGGACGCTGGGTGCGGGTGCTGCGGCCGCTCGTGCGGAGCGCGGCCTGGGCGGACACCGTGGACAGCCGCTCGTCGACCAGGCGCACGGGAACCGTCAACTCACCGGCCAGCGCAGCGGCGAAGGCCACGGCGTCCTCGGTGGAGGCGGTGTGACGCCCGGACAGCGCCAGCGGCAGCCCCACGATGACTTCGACGGCATCCAGCTCGGCCACAATCGCGGTGAGGCGAGCGAGATCGCCCGGTGCCGCTGCGCCACGTTGCCGCGGCACGGTCTCGACGGGGGTGGCGAGCATGCCGTGGAAGTCGCTGCGGGCAACGCCGATCCGCACGGTTCCGACATCGACTCCCACCCGCACACCCGTTCGCATGGCTTAGCGGGCCACCAGCGTGCGGAGCGTGCTGAGCGCCTCGGGGATCGCGGCCACGTTCGTTCCGCCGCCCTGCGCCAGGTCGTCCTTGCCGCCGCCGCCGCCGCCGAGGACACCGGCAAGCTGCTTGGCCAGCGCGCCGGCCTTCGCACCGGCGTCGCGGGCCGCGGCGTTGGTCGCGACGATCACGACGGGCTTGTCCGCCACCGTGGCGGCCAGGGCCACGACGGCCGGCGCGGACCCGAGGCGTTCCCGGGTGCCGGTGACGAGCATCCGCACGTCATCGGCCGAGTGGAGCACGCCCAGATCCTCGGCCACCACGGTGAGGTCGCCGATCCGGGTCGCCGCCGCGACGAGGGCGGGCACCCGGTCGCTGAGCGCGCGGGCTTCGAAGCCGGCGATCTTCTTCTCGGCGGCCTTGAGGCTCTGCATGAGGTCCATGATCTTGGCCGGCAGCTGTTCGCGCGGGGTCTTGAGGTTGCTGGTGAGCTGCGACACGATGGCGCGCTCGGCCGCCAGATCGCGGAACGCCTCGAGCCCGACGAGGGATTCGACCCGGCGGTTGGTGGACCCGACAGACGCCTCGCTGACCAGGTTGATCATGCCGATCTCGGCGCTGGTGGACACGTGCGTGCCGGCGCAGAGCTCACGCGACCAGGGTCCGCCGATGTCGACGACACGCACCCGGTCGCCGTACTTCTCACCGAACAGTGCCATCGCCCCGAGCGCCTTGGCCTCGGCCAGCGGCAGCTCGCGGGTGGTGACCTGCAGGTTGTCGCGGATGGCGTTGTTGGAGATCTCCTCGATCTCACTGCGGGTGGCCGGGGACAGCGCCTGGTTCCAGGAGAAGTCGAGGCGGAAGAAGCCGGCCTTGTTGTACGAACCGGACTGATGGGCGTTCGGGCCGAGCACCTGGCGCAGGGCCGCGTGCAGGATGTGCGTGCCCGAGTGCGCCTGCCGTGCGCCGCGGCGCCAATCGGGGTCGACGACGCTCGTGGCGGAGTCGCCCACGCCGACCTCGCCGCTGGTGACCTGCACCTTGTGGCTGATCAGTCCCTTGACGGGCTTCTGCACGTCGAGCACCTCGAGCTCGTAGCCCGGGCCGACGATGAGGCCGGCATCGGCCTCCTGGCCACCCGATTCGGCGTACAGCGCGGTCTCGGCGAGGATGACCTCGGCGATGTCACCGGCGACGGCCCGGTTGACGGAGGCGCCATCGACGATCAGGCCCAGGATGCTGGACTCGGTCTGCAGCATGTCGTACCCGGTGAACACGGTCTCACCGTGCGCACGGAAGGCGCTGTAGACCGAGAGGTCGGCCAAGTGGGTTTTCTTCGCCTTGGCGTCGGCCTTGGCCATGGCACGCTGCTTGGCCATGAGGGTGTCGAACGCTTCGCGGTTGACGCTGAGGCCGGCCTCTTCGGCCATCTCGAGGGTGATCTCGATGGGGAAACCGTAGGTGTCGTGCAGCAGGAACGCGGTGTCTCCGGCAAGCTCCGCCTTCTGTGCGCTCTTGGTCTTCGCCACGGCGAGGTCGAGCACGCTCGATCCGCTGGCGAGAGTGCGCAGGAAGGTCTCTTCCTCGGCGTACGCGGCCTGGCTGATCCGGTCGAAGTCGGTGGCGACCTCGGGGTAGGCGGCGCTCATGGCGTCGCGGGAGGCGGGGAACAGCTCCGTGAACGATGCGGTGTCGACGCCGAGCAGGCGCATCGCGCGCACGCTCCGGCGCATCAGGCGGCGCAGGATGTAGCCTCGGCCCTCGTTGGACGGCATCACGCCGTCGCTCATAAGCATGAGGGAGGACCGCACGTGGTCGGCGACGATGCGCATCCGCACGTCGTCGTCGTGAACGGCGCCGTAGCGGCGGCCGGAGAGCGCCGCGGCACGGTCGAGGACCGGGCGCACCTGGTCGATCTCGTACATGTTCTCGACGCCCTGCTTGAGGAACGCGACGCGCTCCAGGCCCATACCGGTGTCGATGTTCTTCTTGGGCAGGTCGCCGAGGATCTGGAAGTCGTTCTTTCCGGTCCCCTCGCCGCGGAGGTACTGCATGAAGACCAGGTTCCAGATCTCCACATAGCGGTCGTCGTCGGTGGCCGGACCCCCGTCGATGCCGTAGGCGGGACCGCGGTCGAAGAAGATCTCGCTGCAGGGTCCGGCCGGGCCGGGCTGACCGGTTGACCAGTAGTTCGTGTCCATGCCCAGGCGCTGGATGCGCTGCTCGGGCAGTCCGAGCGCGCGCCAGTAGCCGAATGCCTCATCGTCGTTCTCGTAAACGGTGACCCAGAGGTCCTTCTCGGCGAACCCGTAGCCGCCGTCGGCCTCGCTGGAGGTGAGCAGCTCCCAGGCGTAACTGATCGCCTGTTCCTTGAAGTAGTCGCCGAAGGAGAAGTTGCCGTTCATCTGAAAGAACGTGCCGTGCCGCGGCGTCTTGCCGACCTCTTCGATGTCGTTGGTGCGGATGCACTTCTGCACGCTCGTGGCGCGCGGGTACGGTGCGGGCACCAGACCGGTGAGGTACGGCACGAACGGCACCATACCGGCGACGGTGAAGAGGAGGGTGGGGTCATCGCTCACGAGCGACGCCGACGGGACAACGGTGTGTCCACGATCGGCGAAGAAGTCGAGCCAGCGCCCGCGGATGTCGGCAGTCTGCATGGGGTCCGTACTGTTGCTGGGAACGGACGAAGTCCGATCGGGGATGCGGTGGGGGGAATATCAGTGGGGAGGCGACGCGGTGGAACGTGACTCCGTCGGAGTGGGCGGCGCCAGGTTCAGGGCTTGGAGAGCTCTTCGATGGTGTCTTCAGCGTCGCCGAGGGCGGCGTGGAGCTCGGCTTCGCGCTTGCGGTAGCCCTCCGAGATGGCCTCGCCGAACTCACGGGTCTTCGCGTCCAGATCGGTGAAGAAGCGCTTACCCTGCTGGGTCTTGTTGACTTCGTGGGCGACGACGAAGCCGACGCCGACGCCGACGACCAACCAGATGAAGTTCTTCATGGCATGTGCTCCCTGAATTCGGTGAAGCTGGTGTGTGTTGAGAAACTGTGTGCGCGCGGAAACCGGTGCGCGGACAGCGGACAGTCTGGTTCCCAGCGTAGTGGACTACTTCCGGGTGCGCCGGGGACGGGCTGCGCGAAAGGCCGCTGTCACACCCGCCGAGAAACCGGCGATCTTGATCAGCGGACCGCCCACAGTGGCGGCCACGAGGGCGACGAGGGCGGACACATTGCCCGTCACTTCGGCCACGTTGGTGGTGATGGTGTCGATCGTGGCCAACTGGTGGTTGGTCTGCGCGACCGTGCCCGTGGTCTCCTCGAGCAGCGGGGTGATGTTCTGGCTGAGATCGCGGATCGCGTGGGTGGTCTCGTCGAACACCCTGCCCAGCTTGATCAGCGGGATGGCGAGGAACGCCACCAGGACCGCGAATACGCCGGCGGCAATCAGCCCGGCAATATCTCCACCAGTCATTCGACACTTCCATTCGGTCTCGGGTACGAGAAAAGGGCGGATCACCTAGGTGATCCGCCCTCCAGCGTAGTTCAGTTCCGCACGAGAGGATCGCGCGGGAGATGACTAGCGTGCTGCGTAGTACTCCACGACGAGCTGGACTTCACAGGTCACGGGGATCTCGATGCGCTTCGGGGCGCGCACGAGGCGGGCCTGCAGCTTGTCGAGTTCGACCTCGAGGTACGGCGGGAGCTTGGGCAGCAGGTCGACGTGACCGCCGGCCGCGGCAACCTGGAAGGGCTCGGTGCCCTCGCTGCGTGCCTTGACGTGGATGAGCTGACCCGGCTTCACGCGGAAGGAGGGGCGGTCGACCAGCTGGCCGTCGACCAGGATGTGACGGTGCACAACCATCTGACGGGCCTGGGCGGTGGTGCGGGCGATGGCCGAACGCACGAGGAGGGCGTCGAGACGGGTCTCGAGGATCTCGACCAGGTTCTCACCGGTCAGGCCCTGGCGGCGACGAGCTTCCTCGAAGGCGATCTTGAGCTGGGCTTCGCGGATGCCGTACTGGGCGCGTAAGCGCTGCTTTTCGCGGAGACGCACGGCGTAGTCCGAGTCGGTCTTGCGCTTGGTGCGGCCGTGCTCGCCCGGAGCGTACGGGCGCTTCTCGAGGTACTTGGCGGCCTTCGGGTCAGGGCGATGCCCAGGGCCCGCGAGAGGCGGGTCTTGCTGCGGGTACGTGACTTGGTAGACACAGTGTCCTTTCGGATGGAACTGGAAATTGGATACCAGGGCGACCGGGCCAGCCAGGTGATGGGCAGGCCGAGCGTCATGGGAGATCAGAGGGGTGGGCGCCACGGGCCGCCCGGCTACAGGGCGAATCCACTCCAACACACGTTTCGCGACGCAGCCGCATGACGAAACCAGTTGTAGGCGAGGTCAAGGCTAGCACAACGGGCCTGCTGTTCCGCGCTGATTCAGGGCCGTTGCCGCTACTGGCCGTGGATGATCCGACGCAGTTTGGCCAGCCGGGCGGACACATCCCGCTCGTTGCCGTGTTCGGTGGGCTGGTAGTACTGGGTGCGCCGCAATTCGGTGGGCAGGTAGTCCTGCGCGAGGACGCCGAGTGCGTCGTCGTGCGGGTACTTGTAACCCTTGCCGTGGCCGAGCCGCTTGGCGCCCGGGTAGTGGGCGTCCCGCAGATGCTTGGGCACCCGGCCGGTCTTGCCGGCCCGCACGTCGGCGATGGCCGCGTCGAGGGCCGTGTAGGCGGCATTGGACTTGGGGGCGCAGGCCAGGTGGACCACGGCCTGGGCCAACGGGATGCGTCCCTCCGGCATGCCGATGTATTGCACGGCGTCGGCGGCCGCGATCGCGATCACGAGCGACTGCGGGTCGGCCATGCCGATGTCCTCGGAGGCGAGCACGATAATGCGCCGGCAGATGAATCTCGGGTCCTCGCCGGCCTCGATCATGCGGGCGAGGTAGTGTAGGGAGGCGTCGACGTCGGATCCGCGCACGGATTTGATGAAGGCGCTGATCACGTCGTAGTGCTCGTCGCCGTTCCGGTCGTAGCGCAGCAACGCCCGGTCCACAGCGAGGGAGACGATCTCGGTGGTGATGACGGGCTTGTCGCCGTCCACCGTCTCGGTCGTCGCGGCCGAGACCGAGGCCGCCTCCAGGGCGGTCAGTGCCCGCCGGGCGTCGCCGGAGGCTAGGCGGATGATTGCTCCGCGGGCCTCAGGGTCGAGCACGAACCTGTCGGCGAGTCCCCGGGGGTCGGTGACGGCACGGTCCACCACGATGCCGAGGTCGTCGTCGCTCAGGGTTTCAAGCGTCAGCAGCAGGGACCGCGACAGCAGCGGTGAGATGACCGAGAACGACGGGTTCTCGGTGGTCGCCGCGACGAGGATGATGATGCCGTTCTCCACGCCGGGCAGAAGGGCGTCCTGCTGCGCCTTGCTGAAGCGGTGGATCTCGTCGAGGAACAGCACCGTGGACAGGCCGTACAGGTCCTGGCTGGTGCGGGCCTCCTCCATTACCTGGCGCACATCGCGCACCCCAGCCGACACCGCGGACAACTCGACGAACCGACGGCCTGAGCTGTGTGCGATGGTCTGGGCCAGTGTGGTCTTGCCGGTGCCTGGTGGGCCCCACAGGATGACCGACACCGAGCCCTGCTCCCCCGTCTTGTCGTTGGCGAGGCTCACCAGGGGTGACCCCGGGGTGAGCAGGTGGCGTTGTCCCGCGACCTCGGCCAGGCTTTTCGGGCGCATCCGAACGGCAAGCGGCGTCGCGCCCGTGCGCAGGCCAGGTTGAACGGAAGACATGGTCCCAGCGTAGTTTGTGCCGCCGACACCGAATGGCAGGCACCGCCCCGCTGCACGCAGCATAAGCGGGCGCTGAGCGGCTGAATTGTTCCCGCCGCCGCGGGATGCGTAGAGTTCACAGTGACCCGGGCCCCGTCGCCCGCACGCTTTGATTCCGCCGCAGGCGGCACCTGGAGGATTCCCGTGGCACCGAGCAGTAAACAGGATCGCGAAGCCCGCGAGGCACGTGGCCGTGTTCGCGCCTATCAGGCCAGGCAGACCGTGCATACGCTGCAGGGCAAGCGCCGGGTGCGCGACAACGTTCTGGCCGGAGGCATCCTGGTCGTCGTGCTGGCCGTGCTCGTGGGCGCCCAGCTGTTTTACTCCGGCGGTGGCCCGGGTACTCCGGCGCCCTCGGCCTCGTCCACGGCAGACCCCACCCCCACCGCCTCCGCGACTCCGGGCGCCAACTCCGGAGACGTCCCCTCCAGCGATCTGGCCGAGGGACGCACCTGGAGCGGCACCCTCACGCTCAACGGCATCCCCCTGGACGTCGAGCTTGACGGCGCCCTGGCCCCGCAGGCGGTATCGTCCACCATCAGCCTGGCGAACTCCGGCTTCTACGACGGACTCAGCTGCCACCGGCTCACCACGGGTGACGGCTTCTCAGTGCTGCAGTGCGGCGACCCGAACGGCGACGGTACGGGCGGCCCCGGTTACACCTACGGTCCCGTCGAGAACGCTCCCGCCGACAACCTCTACCCGGCCGGCACGATCGCGATGGCCAGGTCCACGGACGGGTACAGCATGGGCAGCCAGTTCTTCATCGTCTACGGCGACACGACGATTCCGGCCAACGAAGCCGGCGGTTACAGCGTGATCGGGAAGGTCACCAACGGTCTCGATCAGGTCGTCAGCGACATCGCCGGCGCCGGCGTGGCCGACGGCTCCACCGATGGTGCTCCAGTGGTGCCCACCACGATCACCTCGTTCACGGTGCAGTAACAACGTTCACGGTGCAGTAACAACGTTCACGGTGCAGTGATATCCGGTGCAGTCGGCCCTTCCGTCATAACAGTTCGGTCCATTCCGCTGAACCTCGGGCAGCCTTGCAATAGGCTTGTATGCGTATTGGCTTCAGCCCGTACTGGCTCGTTCAGGGATTCATCCGCTGCAGTACTCCACTGGGTACGTCACTGCACGGCGAATCAACCAAATCATTAAGGTGAGGCTCTTGACTACGACAGATCAGCAACCATGGGGTCGCGTAGACGAAACCGGCACGGTTTACGTGCGCGAAGCCGACGGCGAGCGTGCCGTCGGGCAGTACCCCGACGCGACGCCGGAAGAGGCGCTCGCCTACTTCGAGCGCAAGTATGTGGAGTTGAACGGCCAGGTCACCCTGCTCGAACAGCGTGCGAAGGGCGGCGCCCCCGCCGCGGACATCGCCAAGTCGGTGGCCAACCTGTCGAAGTCGGTCGCGACGGCCAACGCCGTCGGCAACCTCGCGGCCCTCGCCGAGCGTCTCGGCGCTCTCGGCGGAACCGTCAGTGAGCTCACCGAGCAGCAGGGTGTGGAGGCCAAGGCCGCCGGAGCCGCAGCCCTGGCAGAGCGGGCCGCCATCGTCGAAGAGGCCGAACGCCTCGCCGCCGAGGACCCCGCCAAGACCCAGTGGAAGCAGACCAGCGCCGCCCTCGACGCTCTCTTCGCCAAGTGGCAGGCACACCAGCACGATGCTCCACGGATCCCCAAGGGCGAGGCCAATGAGCTGTGGAAGCGGTTCCGTGCCGCGCGCACGACCATCGAGCAGAACCGCAAGGCTTTCTTCGCCGAACTGGACAGCGCCCACAAGGACGTCCGCAACCGCAAGCAGCAGCTTATCGAGAAGGCCGAGGCCCTTGCTCCTCAGGGTGCAGACGGCATTCCCGCCTACCGCAACCTGCTCGAGGACTGGAAGGCCGCCGGTCGCTCAGGCAAGAAGCAGGACGACGCCATGTGGGCGAAGTTCAAGGCGGCCGGAGACGTGCTCTACTCCGTGAAGAGCGAGATCGACGCCGCCGACAACGAGGAGTTCTCCGCGAACCTGGTCGTCAAGCTCGAACTGCTCACCGAGGCGGAAACCCTGCTCACCGAGACCGACCGGGTCAAGGCCCGTGAGCTGCTCAGCTCCATCCAGCGACGCTGGGACGCAGCAGGCAAGGTGCCCCGCGACCAGGTCAAGCCCGTCGAAGAGCGCATGCGCAAGGTCGAAGCCGCCGTGCGCAAGCTCGACGACGACCACTGGAAGCGCAACAACCCCGAGACCAAGGCCCGCGCCGAGGGCCTGGCCGGTCAGCTGCACGACGCGATCGCCAAGCTCGAGGCCGAACTGGCCGCCGCACAGGAGACCAAGGACGCCCGCAAGATCAAGGACGCCACCGAGGCGCTCGAGACCCGCAAGGCGTGGCTGAAGGCCATCGGCCAGTAGCCGACACCTCTGCACATCGGTCACGGGGCCGGGGATCTGTCCACAGATTCCCGGTCCCGTTTCCTGTTGTAGCCCCGGAACCGGCAGCCTGAGGGGATGACTCCCCTCGTTCCCGTCGCCTTGACCGGCGCCGACCTGCCGATCGCCGAACTCTCTGTTGCCCGCCTGGACGGCGAGCTCTTCTCCCTCGCTGGATCGTGGTGCCCGGTCGACGTCCTCGACGAACCGGCCACACGGGCGGCGGCACTCGCCGGGCTTGTTGGATCGTCTGGACTGGCTGGACCGGGCGGACCGGCCGGCGGCCGCCTCGTCGCCGAGCGGATGACCGCCGCCTGGATCTATGGTCTCGCCCCGGAGCCGGCACAACACCAGTTCTGTGTGGACGTGACGTCGCGCATCCGGAAGCCCGACACACCCAACGCCCTGCTGCGCGAAGTACGGCTGAGGCCGGGCGACATCCGCGTCGTGGGCAGGATGCTCGTCACGGTGCCCCGTCGCACGGCGTTGGACCTGGCCCGCTGGGGCTCCTCCCCCGCTGTCCGGGCCAACACCGAACTGCTCGCGGCGCTCCTGGCGTATGACGGCGCCACGCAGAGAGGCGACGGCGAATCACCCGACTGTCAGCGGGGAATCTCCTTCAGCCGCGTCGCCGCCGCCGAATTGGACCAGGCGCGCCGCCGGATGACCGGGTGATGACGGGACCGACGCAACTCAGACGCGTATCAGCCGTCGCTGACGCGGTAGACGTCGTAGACGGCGTCGATACGCCTTACGGCGTTCAGCACCCGGTCCAAGTGGGTGGTGTCACCCATCTCGAACACGAACCGGCTGATGGCCAGCCGATCACTGGAGGTGTTGACCGTTGCGGACAAGATGTTCACGTGGTGCTCGGACAGCACCCGGGTCACATCCGACAGCAGCCCTGACCGGTCGAGGGCCTCGATCTGGATCTGCACCAGGAAGAGGCTCTTGGAGGTAGGCGCCCAATCCACTTCGATCATCCGCTCAGGTTCCTTGAGCAGGGCCTGCACATTGTGGCAGTCGGACTGGTGCACCGAGACCCCGGAGCCGCGCGTGATGAAGCCCACGATCTTGTCGCCCGGCACCGGGGTGCAGCAGCGGGCGAGCTTGACCAGGATGTCGGGAGCACCGCGCACCAGGATGCCGGAGTCGTTGTTGCGGAGCGTCTGCGTACGGCCGTTCGGAGTGAACGGCAGGTCCGTCGCGTCACTCTCCTCCACGCTCTGCAGCGTGGCGACAACCTTCTCCAGCACGGATTGCGTGGAGACGTGCCCCTCGCCGACGGCGGCATAGAGCGCGGACACGTCTTCGTAGCGCATGACCGCGGCGACCTCGGCGAACGAGTCCTGGTTCATGAGCTTCTGCAACGGCAGGTTCTGCTTGCGCATGGCCCTGGCGATGGCGTCACGGCCCTGTTCGATCGCTTCGTCGCGGCGTTCCTTCGTGAACCATTGACGGATCTTGTTGCGCGCCCGGGGGCTCTTGACGAAGTTGAGCCAGTCCTGGCTTGGACCGGAGTCGGGGTTCTTCGAGGTGAACACCTCGACGACATCGCCGGTGGTGAGCGAACTCTCCAGGGGCACCAGACGACCGTTGACCTTGGCGCCCATGGTGCGGTGACCGACCTCGGTGTGCACGGCGTACGCGAAGTCCACCGGGGTGGCGTCGGCCGGGAGCCCGATCACTCGCCCCTTGGGCGTGAAGACGTAGACCTCCTTGGCGCCGATCTCATAGCGCAGGGAGTCGAGGAACTCGTTCGGGTCGGCGGTTTCGGCCTGCCAGTCGGAGATGTGCGCGAGCCAGGCCATGTCGGTGTCGCTCTGCGGACCAGGTCCGGAGCTCTTGCCGTTGACCTGTTCCTTGTACTTCCAGTGCGAGGCCACACCGTATTCGGCGCGCTCGTGCATCTCCTGCGTGCGGATCTGGATCTCGACCGGGCGACCGCTCGGGCCGAGCACGGTTGTGTGCAACGACTGGTAGAGGTTGAATTTGGGGGTGGCGATGTAGTCCTTGAACCGCCCGGGCAGCGGCGTCCAGCGGGCGTGGATGGCGCCGAGCACGGCGTAACAGTCCCGCACCGAGTTGACCAGCACACGAATGCCGACGAGGTCGTAGATCTCGTCGAATTCCCGGCCACGCACGACCATCTTCTGGTAGATCGAGTAATACTGCTTGGGCCGGCCGGCCACCTTGCCGCGGATGCGTGCGGCCTTGAGATCGTCGTTGATCGCGTCGATGACGTACTGCACGAACTCTTCGCGCTGAGGGGTGCGCTGTTTGACCAGGCTTTCGATCTCGGCATAGAGCTTGGGATAGAGCACACCGAAGGACAGATCTTCAAGTTCCCACTTGATGGTCTGGATACCGAGCCGGTGCGCGAGCGGAGCGTAGATCTCGAGGGTCTCGGTGGCTTTGCGGATCGCCGACTCGGCCGGGACGAAGCCCCAGGTGCGGGCGTTGTGCAGCCGGTCGGCCAGCTTGATGATGAGCACCCGGATGTCTTTGGACATCGCGACGATCATCTTGCGCACGGTCTCGGCCTGGGTGCTGTCGCCGTACTTGACCTTGTCGAGTTTGGTGACCCCGTCGACGAGCATGGTGATCTCGTCACCAAAGTCGGCGCGCAACTGGTCGAGCGTGTAGTCGGTGTCTTCGACGGTGTCGTGCAACAGAGCGGCGGCCACGGTCTTGGGCCCGATACCGAGGTCAGCGAGGATCTGGGCGACGGCGACAGGATGGGTGATGTACGGCTCGCCGCTGCGTCGCTTCTGGCCCTCGTGCGCGCTCTCGGCAGCGGTGTAGGCCCGTTCGATAATGGACAGGTCCACCTTCGGATGGTGCGTGCGCACAGTCCGGAGCAGCGTGTCCACGGCACCTGCCGGCTGGGCCCGGGAGAAGATCCGTGGTACCAGGCGGCGCAGGGACGCAGGCGATGGCGTTGTTGTCTCAGTCATCTCGTTACCTCATTCCCTGGCGCCAATTATCCCTGTACTAGCTGATAAACGGTAAACCGGGCAACGACAACGGATATTCCCGCACCTCGCCGCGGCTCACGCGGAGGCGTCCGCGTGGGTGTTCGAGGCAGCCCCGCCCGACACCGTGGTGTTCGTCGTCGTTCCGGCGGCCTTGGCCTTCAGCGAGAGCGCTTTCTTGTCGCGCTTGCGGATCTCCGGCTCGTTCTCACGCAGCTGGGCGTAGAGCGGCGACGCGATGAAGATCGTGGAGTAGGTACCCACGAGCATGCCGATCAGCAGAGCCAGCGAGATGTCCCGCAGGGTGCCTGCGCCGAGGACGAAGGCGCCGATCACGAGGATGGAAGCCACCGGGAGCACGGCCACGATCGAGGTGTTGATCGACCGGACCAGGGTCTGGTTGACCGCGAGGTTGACCGACTCGGCAAAGGTGCGCCGGGACTCCGGCCCGTCCTCGCTGGTGTTCTCACGGATCTTGTCGAACACCACCACGGTGTCGTACAGCGAGTACCCCAGGATGGTAAGGAATCCGATCACGGCCGCTGGGGTAATCTCGAAGCCCGTGATGCCGTAAAAACCAGCGGTGATCACGAGGTCGTGCAGCAGTGCCACCATGGCCGCAACCGCCATTTTCCAGGTGCGGAAGTACAGGGCCATGACAGCGCCGGCAAGCACGAGGAAGGTCAGCAGGGCGCGGATGGCGGAGCCGGTGATGTCCTGGCCCCAGGACGGGCCGATGAAGGACGACGTCACCTGGGCAGGTTCGATGCTGTACGCCGAGGCGAGAGCTGCACGAACCTCGCGGCTCTCGGTGTCGGTGAGCTGATCGGTCTGCACCGGATACCATCGCTGCCGACGGCCGAAATCTTGGGTACGGCAGCCGGTACGACGTCGGCGACGGCCGCGGCGGCCGGGCCCTGGTCGAGTGTGGTCGTGTTGGAGAGCACGAACTCGGAACCACCGGTGAACTCGATGCCGAAGGTGAATCCACCGCGCAGCACCGGACCCAGGATCGCGACGAGGATCATCACGGCGGCGACCGAGTACCACAGCTTCCGACGGCCAACGATGTTGTACGAGCGCTTGCCCGTGTGCAGGTCGTTGCCGAACTGGCTGAAGCTGGCCATTAGGAATCCTTCCCGTCGGTCGGCTTACTCGAGCCGGATCCGATGAGCTCAGCCGCCTTGCGTTCGGCGATGGTCTGACGTTTGACGGCTTCCTTGCTGGCGGAAGCACCCTTGCGCGACGCACCCGGCACGGCGGGGGGAGCGAATTGCGCCCGACCGCGATACACGGCGCCCAGCGCCCGGGGGTCCAGTCCGCTGAACCGGTGGCCCTCACCGAAGAACTTGGTGCGGGCAAGAAGCTGCAGGGTGGGGTGGGTGAACATGGCCACGACGAGCAGGTCGACGAGGGTCGTCAGGCCCAGGGTGAGGGCGAAGCCGCGGACGTTGCCCACGGCGAGGATGAAGAGCACGGCTGCAGCGAGGAAGTTGACCGTGTCGGAGGCGATGATGGTGCGGATGGCGCGGCGCCAGCCGGACTCGACCGCTGAGACGAGTCCCCTGCCGTCGCGCAATTCGTCTCGCACCCGCTCGAAGTACACGATGAAGGAGTCCGCGGTGATACCGATCGCGACGATGAGGCCCGCCACACCGGCGAGCGAGAGCCGGTAGCCCTCTCGCCAGGACAGCAGCGTGATCAGGAAGTAGGTGATCACGGCGGCGACGGCCAGGGACGCGATGGTGACCAGGCCGAGCAGGCGGTACTGGGCCAGGGAGTACAGCACGACCAGGATCAGGCCGATCAGACCGGCGATGAGGCCGCTCTGGAGTTGGGTGGAACCGAGGGTCGCCGAGATCGTGTCCTGGCTCTGCAGCGTGAAGCTGATCGGCAGGGCGCCGAACTTGAGCTGGTCGGCGAGGGCCTTCGAGGTGTCCTGATCGAAGGACCCGGTGATCTGCGGCTTGCCGTCGGTGATCACCGCGAGGGTGCGAGGAGCGGAGATGACGCTGCCGTCGAGGACAATAGCGAACTGGTTCTGGGCGCCCTGCAGGCCGCTCAGTCGGGTCGTGACGTCGGCGAAGGCCTGGGTCCCGGTGCCGTCGAAGACGATGTTCACAGCCCACTCGCCGGTGGTCGCGCCGCTCTGCGTGGTGACCTGGCCGTTGGTGGCGTCGGAGATGTTCTCGCCGCTGACCTCGACCGGTCCGAGGATGTACTTGACCGAGCCGTCGGTCTCACAGGTGATCAGGGGCTGATCCGCCGGGGCGACGTTG
The DNA here is from genome assembly GCF_019443325.1 of Cryobacterium sp. PAMC25264. Lineage (NCBI taxonomy): Bacteria > Bacillati > Actinomycetota > Actinomycetes > Micrococcales > Microbacteriaceae > Cryobacterium > Cryobacterium sp. PAMC25264. The sequence continues at coordinate 1,683,523 of NZ_CP080383.1, forward strand.
GTGGTGTCGATATCGCTGCACTGGAAGGTGTCGAACTGCGCCTGCAGTGCAGGCGTGATGTTGTTCAGGTCGCTGGCGTCGGTCGGAGCGACGGACGGCGTCGTCTCCGGAGCGGGCGTGGCGGCATCGGTCGCAGAATCGGTCGCAGGATCCGTTGCGCCGGGGGTGGCCGTCGAGCCATCGGTGCCGACGCTGTCAGCCGACGGAGCAGAGGCGATGAGGACCGGGCGGAATTCGAGCTTTGCCGAGGATTCGATGCGGTTCAGGGTGGCGTCGTCTGGTGTCCCGGGGATCGACACCACGATGTTCTGCCCGCCCTGGGTGTTGATCTCCGACTCGGAGACACCGGCAGAGTCAATGCGCTGGCGGATGATCGAGACAGCCTGGTTGAGCTGTTCGGACGAGACCGTCTGGCCCGACTCGAGCTTGGGGGCCAGGATGATCTGCGTGCCGCCCTCGAGGTCGAGGGCCAGCTTGGGGGTCCACGACCCCCCACCGGTGAGTACTCCGGCCCCGTTGAGAGCGATGAGACCGACGATGATCACGCCAAGCCAGGTCAGCGAGCGCCAGGCCTTCTTGGTCGGAGACGACTTAGCCACCTATTGAACTCAGCTTTCTTTGCTCGTGCCCACGCCGGAGGGCGTGGACACGGAGAGGGGATGTGTTACGCGTCGCCCTTTTTGGGTTCGGTGTTTGTGTCGGTCACGGTGGTGCTGTCGGAAACGGAGTCATCGGTCGATTCCATCTCGGTGCGCTGGCCGTATTCCGGCTCGCCCACGATGGCCGGCGTGCCGGCGGTCTCGTCGACGGTGTCGTCCAGGACGATGTCATCGCCCACAACGGTGGGCTCCACGACACGAGCGATGGTCTGACGGTGGATCTGCACGATGGTGCCGGGGGCGATCTCGAGAGCGACCTTGTTCTCTTCTTCGTCGATGGACACGATGGTGCCGTAGAGCCCGAAGTTGGTCATGACGTCCGCGCCGGCCACCATCTTCGACTGCAGCGCAAGGGTGTCCTTCTGGCGCTTACGGCCGTTGCGAAACATGAAGAACACGAGCAACGCCAAAACGGCGAGCATGACAAGAGTCAACGGATCCATAGAACTGTGAGACCTTCCCGCACTGCACGACATGCCAGAGCAGTGTCGTCAGATGTGCAGAGTTGTTTGATGTGCAGAGTTTGTGTTGGACAGAGTTATCAACGCGCGCGTGGCGTGGCTGACCAGCTTGAATTATAGAACATCCAAGGTGAGCGCAGCCTGAGGATCGCTCAGTCCGAAGTGCCGCCACGCTGCGGGAGTGGCAACCCGCCCTCGCGGGGTACGCGTGAGGAAGCCTATCCGTACCAGGAAGGGCTCCACGACCGATTCGATGGTGTCCGGCTCCTCCCCCACCGAGACGGCGAGGGTGTTGAGGCCGACCGGGCCACCCCCAAAACGGGTCAGGACGATGTTCATGACCTCCCGGTCGAGCCGGTCGAGGCCGATCTCGTCGACGTCGTACAGCTCCAACGCGGCGTGAACGGCGGCCAAGTCGGCGTCGCCGCCGTGCACCAGGGCGTAGTCGCGCACCCGCCGCAGCAGCCGGTTCGCGATCCGCGGCGTTCCGCGACAACGGCCAGCGATCTCGGCGATGGCTTCCCTGTCGATGACGAGGCCCAGCAATTTTGCGGCCCGGGTGAGCACCTGTTCGAGTTCGGCGTCGGCGTAGAACTCCAGGTGGGCGGTGAACCCGAACCGGTCGCGCAACGGATTGGGCAACATCCCCGAGCGGGTGGTGGCGCCCACAAGCGTGAACGGGGCCAGGTCGAGCGGTACCGAGGTGGCTCCGGCGCCCTTGCCGACCATGATGTCGATGCGGAAGTCCTCCATCGCCAGGTAAAGCATCTCCTCGGCGGACCGTGCCATGCGGTGGATCTCGTCGATGAAGAGCACCTCACCGGGAACCAGCGACGAGAGCACCGCTGCGAGGTCACCGGCGTGCTGGATGGCGGGGCCGCTCGACATGCGCAAAGGGCGGTTGCCTTCGTAGGCGATGATCATGGCAAGGGTGGTTTTACCCAGGCCTGGAGGGCCGGCCAGGAGAATGTGGTCGGGCGTGCGCTGCTGCATGGAGGCGGCGGTGAGCAGAAGCTGCAACTGGCCGCGTACCTTCTGCTGGCCCACGAATTCCGTGAGGCTCTTCGGGCGCAGGGCGCCTTCGAAGGCGAGTTCGGCATCGCCGGCGAGGGCCGGGTCGGCCAGTTCGACACCGGGATCCGTCGTCATCAGCGGTGGCTCCCGTCTGCGGCGCCCGCGTGTTGGGCCGGGCCGAGGCGCGCAAGGGCGAGACGCAGGACGGCGGCGACGCCGGCTCCTTCGGCGTCGAACTCGGCGCTGCTGCCGGCCAGGATCTCCTCGACGGCCTGGGCGGCAACCCTCTCGGACCAGCCGAGGCCGATCAGGGCGGTCTGTACGCTCGTGCCCACAGCGGCCGCGGCACTCGGGCGGCCGGGCGTGGCGGATGCGGCGGTGACGACGAGCTTGCCGGCCAGGGACAGCACGATGAGCTTGGCGGTCTTGGGGCCGATCCCGCTCACCTTGCGGAAGACCGAGTCCTCTTCGGCGGACACGGCCTGCGCGATCTGGTTGGGGCTGAGGACAGCGAGTACGCCGAGGGCCGATTTGGGTCCGACGCCGGTGACGCCGACCAGGAGTTCGAAGACGGCCAGCTCGTCGGCGGAGGGGAACCCGTACAGCGTGAGGGAGTCCTCCCGCACGATCAGAGTCGTCGACAGTCGGGTCTCGGTGCCGACCCGGGCGGCAAGGGCCGTCGGCGGGGTCACCTGCACGGCCAGACCCACTCCCCCGACCTCGATGACCACCGTGGAACCCAGAGCGGACAGGACGGGGCCACGCACTGAAGAGATCACCTATTCAGCCTACGGTGCGCCGCCGACGTTGCCGCCGCCGCACCCGGCGCGTTGCCGCGCTCCGCATCCCGCCAGGCCTTCTGCGCCGGGGTGAGCGCGCCGGGAGTGCGGGCCGGGGTGGACCTGTTGCCGGCCGCCACGGTGCCGCTGGTGGGCAGCACTCCGCCGCCGGCGCCGGTGCGCCAGGCATGGCAGATCGCTAGGGCCAGCGCGTCGGCGGCATCCGCCGGTTTCGGGATCTCGGCCAGGCCGAGCACCCGGGCCACCATGGTGCCGACCTGCTTCTTGTCCGCGGAGCCGTAGCCAGTGATGGCCGCTTTCACCTCGCTGGGGGTGTGCAGGGTCACGGTGAGGCCACGACGGGCGGCGAGCATGAGCGCCACCCCGCTGATCTGGGCTGTGCCCATCACCGTGCTCACGTTCTGTTGGGCGAAGACGCGCTCGATGGCCACGTATTGGGGTTGGTGCCGGTCGAGCAGTTCCTCGAGTCCTTCACCGATGAGCAGCAGTCGTCTCTCGAGGCTCAGGTCGGGGGAACTGCGCAACACCTGCACGTCCACCAGGGTCGCCGAGCGGTTCGCTGCGACGTCGACGATGCCGACGCCGCAGCGGGTCAGGCCGGGGTCGATGCCCAGCACCCTGACCGTCATTGGTGTGTTATTCGCTCTCGGATTCGAGTTCGGCCTGCACCTCGGGCGTGATGTCATAGTTGCTGTAGATGTTCTGCACGTCGTCAAGCTCTTCGAGTGCGTCGATGAGCCTGAACACCTTGCGGGCGGTCTCGGCGTCGACCTCGATCTTCAGCTGCGGAACGAAGGCGATGTCGGCAGAGTCGTAGTCGATGCCCGCGGTCTGCAGCGCGGTGCGGGTGGCGACGAGGTCGTGGGCTTCGCTGAAGACCTCGAACTTCTCGCCGTCGTCGACGACTTCCTCGGCTCCCGCATCGAGCACGGCGGCGAGCACATCGTCTTCCGTGACATCGTTGCCCTTGGGGACGACGACGATGCCCTTGCGGTGGAAGTTGTAGGCGACGCTGCCCGGGTCGGCCATGTTGCCGCCGTTGCGGCTGACTGTGGTGCGCACCTCTGCGGCCGCGCGGTTCTTGTTGTCGGTGAGGCACTCGATCATGATCGCGACGCCGTTGGCGGCGTAGCCCTCGTACATGATGGTTGTGTAGTCGACGACCTCGCCGGAGAGGCCGGCGCCGCGCTTGACGGCGCGGTCGATGTTGTCGTTGGGGACCGAGGTCTTCTTGGCCTTCTGGATGGCGTCGACGAGAGTGGGGTTACCAGACAGGTCGGCGCCGCCCATGCGCGCCGCGACCTCGATGTTCTTGATCAGCTTGGCGAATGCCTTGGCCCGACGCGAGTCGGTGACGGCCTTCTGGTGCTTGGTTGTCGCCCATTTGGAGTGTCCGGACATGAATCTCCCGTGTGTCGCTTAGTCGTGCGACGCTGTTCGCGCGCCGCAGGGTGGATGCGGTGCATCGCTGCACTGCCTGGTATTGAACTGTTCATCAAGCGTGGTGGCACAGCGAACGACGTCGAACGCTGGTGCGATCCCAGTCTAGCCCGCGGCGTTGGGACGGGCTTGGGACACGGCGGGTTCAGGTGCAGCGCCGTCAGGAACAGCCAGGATCTTCCGAAGCGTCCGCAGGTTCCGGGTGGTGGTGGTGGGCTTAAAGCGGGCTTTGCCCGACAGGACACTGAAGGGACTCTTGATACCTACCGCACGCCGCACCTGCCAGTAAACGACGTCCGTGCCCCGTTGCACCCTCTCGTCGTTCGGATCCAGCTCAGGTGCGGCCGCGAGCAGGTCGTCCAGCGTGGCCGGCTCGGAGCCGAACAGGACGTAGGAATGCCAGCCGACGCGATCCTCGAATGGGTAGTCGGCGACGGTGCCGGTCAGTCGCGGCCAGGGCACGAGAACCACCCAGGCCTCGTAGCCGAAACGTTCGGAGAGCGTGCGTTCCAGGCCGGATTTGACGACGGCGGCATCTGTCTCGGAGGTCTCCAGGACCACGTTTCCGCTGGCGAGGACCGTCGTCACGGCTGTGTGGCCGAGGCCTCGCACCGTCTCGGCGAGCTCGGCCATGCGGATGTTGATGCCGCCGACGTTGATGCCGCGCAGCAGAGCGATGTATCGGGTCATACGCCCAGTCTGGCGCAGCCGGAACGGTTCGTCACGACCGGAAGCCGGCGCCCCGGACCTTCTGTAGGAAGTACTCGTGGAATCGGTGTTCCCCGGTGATCTCGGGGTGGAAGGACGTGCCGATCAGGTTGCCCTGTTCCACCGCGACACAGCGACCGTCAGCGATCGTGGCCAGGGCCGTGGCTTTCGGTCCGACACTCTCCACGACGGGCGCACGGATGAACACGGCGTGCACGGGCGGGCCGCCGAACACGGGTACATCGAGGTCGGTTTCGAACGAGGCTCTCTGCGAGCCGAAGGCGTTGCGGCGCACGCTGATGTCGAGACCACCCAGGCTCTGCTGCCCGGAAATGCCGTCGAGGACGGTGTCAGCCAGCATGATCAGCCCGGCGCAGGTGCCGTACACGGGCAGTCCGGAGCCCACGGCCGTCCGCAGCGGTTCGGCCAGGCCGAACAGGCGGGTCAGCTTGTCCATCACGCTGGACTCGCCGCCCGGGATCACCAGGCCGTCGACGACGGCCAGCTCCTCCGGGCGGCGGACGAGGAGCACCTCGCTGCCGAGCGAACTCAACATCGCGGCATGCTCGCGAAAGTCGCCCTGCAGGGCGAGTACTCCAACGGTCATGAAGCGGGTGTTACCAGCCGCGCTCGGACAGGCGGTGCGGTGCGGGGAGGTCGGCCACGTTGATGCCGACCATCGCTTCGCCGAGGCCGCGCGAGACATCCGCGATGATCTTGGCGTCGTCGTAGAACGCGACGGCCTTGACGATCGCGTTGGCGCGCTCCTGCGGATTGCCGGACTTGAAGATGCCCGAACCCACGAAGACGCCGTCGGCGCCGAGCTGCATCATCATGGCCGCATCGGCCGGGGTGGCCACGCCGCCCGCGGTGAACAGGACGACGGGCAGCTTGCCGGTCGCGGCGATCTCGGCGACCAGTTCGTACGGCGCCTGCAGCTCCTTGGCGGCCACGTACAGCTCGTCCTTGGTGAGCGAGGACAGCCGGGCGATCTCGCCCTTGATGGTGCGGATGTGCTTGGTCGCCTCCGATACGTCGCCGGTGCCGGCCTCGCCCTTGGAGCGGATCATCGCAGCGCCCTCGGTGATGCGGCGAAGCGCCTCACCCAGGTTCGTCGCACCGCACACGAATGGAACCGTGAAGTTCCACTTGTCGATGTGGTTGACGTAGTCGGCCGGGCTGAGTACTTCGGACTCGTCGATGTAGTCGACCTCGAGGGCCTGCAGCACCTGTGCTTCGACGAAGTGGCCGATGCGGGCCTTAGCCATCACCGGGATGGAGACCTCGGCGATGATGCTGTCGATCAGGTCGGGGTCGCTCATACGGGCGACACCACCCTGCGAGCGGATGTCGGCGGGAACGCGCTCGAGCGCCATGACGGCGACGGCGCCGGCGTCTTCGGCGATGCGGGCCTGCTCGGCGTTGACGACGTCCATGATGACGCCGCCCTTCAGCATCTCAGCGAGTCCGCGCTTGACGCGGCTCGAGCCGAACTGCTCAGGAGTTGTGGTGTCAGTCATAACGTCGATTCTATTCCTTGCGTGGGGTGCCGCCGTTCGGGTTCCGGCACGAGGGACACTGCTGATAGACCGACGCCCAAGCGGTGAAGGGTCACTGCTCCCCTGCGGGCCAGCCCTGGGCAACCGAGCGGCGCACGTCGCCCAGGAGCTGGGGTATCGCCTTGGTGCCGGCGATGATCGGGAAGAAGTTCGAGTCCAGCGCCCACCGAGGAACGATGTGTTGGTGCAGATGCTCCGCGATCCCGGCACCGGCGATGCGTCCCTGGTTCATCCCGAGGTTGAACCCGTCGCAGCCGCTGGTTGTTTTGAGCACGCGCATGGCCGTCTGGGTCAGGCTACCGATTTCGGCGACCTCTTCCGGCGTGGCTTCGTCATACGTCGCAACATGCCGGTACGGGCAGACCAGCAGGTGACCGCTGTTGTACGGGAACAGGTTCAGCAGAACGTAGGCATACTTTCCGCGGGCCACGATGAGGGCCTTCTCGTCGTCCATCGACGGTGCGATGCAGAACGGGCAGTCGTCGGGGTGCGGCTGCTGGCCACCCTGGATGTAGACCATGCGGTGCGGTGTCCACAGTCGCTGGAAGGCATCGGGGACGGCGGCGAAGTCGCCGGAGTTCTCCACCTGGACGCCCTCGGCGGTGTCCTGCGGGCTGCCGGACAACCGATCCCAGGGGGTGTCCCTCGGCCCTGTGCCGGACGTGTCCGTCATCGTCAGGCCAGTTCCGGCGCGGCCACACCGACCGGGGAGAGCGAGGCGTGTGCCTCGGAGAAGTCCGCGTCGCCCAGAACCTGGGCACGGGTCTTGATGGACGCGATGATCCGGCGGACGGCGTCGTCGACGGGCACACCGTTTTCCTGGGTGCCGTCGCGGAACCGGAAGCTGACCGCGTTGTTGGCGCGATCCTCTTCCCCCACTATGAGCTGGAACGGGATCTTCTGTAGGGTGGCATTGCGGATCTTCTTCTGCATCCGGTCGCTCGAGGAGTCGAGCTCGACGCGTACCCCGGCGGTCTTGAGCGTGGCCAGGACTCCCCAGAGGTAGTCCTCGTACTGTTCGGACACGGGGATACCGATGACCTGCACCGGAGAGAGCCAGACCGGGAACGCGCCGGCGTAGTGCTCGAGCAGGATGGCGAAGAATCGTTCGATGGATCCGAGCAGGGCGCGGTGGATCATCACGGGCTGCTGACGGGAGCCGTCCGGTGCCGTGTACTCCAGGCCGAACAGCTCCGGCTGGTTGAAGTCGAGCTGGACTGTGGATAGCTGCCAGGTACGGCCGATCGCGTCACGGGCCTGCACCGAGATCTTCGGACCGTAGAACGCCGCTCCCCCGGGGTCGGCAACCAGTTCAAGACCCGAGTCCAGTCCCACCTGACGCAGCGTGTCGGTTGCGGCCTCCCACTGCTCGTCGGTGCCGACGGACTTCTTGGGGTCGCGGGTGGACAGCTCCAGGTAGAAGTCGGTGAGGCCATAGCCGCGAAGGGTCTCGAAGACGAACTCCAGCTGGCTGGCCACCTCGGCCCTGACCTGGTCCTGGGTGACGTAGATGTGCGCGTCGTCCTGGGTGAGGCCGCGTACCCGGGTGAGGCCCTGCAACGTGCCGCTCTTCTCGTAGCGGTAGACGGTGCCGAATTCCGCCAGGCGCAACGGGAGTTCACGGTAGCTGCGGCCGCGGGCCTTGAAGATCAGGTTGTGCATCGGGCAGTTCATGGGCTTGAGGTAGTAGTCCTGGCCCTGACGGGTGACGTTGCCCTCGGCATCGACCTCTTCGTCGAGGTGCATGGGCGGGAACATGCCGTCGCGGTACCAGTTGAGGTGCTGGCTGGTCTCGAAGAGGTGACCCTTGGTGATGTGCGGGGTGTTGACGAGGTCGTACCCGTTGGCAAGCAGGCGCTCACGCATGTAGTTCTCGATCTCGGCGCGGATGATGCCACCCTTGGGGTGGAAGACAGCCAGGCCGGAGCCGATCTCCTCGGGGAACGAGAACAGGTCCAGTTCCTGCCCGAGCTTGCGGTGGTCGCGCTTGGCGGCCTCGGCCAGGCGGGCCTGGTAGGCGCGCAGTTCGTCCTTGGTGGGCCACGCTGTGCCGTAGATGCGCTGGAGCTGCGGATTCTTCTCCGAGCCGCGCCAGTAGGCGGCGGCAAGGCGGGTGAGTGAGTAGCCGTTGCCGATCATGCGGGTGTTCGGCAGGTGCGGGCCGCGGCAGAGGTCTTTCCAGAGCGTTTCGCCGGTCTTCGGGTCGACGTTGTCGTAGATGGTCAGCTCGGCGCCGCCCACCTCGACGGACTCGTTGTCTCCGGTGTCGGTGGTCGAGCTTGTCGCGTTGGTCGAGCTTGTCGCGACCCCCTTGAGACCGATCAACTCGAGCTTGTATGGCTCAGCGGCGAGCTCGGCACGTGCCTCGTCGTCGGTGACGACACGGCGCACGAAGCGCTGGCCCTGGCGGATGATGCGGTCCATGGCCTTCTCGAGGGACTTGATGTCCTCGGGGGTGAACGGCTCGGCCACATCGAAGTCGTAGTAGAAGCCGTCCGTGACGGGCGGGCCGATGCCCAGGCGCGCTGCCGGGTTGATGGTCTGCACGGCCTGCGCGAGAACGTGGGCGGCTGAGTGACGCAGGATGCTCAGGCCGTCGGGAGACTCGATAGTGACCGGGGTGACGTCATCCGTCGGGGTCACCTGCGCGGCGAGGTCCGTGAGGACACCGTTGACGCGCATGGCGACAACGGATCGGTCGGTGAATAGCTCGAAACCGTCAACCACGTGTATAGCTCCCTTGAATTACGAATCATTCAACTTTAGCGGGCGGGAGTGCGCGCGGTGACGGGGTGGCCGGGGCTCAGCCTTCGGCACGCCTCGACCGGTTCGGCGGCGGGTCGTCGCGAGGTCAGGCCGGTCGCGGGCGGCTACGGACGGTAGGGCAGTTGCAGGTCGAGCGCGGCGCAGAAGCCGGCCGCGTCGTCCGTGTGCGGGTCCGAGGGTAGGACGGGGAAGACCGAGAGAACACCGTCGGGGCGCAGGCAGGCCCGCAGGGGCGGCACCACGTAACCCGGCGCCCCGTCGGCGCCGGTCTCGGTGCCCTCGATGGCCGGCTCGCCGTCGCTCGGGGGCTGGACGATCGGGGTGCCGCCGCCGAAGAAGTCGATCGCCCAGACCGCGCCACAGTTCGACAGCGCCGCAGCCGCCGGATCGGGGTTGGGTATGGCCGGAGTGACAGTGCCGTCGGGCGCGATCTGGTCGCTGGGGCTGCCGACCTGGGTGAACGCCGAGTCGGTACGCGGTGCGGAGTAGCAGTAGGCCGAAGTGGTGCGGAGTTCGGGGGTGGCCAGGGTGACCCAGGCCGTGGCTCCACCACCGGCCACCAGTAGAACGGCCGACACCACTGCGACGGCGCGATGCCGGTGCATCCGATGGGTCTGCTGGGCGTCGATGGTCTGGAGAAGGCGCGCCTCGACGCGCGCGAATTCGGCGTCGGTCGGCGTGAGCAGGTTACTGGGCAGCATGGTGCGGTTCTCCCTTCAGCAGAGTGAGTTCGGCGCGGAGTCGCCCCTTGAGGCGGGATAGCCGGTTGCGGAGAGTCGCGTGGGTGATTCCCAGACGCTGGGCGGCCTGTTCGTAGCTGAGGTCGTCCATGAGGCACAGGTCGAAGATGCGCCGGTCGACCTCCGGCAGCGCGGCCATGATCTCCTGGATGTGCCGCCGGGCTTCGTCGGCGATGGCTGCGCTCTCCGGGGAGGGAGCAGGGTCGGCGAGATCTGCGCGGTGATCGAGGCTGTCCCGTGGCCGGCGAGTCTCGGAGCGGCGCCGGTTCAGAGCGAGATACCGGGCCGTCGTGACGAGCCACGGCAATACCGACTCCCCCACCAGGTCCACGCCGAGTCGCTTGTTCCACAGCGTCAGGAACGCGTCCTGCAGGGCCTCCTCGGAGTCGGGCCGCGACCGCAGCACCGAGAACGCTGCCCAGTAGACGGCGCGTTGGTGACGCCGGAAGAGTTCCTGGAACGCACGACGGTCGCCCTGTTGAGCGCGCGCGAACAGGAGGACGTCGGTTGTGGTGGGCGACAGGCCGGATGACGACACACCGGGTGCAGGCAGGTCGGAGCGAGGCGACGAGTCTGCACCCGCGACCGCACCGGCCTGCTCACTCACCTGCTCCCCCACCTGCTCCCCTTCTCACCATGGCTCTCGCCGTGCCGCCCCAATGGGTCCCGCGTCACCGCGGTCCCTTACCCGGTAGTGTCCGCGGGCCGCTCCATCGTCTCAGGGTCGAGGGTGCGCACCATGATCGTCCCACCCCAATTCGGGTCGATCATCCCGAAACGTCTTGACGCCGTCCGCCGGGGCCGTGTTGAGTGAGCGCGTCGTCGCCCGCCGAGGGTGGCCAGAAGACGAGGAGCTCCCGATGGACCATCACACCGCCAGCCGTTTCGGGCCGTACGCAAACGCCACCGGGGCACGCGCCGACGGCCCGCCCCAGCGCCCCGGCTGGCGGGCCAGAGGGGCCGTGGCGGCAGTGGCCCTCGGGCTGGCGGCCGCCTGTGCGGGTGCCGCCGGTCCCGCTAGCGCCGCCGGCCTGCCGACGGCTGACTACGCCTGCTGGGCCGACCTCGGCACCGGGGCGAGGCTGTGCGTGGACCGGGGCGTCGATCTGGTCGCCGCCGTGGCCCGTGAGCGCGGCGTGCTCTTGACGGTTCCCGATGGTGCCATCCCCGGCTCGCTGCCCGCGTCGGCACGGTCAGCGAGCACCGGTGCGGCGACCGCCGGGACGGCTGCCCTGGCGTCCACAGTGATCTCGGTGATCTACGACAACAGCGGATACGGCGGGGGCTCGTACTCCCTGTCGATCTCGAGCGGATGCGGCTGGGGTGTTGCCAGCCTGGGGGCGATCGGCTGGAATGACCGCGCCTCGTCCTACCGCAGCTTCAACGGCTGCACGACGGCTCTGTACTCCAATGAGAACTACGCCGGTTCGTCCACCGGGTACACCACTAACGCCAGTGGGCTGGGTGGTTTGAACGATCAGGCGAGTTCGTGGAGCGTGCACTGAACTCTCAGAGCCGTACTATCGGAGCCGCGCTGGGATCGCGCAAGCGCGTTCGCGTTCCGGCCCCTGAAACACGAAAACCCCCGCTCTGGGCGGGGGTGTGAGTGTGGGCGATACTGGGATCGAACCAGTGACCTCTTCCGTGTCAGGGAAGCGCGCTACCGCTGCGCCAATCGCCCAGGCCCGCAGAGAGTTCTCGCGGTCTGGAGGTGGATACGGGATTCGAACCCGTGTAGACGGCTTTGCAGGCCGTTGCCTCGCCTCTCGGCCAATCCACCGTGTTCGGTCAAACGTGTACACCAAAGAAAATCGGCCTTTCGGCCGATCAACTTCGAGCGGATGACGAGATTCGAACTCGCGACCCTCACCTTGGCAAGGTGATGCGCTACCACTGCGCCACATCCGCAACTGCGCGCATTTCTGCGTGCTTGGAAGACTCTACCCGATCTCAGAGAGCCCGTGTGCACATGACGCGTCGCTGGGCTTCCGATTGGCCTCAAATAGGCCGTTCTGCCCAGTGATTACGCGGGAAAAACAAAAAACCCCCGGGTTTACCGGGAGTTTTCATGCCGTTCAGATGGCTCTCTGTGGGCGATACTGGGATCGAACCAGTGACCTCTTCCGTGTCAGGGAAGCGCGCTACCGCTGCGCCAATCGCCCAGATCCTGCGAGTACTCGATTTCAGTACTTCTCAGGCTGGAGGTGGATACGGGATTCGAACCCGTGTATACGGCTTTGCAGGCCGCTGCCTCGCCTCTCGGCCAATCCACCGTGCTTGTAAAGTCGTGCTTGTAAAACCGTGCCTGCAGCACCCGATCATGCGTGGGTTACTACCAAAGAGAGCCGGCCTTTCGGCCGACTCAATTCGAGCGGATGACGAGATTCGAACTCGCGACCCTCACCTTGGCAAGGTGATGCGCTACCACTGCGCCACATCCGCAACTGCTCGCATTCCTGCGTGCTGTGAAGACTCTAGCCGATAGTGCGACGCGAATTCAAACCGAGCGAATGCCGCGTGTCGCGGCCTCTCGATGTGCGCTCGGCACCCGGTCTGGTCTAGTATCAGATGTCGCAGTCGAGAGGGTTTCGAATGTGGTTCGGGCGATTGGCGCAGTTGGTAGCGCGCTTCCTTCACACGGAAGAGGTCGTGGGTTCGAGTCCCGCATCGCCCACAGAATTCCCCGCTTCCGGCGGGGTTTTTTTGTGCCCAAGCCGTCCGGTGTCCACGATGGCTCTGGACGGGCACCGCCCGGGAGCGGCTGTCTACCGGATCGGCGAGGACGCGAAGAGCACTCGGTCGCTGGAAACCAGGTCGTCGAGCGAGAGAACGCGCGTCAGGTCGTGGCCGGCGGCCAGCGCGGTGCGCACCTGCACGTCGCCTTGGGGTGCCAATCGGCCCTCCATGAACCCGCCCAGCGCACGGACGGCGCAGGCGGTCAGCACTCCCTCGGGTGTTCCCCCGATACCCATCACGATGTCGATGTCACTGCCGGGCGTTGCCGCGGTGACCGCCGTGGACACGTCCCCTTCCCCCGCGAGCCGGACGCGAGCTCCCACCATCCGCAGCTCGGCGATCAGCGCCCGATGCCGCGGCTTGTCGAGCACGGCCACGGTGATGTCGTGCACCGGTTTTCCCAGGGCTGCGGCCAGGCGCACGACGTTGTCTGCCGGGCTCGCTCTCAGGTCCAACACTCCGCGCGCCGCCGCCGAGGAGATCAGTTTGTCCATGTAGAAGACGTCAGTGGGGTCGAAGAGGGTGCCACGCGGGGCCAGGGCGATCACGCTCACCGACCCGGGCAAGCCCTCCTGTACCAACCGGGTGCCGTCGAGCGGGTCGACGGCGATGTCGCAGGCCGGTCCCCGGCCGGATCCGAGTTCTTCGCCATTGGCCAGCATCGGGGCTTCGTCTTTCTCGCCCTCGCCGATCACGACCACTCCGGCGAAGGGGGCCGGGAGGAGAACCTCACGCATCGCAGCGACGGCTGCCGCATCGGCCGCGTTCTTGTCCCCACGTCCGAACCAGGCCCCGGCTGCGTGCGCCCCCGCCTCCGTCGCCGCCCGCACGGCGGAGACGAGTTCGTCGGAGTAGTGGTCGGCGCCGAGCACGGTGCTCGCCCTGGTGTCGCCTGCTGCTGCTGAGGTGTTCATCTGAAGTAGTGTCCCGTCTCGGTGGGATCCGGCGACGGGCGCGCTGCCGGGTTCGGGGTCGACCCGTCGCCGGGCGCACCCGGTCGATGCTACTCGCCGAGCTCCGGAGACGCCGTGCTCCGGAGACGCCCAGGCGACAGCCTCCGGTCTCACGGCGGCCGTTAGTCTCGACGGATGATCAGAGAACACGCTGTGCTTCCCGTGCTGGCCGGCCGCGAGGCGGAATTCCTACTGGCATTCCGCACAGCACGGCCACTCATCGAGTCGATGCCCGGATTCCGGAAGCTCAGCCTGTCGAGGTCGGTGGAGGAACCGACGACTTTCCTGCTCCTCGTGGATTGGGGCCGGCTGGAGGACCACACCGAAGGCTTCCGTGGGTCCCCCGAGTACACCCGTTGGAAGGCGCTCCTGCACCCGTTCTACGAGCCGTTCCCCGAGGTGCGGCACTTCGTGGAGATCGACTGACCGGGCACCGCTTCCTCCACAACCTCCCGGTCAGGGTTCTTTCCCACACCCCGCTCATGGTCCCGCAGCCGGCCCCAGCGCCTCGATGATCGCGTCAACTTGCCGGATCGGCAATTCCGTTTGTCATCTGCTCGCCGGCATCCCACCATTGTCCTATGACCAGACCTGAACGCGCACACGCCTCGCCCGACACCTCGCCCCGCGCCGTGGATCCTGCCCTGCCAGACCCGGCGGCGGCCGGTTCAGAGTACACGAAGGTCTACGACGTGGTGATCCTCGGCGGGGGCGCTGCCGGCCTCAGTGCCGCCGTGGTGCTGGGCCGCGCCCGCCGCTCTGTGCTCGTCATCGATGCCGGTGAACCACGCAACGCACCCGCTCAGGGTGTGCACGGTTTCCTCACCCGGGACGGGCTCAGCCCTGCAGAGTTGGTGCGCCTCGGTCGCGCCGAGGCTCAGGCCTACGGCGCGCAGATCCTCAGCGGTCGGGCCACTGACGCCCGACGCACCGACGCCGGCCTGGAGGTCCTGCTCGAGGACGGCACCCGGGCGACCGGGCGCCGCCTCCTGGTCGCAACCGGGCTCATCGACGCCCTTCCCGGGGTGCCCGGCCTGCAGGACCGCTGGGGCATCGATGTGCTGCACTGCCCCTACTGCCACGGCTGGGAGGTCCGGGATCAGGCCATCGGCATCCTGGGCACCAGCCCCCGGTCCATACACCAAGCGCTCCTGTTCCGTCAATGGAGCGACAACGTCACCCTGCTCCTCCACACGGAGATGCTCGACGCCGACGGCGCCCTCTCCACCGACCATGGCCCGACGGACGCCGAGTGGGAGCAGCTTGCGGCTCGCGGAATCGGAGTGGCGATCGGACCGGTGGACGCCCTGGAGGTGACCGATGACGCCCTGACCGGCGTCCGTTTGGCCGGTGGGCACTCGATCCCGATTCAAGCTCTCGTCGTCGCTACGGGCCTCAACGCCCGCGCCGGGTTCCTCGATGGTCTGGGGGTGGAGGCCACGGCGCATCCGCTCGGCGTCGGCACCCACCTCGACTCGGACGAGACCGGACAGGTGCTCAGCGGCGGCAGCGTGGTGCCCGGTCTCTGGACGGCCGGAAATGCCACCAACCCGATGGCCCAGGTCATGGTCGCCGCCGCCGCGGGACTATCCGTGGCCGCCGCCATCAACTCGCATCTGATCGGCGAAGAGGTAGAGTCCGCCGTGGCGGCCTACCGGCATCCGTTCTCGGTTGCCGCCGAAGCCGGCAACGCGCGGAGGCTGCTCGGCGACCGCCGCCACGGACTCCCGACCGACGTGCCGGATGATGGGGGCGCGACGTCAGAGTCAGGCACCACACGTGAATCAGTCGCGACAGAAGAGACGGGACCCACCCGATGAGTGAAGAATTCGGCCAGGACTACTGGGACACGCGTTACGGCAGCAGGGACGGGGTCTGGAGCGGCCTGGCCAACCCGGTGCTGATGACCGAGACTCTGGCCCTGCCTGCCGGACGAGCGCTGGACATCGGCTGCGGCGAGGGTGCGGATGCCATCTGGCTGGCCTCCAGGGGGTGGCAGGTGACGGGCGTGGACTTCTCCGGTGTCGCACTGGCGCGTGCCGCGGAGCGCGCCAGGCAGGCCGGCGACGATCCGGCATCCGCACACGACCCGGCTACCGGAGGTACGATCGCCGGCCGCCTGACGTGGGAGCAGCACGACCTCACCGAGTGGGCTCCTCCGGCCGCTTCCTTCGATCTGGTGACCGCCCAGTGCATGCACCTGCCCTCCTCGGCGCGCACGGGCCTATTCGCTCGGCTCGCCGACGCGGTGGCGCCCGGAGGGACGCTGCTGATCGTCGGCCATGACGTATCCGACGTGCACACCACGGTGCACCGGATGCCCGACCCCGACCTGTTCTTCACCGCGCCGGAACTCGCCGCCGCTCTGGACACGCGTCGGTGGCAGATCGAGATCGCCGAAACGCGGCCACGAGTGGCCCAGGACCCGGTCGGCACGGCGGTCGCCGTCGCCGACGCGGTGCTCAAGGCCACCCGCCGGTGAGCCGCGCGTCACGCAGCTCTCAGAACGCTCCAGCTAGCCCCTGGTGCCGAACCAGGTGGTGACACCCGGCGAATAGAGCACGGAGTCCGGCGGCCGGCTGCCGGCCAGTCCCGGGAATCCGGCCGTGGCCAGCAGAGAGTCGTCCAGCGAGACGAGCTCAGCCGTGAAGAGCGCCCAGGGTTCGTGGTGGTTGCGGAGGTGTACCGTGCGGCCTCGGACCCGGGTGAACAACGCCCAGCGGGCCGTGAGGAAGTCGGCGACGGGATCGCCCACCACGGGTGTCGTGGTGGGCCGGATCACGATGTCGCTGTGAGCGCCTGCCGCGAAGTGGCGGGTCGACGAGAAGTGGAAGTCTCCCGCCGTGACCTGCAGCCGGGTGCGTGACCACATGTAGGGAATCGAGAACAGCGCACGGGCCGCCAGGACCGCCGCAAGCCTGGACGCCTCGAGGGAGACGAAGACGACGCCACGTCGGCCCTTCTCATCTACGGCGTACAGTCTCACGTTGACCTCGACGAAATTACCGAAGTACGGCACGGGCGGGCTGCCGAACACCGTGGCCCGGTCGAGCACGAACGGGATCAAACCCACCCAGCTGGAGCCACCGAACTCATCGGGCCGGAGCCCGGCAGGGAGGAGCGGCGCGACCAACGCGGCATCCACCCGCCAGTGCAGGAAAGCGAGGTGGGACCACCGCTGGCTGGCCGTCGCCCGGCCGGCGAGCGGGGGTGCTACGGCGGACACCGGCCAGGCCTCGCCCATGCCCGCAGCGCTCATCCCCGTATCGTCACTCCCCGCACCGTTCACGGTGTCAGGTTAGACGGCATCCGCGGCGACAGGGGCGTCCGGCACGCCCGAAGCGGCATCAGCGGCGAGGAAACCCTCGGTCGCGCGCGTTCGGGCCAGAGCCGCTCCGGCCGCGGTTCCGCCGATGAGCCCGCCCAGCAGATCCTTGATGCCGACTCCCATGGTGGAGGCCAGGACGGCGTCGACCTCGGAGAAGCCCGAGGCGACGTTTTTGCTGAGCTGGCTCGCTCCGTCGGTCGAGATGACCGTGAGCTGGTCGATGTTGCCCATCGGGGCGGCGAGTTCGTGGGCGATCTTCGGCAGCATCTCCACCAGACGCAGCTGGATGAGCGCCTCCGACTGCTCGGCGACGGCCTGGGCGCTCAAGCGGGTGGCCTCGGCCTCGGCGGAACCGCGGGCCAGGATGGCGTCGGCGTTGGCCTGGCCCTCCGCGCGGATGGCCTCGGCGGACGCCACGCGACTGTCCCTGTCCGCGTTGGCGGCCGAGACCCGCGCCTCGGCGGCAGCGTTGGCGGACACCCGCACCCGGTACGCATCGGCGTCAGCCACGGCGTTGACCTCGGAGTCGAGCTCGGCCTTGCGCAGGCTGGCCCGGCGCTTGGCGGTCAGCTCCTGTTCCTGCACGATGGCCTGCTGGGCCTTGGCCTCGGCGAGCGGCTTCGACGCCGCGGCCTCTGCGGCCGCCTTGTCGGTATCGAGCTGCAGGGCGGCCTTGCGCAGCGCCAGGGTGTTCTGGGCTTCGGCGACGGCCTGTTCGGCGATGATCGACGCCTCCTGGGCTTCCCGGTTGGCCTGGTGCTCGGCGACCTCGGCCTGGCGACGCACCTTGGCCTGCTCCGCACGACCGAGGTCCCGGATGTAGTCGTTCTCGTCGGTGATGCCCTTGATTTCGAAGGAGTCGACGTCCACACCCTGGTTGGCCAGGGATTCGCGCGCCGTGGCCAGGACGGACGAACCCAGTTCGTCGCGCTTCTGGATGATGGTCATGACGTCCGTGGCGCCGATCGACGACCGCAACGATCCGCTGAGGACCTCCTGCGCGAAGTTGTCGATGTTCTTGTCCTGGCCGAGGAACCGCTGGGCGGCTGCACGGATGGCGGTCGGGTCGTCTCCGACCTTGACGATGGCGACGGCCTCGACCGTGAGGGTGATCCCGTTGCGGTCTTGTGCGACGGCGGTGATCTCGATGGCGCGGCTGCGCAGGCTGATCTTGAATGCCTTCTGGAAGAACGGGGTGATGAACACACCCTGGCCGTGCACAACACGCTGGCCGGACTCCTCGAGGGTGGCACCGTCGACGATGGTTTTCTTGGACTTCTTCCCGGTGATGACGAGGGCCTCATCGGGGCCGGCGTTCTTGTAGATCGTGCGGGCGTAGACGAGCACGACCACTCCGACCACCAGGACCAAGAAGACGATTCCGACGATGGGGAGGCTGAGGAGATCGAAAAACATGGGCTTCCTTCCGGTCCGCGCAAAGCGAACGTCTCGGCGCGCAGGGCAGAAGGGCCCCCGAACCTCCCAGTAGGCTAGCGTCCCGGCGGGTCGGCGTGGGCAGTTCGACGGTTTTCTCCCCGGATCAGGCCAGAAGTTTCGCCTTCGCCGCGGTGAACTCGTCGTCGCTGAGCACCCCGGCGTTGTGCAGCTGCGACAGCTGGTTCAATTGGTCGAGCAGGCCAGAGTCATTGGAGGCCGGCGCCTGCTGCTGGGCCTGCTGGGCCGCCTGCTGTTGGGCGGCGTACTGGTCCTCTTGAGCCTGCGCGTCGGCCTGGGCCTGAGCGTCCTGCGCCCTGGCCTGTTGCCTGCGGGACACATTGCCGCTGACGGCGGTGGCCGTGCCGGCGACAACGGCGGTGCGCGCGGCCATTCCGATCAGGCCCGGGCGGCCCATTCGACGTGGTGACATGTTCGACTCCTCAGTGGGTTTCGGTAGGGGGTGGGGTTTGGTGGGGTGGCGTGGGGGCGTGTGCCGGTTCGCGGGTTAGCGCGCGGCCTCCAGAACGGCGTTCACCACGGCGGCGGGGATGCGCTCCTGATGCAGGACCGCGCCCCGGAGGCGGCCAGGACCGAGGCGAAATGCCGGGCCCAGGTCAGTTCGACAACGAGCACAGCGGCCGAGGTACCCGGCTCCAGCTGCATGGCGAGTTCCTCCACGTCGTCGATACCGGCCAGGCCCAGCTCACCGAGGTCGAGGTCCGGAAGCTGCGTCTTCTCCGGCAGGTCGTCAATCTCGACGATCAGCACCTCGCCGTCCACGGTGCGGTTGACGAAGATCAGGTCCAGCAGGGTGACGGTGCGCTCCTCGATGAGATCGAGCAGCGCCTGCCGCAGGGCCGGCCCCGGTCGGTCTCCGTCAAACGAGATGAGGAGGAGCTCCACCGGTCCGTACGCATATTCCTCCATGACAGAACCCTTCGTCGTGTGGCTGCAGTGTCGCCTCGCTGCAGTGTCGCCGCGGGCGCACGGAGTCGAGTCACCCGATCCGGGTGAATCTAGCTCAGAGCAAGCCGCGCTCCTGGGCGATCGCCACAGCATCGGCCCGGTTCGCCGCCTCGAGCTTCTAGTAAATGTTGCGCAGATGGGTCTTGACGGTGTTCGGACTGACGTTGCGCTTGCGGGCGATGTCAGCCACCGACTGGTGCACAGGCAGTTCCCGCAGCACCTCCCGTTCCCGCTGGGTCAGCTTCGGGCTGCTCCTGCCGGCGTCTGCACCGTGCCCGCGAGCGTTGGGCCGCACGCGCGCAGCGCAGCGCAGGGTGTGCCGGGCGAATTCGTCGAGATCACCGAGCCGGCCGAGGCGGCTTCGGATGAGGGCCGCGCCCTGGCCGCCCACGGCGAGGAACGCCCGCTCGGTGCCGAATTGGCTGGCCAGGCGCAGAGCTCGAAGCAGCCGCGCATCCGACTCGACGTGGCGCCCGGAGAGCTCTGCCACGTGGGAGAGGGCAATCCACGCACTGACCATGGTCGACCCGCGACGAGCGGTTCGTTCGTCGAGCGCGGCCTCGCGCAGGCGTTCCTCGGCCGGATGCCCTGCCCGGGTGGGCGGAACCGACAGGAAACGAAGCAGGAGCGCCTCGAGGGACTCCTCCCCCAGGACCGATTCCACCAATCGCACCACGGCCTGTGTCTCCGGTCGGCCGTCAAGCGCGCCGCTCACCTCGAGGAGAGGCACACAGCAGAGGCTGAGTGACCGGGGGTGGTCTGCTCCGACTTCACGCATCAGCAGCATCAACGCGTCCATGGTGCGACGCGAGTGCGGGTCGGTGTCGAAACCGTTCAGCAGAAGGAGTACCTGGGCGGGCACGGTCACGCCGGCGTCGTAGGCGAGGTGCGGATGCGAGCTCAACCTCTCCACGACATCGACGTCGAGCGGTTGGCAGCGTTCGTACCGGCGGATCATCGTGTACAGAACCGCCCGGCTGCCGACCTGGTCGGCCGCGGAGGGCGGGGCCGGGGACTCCGCCATCTGGCTCTCCAACATCGCCACCTGCAACCATCTGCCGGCGTGGGCCACCGCCGTGGCCGCCAGGTCGCTCGCGACCAGGAACAGCCAGCTGTAGCCGGCCATGCGGGCCGACTCGGCGACGTCCCGCAGGATGTCCTCCGCCGGCCCGGGCAGGCCGAGCCTGTCGAGGCAACGTCCCTCGGCCATCCCGGTGAGGAGGTCGATTGCGAGGTCGAGCCGGGCCGCCTCGCCCACTCGATGACCCTGCAGGGCATGCAACCGTTTGACCACGTCCGCGGGCTCGACCGCGAGGAGGGCATGCAGGATCTCGATCACGGCCGGCCACAGCGCGTGACGACGCTGCGGGCTGAACCCAGACCAGCCGGCTGTATCGCCCGCGGCGGCGAGGAGCTGGTGCGCACGCCGCCTGGCGGCGAACGCCGGTGCGTCCAGCAGAACCCGCAGGGCCAACGCCGCCGTGGACGGGACCGGGGTGTCGAGGCGCCGGAGTGCCCGCCCCACCAGGTCGGTGTCGCCGGTGAGAACGAGCGCCAGGCCGAACCGATCGAGCGTCTCCCCCACGAGGGCGGTGTCCCGTGTGTGCAACGCCTGGTGCAGCGCCGCCGCACCATCGGATCGTTCGGAGAACCAGTGGCAGGCCAGGACATGCCGATCCGTGGTCGCATCGGCGTCGTGCCCGCGGGCCGCCGCCTGCAGGTAGCTCAACAAGATCGGATGGAACCGGTAGGCCTCCCCTGCCGCGACGCGTGTCTCGGCGCTCGAATCGACCGAGCCCGTGCCGCTGGTGACAGCGCCGCTCCTGACAGCAGCGCTCGCGTGCGACACGTCGGGCACCCGCACCAGCATCCCGTTGCTCCGGGACACCCGCTCGAGGACCTCGCCGGCATCGCTTCGGGCGGTGACCCGGACCGCCAACTCCAGGGGCACCAGAAAGGATACGGCCGACCGCATGAGGATGTCCCGTTGGTCGTCGTCCAGGCCGTCGAGCACTTCGGCGGCCACGTAGTCGGTGACGGCGGGAGTGGCCCCATCGATGTCGGTGAGGGAGAACCCGGGCAGGCCGACTCCAGTGTCGGTGATCCCGGTGGCGGTGATCCCAGAGTCGCCGGCCGGGCTCGGGTCCGGGTGTTCGCGGTCCTGTCCCTGTCCGGCGAGGGCGAAGGTGAGCGCCGTCGCCCACCCTCCGGTGTTGCGCCACAGTGCGACGGCGTGCTCCGTCGACAGGCGCAGATGCCGTTGGGCGGCCAGGTCGAGAGTCTCCTCGAGGGTGAACGCGAGTATCTCCCCCGGGCAGTCGAGCAGCACTCCGGCGGCCAGCAGCGGTGCCGTGCCCGTGCCGGGGCGGCGACGGCCCGCCACGATGATGCGGAGATCAGGTGGCGCCAGCGAGATCATCGGCCACCACCCGTCCGGGATCGACGGTCCGCTTTCGTCGGGTCCGGTGGGAAGGTCGACATCATCTATGAACACGTAGCGTAGCGCCGTGTCCGTGCGAGGGACGTCGGAAGGCGCGCCCCGGAACGCCTGGAGGGCCAGGGTGGGAGCGAGTAGCCGCCACACAGCATCCGGGTCCCGAGCCGTGACAAGATCCGTTCCGGTCATCCAGCGCACGTCGGCGCCCTCGGCGGCCAGTCGGCGTGCCCACCCGGCCAGCAGGGTGGTCTTGCCCGATCCGGCGGCATCCCACAGTTGGAGGACCCGGGCATCCGTGCCTTGGAGCCGAACGATGAGGTCGTCCAGACGCGACCGGTGCAGGTACCACTCCGGCTCGGAGGCGACCCCCGGAGGCCCCCACGGCTCAGGGGGTAACGGAGTGGGTGCGGGATCCATCGGGAAGTGTCCTCGATTTGCGTCCTGGAAGTAGGTGGTGCCGGAGTCTCGATCCTGGGCGCCGACTGCGGCGCTTCGACTGTGCGGGGAGGCGCGGGGAATTCACCGGCACCGTCAAGGTCCCGGATTCCCGGGACCTTGACGGAGCTTCTCGCGGTGTTCGGGTCACCGCCAGTGAGGTGATGATGCCGCGGCCCGAGCCCACGGTCAAGGGGCACGACCCGCGGGCGCTTTTTGTCCTCCCCGGCGCAACGACGAAGGGCGGTGAGAAGGTGTCGGGTGCGTGACGCACCCGTACACTTCCTCACCGCCCCGGTCGGCGTGAGCCTGACGGCCTGGTCGGCCGCAGTCAGATTAGACGCGGTCCAGCGCGTAACCCTCTTCACCGTGCACGACGGTGTCGATGCCGGCAACTTCGTCTTCGTTCTTGATGCGGAAGCCGAGGGTCTTCTCGATGGCGAAACCCAGCACGTAGGCGATGACGAACGAGTAGATCAGCACGGCGAAGGCTGCGATGGCCTGCACGGCGAGCTGGCCCAGGTCGCCACCGACGAAGAGGCCGGTGCCGATGGCGAAGAAGCCGAGGTACAGGGTGCCGATGATGCCACCGACGAGGTGGATGCCCACAACGTCGAGGGAATCGTCGAAGCCGAACTTGAACTTCATCTCGATGGCCATGGCGCACACGGCACCAGCGACGACGCCGAGCAGCAGGGCCCAGCCGGGTTCGAGGTTGGCGCAGGCGGGGGTGATCGCCACGAGACCGGCGACGGCACCGGATGCTGCGCCGACCGACGTGGCCTTGCCGTCCTTGATCTTTTCCACGATCATCCAGCCGAGGATGGCCGCAGCGGTAGCGCCGAGGGTGTTGACCACGATGAGGCCGACGTTGGCGAGGCCGTTGAGCCATTCGGCTCCGGCGTTGAAACCGAACCAGCCGAACCAGAGGATGGCTGCGCCGAGGAGGACCAGCGGCACGTTGTGCGGCTTGGTGATTCCCTTCTGGAAGCCGATGCGCTTGCCCAGAACGAGTGCGAGAGCCAGCGCGGCAGCACCGGCGTTGATGTGCACAGCGGTACCGCCGGCGTAGTCGATGACTCCCGGCAGGCCGAGGGTCTCGCCGAGACTCATGATCCAGCCACCGCCCCAGACCCAGGCGGCGACGGGGAAGTAGACCAGGGTGGCCCAGATACCGGCGAAGATCATCCAGGAGCCGAACTTGGCACGGTCAGCGACGGCCCCGGAGATCAGTGCGACGGTGATGATCGCGAAGGTGGCGCCGTAGGTGGCGCCGAGGAGATCGGTGTTTCCGGTCTCGCCGGTGGCGAGGGCTCCCAGTCCGAAGTCCGAGAAGGGGTTACCCGCGAACTGCGAGGGTCCGTCCACAGCGCTCATGTTGTATCCGTAGAGGATCCACAGAACGCTGATGAGCCCGAGGGCTCCGAAGCTCATCATCATCATGCTGACGACGCTCTTGGCCTTGACCAGTCCGCCGTAGAAGAACGCGACTCCCGGAGTCATGAACAGCACAAGTGCGGTTGCCGTCAACCCCCATGCAATGCTTCCCGTATCCATAGATTGTCCTCACACCTCTCGAGTTAGCTGGGTGTACCGGGAAGCCTCATGACGAGCGTGCTGGGTGCTGTATCTGTCCCGGGTACGCCACTTAGTCTCCGACCAGGACGTTTCACGAGCCGCACCGTCGTGTTTCAGGCAGGTTACGCAACCGCCCGCAACGTTAAGAACGTGTTTCCAGCGGCCGCGAACCTTCCTGCAGAACGCGGGCGGGCGTGACGCCTCGCCCGTTCGTACGAACCTGCATGCGGTCAGTCGGCGTGCGGTCAGTCGGCGTGCGGTGGCAACTCGCCCGTGGTCAACGCCACCATGCGCGATTGCGACCGCTGATACTTCTTGCGATAGCCGCCCTGCATCATCTCGGCGTCGAACACGTCGTGCAGGGCAACTCCGCTGGCGATGATCGGAATCTCGGCGTCGTAGACGCGGTCGATGAACGCGACGAGCCGCAGGGCATCCGTCTGGTCGGTCAGCAGGTAGACGTTTCGCAGCGCGATCACGTCGAGTTCGGCGATCATTTTGATGTACTTCGACGGATGCACGGTGCTGAGGTGTCTCATCAGGGTGCCGAAATCATCGACGGACACCCGGTTGCCGCGAGCGGCCAGGGCCGTGCTCATCCGGTCGAGTTCCTCCGGAAGCACCGTCTGCGCATGCCCAGACGCGTCACGGCGGCGGTAGTCGAGCCCGTCGATGCGCACGGTTTCGAAGTTGGCCGACATCGCCTGGATCTCACGCAGGAAGTCCGCGGCTGCGAAGCGACCCTCCCCCAGCGAGTTCGGCGGTGTGTTCGAGGTGGCCGCGACACGGGTTCCAGAGGCGATGAGCTCACCGAGCAACCGGGTCATCAGCATGGTGTCGCCCGGGTCGTCGAGCTCGAACTCGTCGATGCAGATGAGCTTGGCCCCGGTGAGTTGAACCACGGTGTCGGCGTAGCCCAACGCCCCGACCAGCGCGGTGTACTCGATGAACGTGCCGAAGTACTTGGGGCCAGGTGCCCCGTGCCAGAGCGCCGCGAGGAGGTGTGTCTTGCCCACGCCGAAGCCGCCGTCGAGGTAGACGCCGGGAAGCTCGGCCTTGGTCCGGCGGGAGCGTGAGAAGAACCCGCCCGGGCGCGCACGCCAGGCGGCGAAAGAGTTCAACCGTTCAACGGCTGCCAGCTGGGAAGGATAGTCCAGGTCCGGGCGGTAGGACTCGAAGGAGGCGTGCTCGAACTGTGGCGGCGGCACCAGCTCGGCGACGATCTCTGCGCCCGTGATCGACGGCGACCGCTCGATCAACCGCACGGGGCTCTTCGGGCTCTGGTCGACCATGTCTGGCATCCGGTTCCTGTCTGTGCAACCGGCATCCTGGCGGAATAACGGTGGGGTCTTCGTCCTTGCAAACCTCGGGGACATGCACCTCGCGCGCGTCTATCGGCGCCGGAACCGGCGCAAGCCGGGTCACGCCGGTAGATTCGGGTCGCGGGATGTCCACCAGCCTAAATGCACTCAAGCAGGCGTGGCGCCGCGACCGGCGCGGTGCGGATCACCAGCCGAGCACTGCCCGACCACCAGGAGGAAATCATGACCGTCCCGACCGACCCCACGCCCGCGTTCGCCGACTACGCGCATCCGGAACGTCTGGTGTCCACCGAGTGGCTTCAGGCGCATCTGGGCACCCCTGGCCTGGTCGTCGTGGAGTCGGACGAGGACGTGATCCTCTACGAGAGCGGCCACATCCCCACAGCGGTCAAGATCGACTGGCACACCGACCTCAACGACCCCGTGGAACGCGACTACATCGACGGCACGGCCTTCGCCGCGTTGCTCGGCCGGAAGGGCATCAGCCGAGACAGCACCGTGGTGATCTACGGCGACAAGAGCAACTGGTGGGCCGCCTACGCGCTTTGGGTGTTCACCCTTTTCGGCCATGAGGACGTTCGCCTGCTCGACGGCGGCCGACAGAAATGGCTCGCCGAAGACCGCGAGGTGACGACGGACCGGGAATCCGCCTTTCCCGTCGACTACCCCGTGGTGGACCGGGTCGACGCCCCCATCCGGGCCTTTAAGGAGGATGTGCTCGCGCACTTCGGGCGTCCGTTGGTGGATGTGCGCTCGCCGGAGGAATACAGCGGTTTACGCACCACGGCCCCGGCCTACCCCGAGGAGGGGTCCCTGCGGGCCGGCCACATCCCCTCGGCGGTCTCGGTGCCCTGGGCACGGGCGGCGTCGGACGACGCCACGTTCCGGCCGCGCGGCGAACTCGATGCCATCTACCGCGACGAAGCCGGACTCACCGGCGCGGAGCCGGTCATCGCGTACTGCCGCATCGGCGAGCGATCCAGCCATACCTGGTTCGTGCTCACCCACCTCCTCGGTCTGAAGGATGTGCGCAACTACGACGGCTCCTGGACCGAGTGGGGTAGTGCCGTGCGGGTGCCCATCGTGCAGGGCACCGACCCGGGCTCAGTCCCCACTCCGCGATGACCTCCCGGTCGGCTCCCACCGACATGGCAGAATTGATGTGATGACCACCACCGACCTTCCCGAGCCCTTGGCCGAGATCCGCGAAGACTTCCTGGCGCTCGAACAGGGCGACCGGCTGCTCCTCTTGCTCGAATTCTCCAATTCGCTTCCGGAGCTTCCCGAACGATACCGGGACCACCCCGATCTCTTCGAACGGGTCGTGGAATGCCAGTCCCCCGTCTTCATCTTCGTGGAGGTGGACGAGGCCGGTGCTGTGCACCTGTATGCCACCGCGCCGGCCGAGTCGCCCACGACGCGCGGATTCGCGTCGATCCTGGCGCAGGGCCTCGACGGTCTGAGCGTCGCCGAGGTTCTGGCCGTCCCCGAGGACTACCCGCAGTCGATCGGCCTCACCCAGGCGGTGTCGCCGCTGCGCCTGCGCGGCATGACAGCCATGCTCGGCCGCACGAAACGGCAGCTGCGGGAGCGTGTGGCCGAGCGGGCCTGAGCGGGCCTGACTCGGCCCGTTCAGCTCTCGTGGGTGGCCTCGACAGCCGGATGCTCCGCTCCGAGGCGGGTCAGCCATCCCAGGATGGCCGTGTTCCAGGCCGAGGGGTCGTAGTTCCAGAGCTTGGTGTGCCTGGCGACCGAGAAGGGCACGAGCGTCACGATGTCCGGACGCCTCGCCGCCAGGGACCGTGACGGGGCGGATGGGACGTATCCGTCGTCGTCGCTGTGCAGGATGAGGATCGGCAGGTTCAGGTCCGCCGCCCGGGAGACGAAGTCCAGCCGGGGAAAATCGATCGGGAAGTGCAACCCGGTCACGGCGCGGCCCCACCGGTGGCCCATCACCACGAGGGCTCCCCTGACCACAACCTGCGGCAGGTGCAGGAGCTGTGCCTGGTAGGCCACGACGTCCGCCCAGTCGATCACCGGGGAATCGAGCACGATACCGGTGAGCCGGCCGTCGTGCACCGCTCTGGTGGCCGCCTGCAGCACGATCGCACCGCCCATCGACCACCCCATCAAGACGATCTGGGTGGCCCCGTTCCCGGCGGCGAAGGCGATGGCCGCCTCGACGTCGCGCCACTCCGTGTCGCCCAGGCCGAACCGCCCATCGGCGCTGGCCGGCGCGTCGCCGTCGTTGCGGTACGACACGAGCAGGGCGGTGTAGCCCGCCGCGTGGAAGACCGGAACGGCACGCAGGGTCTCCTGCCGCCGCACGCCTCGCCCGTGCACCTGAATCACCCAGCGCCCTGACGGCTCCGCGGCAGGGATGAGCCAGGCGGGGGCGTCGCCCCTGTCGGTGGCTACGGAGACGTTCGTGAAGTCCAGCCCGAGGTCCCACGGGCCGAGGAAGGAGTATCCGCCCAAGCGGCCGGACCGCACGGTGGCGAGGTCGCCGAAATCCACGTTCAGGATGCGCCGCGTGACGGTGCTGGGCGTCCTGGACACGATCCGGCCGAGCCTGGCGTGGCCCGAGTCGGCCGCGAACCAGAAGCTGTAGTCACCGGGCAACACGGCGTCGGCCGTGGCCTCCAGCGTGATGGTGCCCGCCGCCAGGTCGACGTCGAACACCCGGTGTCGTCGGCGCGCTTGGAGGACGGCGTCACCACACGCCGCGCCATCACACCGGCCAGCACCGCCACGGTGAGGCTGCCGGCCGCAGCGACAGCCACGGCTCCCCCGGCAACCACCAGTGCGGCGGAGGCAAGACCGCTCGTCGGACGCGGCCCAGAGGACCCGCGTCCCGTCCTGCCGTTGCCCGGCGCGCCGCTCCCTCTGCTGCTGCGGCGTGCTCGGGGGTGTCCCGGCTGGCGTCCCGTCATGCCTGACCTCCGGTTGTTCGGCGTGCCTCGCACCAGCGCACGGAAAAAACTCTAGTCTGCAGACGTGCCCGATTCAGAGGATCAGCCCCAGCGCCCCGCGCAATTTGCCGCGGCGCTCGACGCTATCCGTCACGCCACCCCGCGGGCCGAGCTCATCGTCACCGAGATATCTGCTCCCGGAAACCTCGCACCCTACTCCGTCGCGCTCTCCGCCGACGTGACTCCGGTGCGGCACGGAAGCGATTCCGACTTCGGCACCGGACGGTTCATCCTGCTCTACGACCCCGACGAGCCCGAGAGCTGGGGAGGACCGTTCCGGGTGGTCTGTTTCGCCCAGGCTCCCCTGGAGACCGACATCGGGGTCGATCCGTTCCTCGCCGAGGTGGCCTGGGCCTGGCTCGTCGACGCTCTGGACGCCCGCGGCGCTCGGTACACCGCCGCGTCCGGAACGGCCACCAAGATCCTCTCCTCCGGATTCGGCGAGCTGGCGCACCAGGGAGACGGCGCCCAGATCGAGCTCCGGGCATCCTGGAGTCCTCTCGACAACGACCTCGGCGCGCATGTCGAGGGCTGGGGGAACTGCTCTGCATGCTGGCCGGCCTGCCGCCGACCACCGACGTGCCCACGCTTCCCCGTCGCAACCACCCGGCGGGGTCGCACCACGGCGGCACACACGCGGCCGGAGCACACGAAGCTGGAACGCACCAAACAGGAACGCACCAGCCTGGAGCACACCAGACTGATTCCCACCATGCCGTGACGGAACCGCACGATGCCCGCCATGACGAGGCGTCCGGCACCGGCGGAATCAGCGTCGGCCCCCTCGATTCCATTGGTCCGTCCGTCACGTCGATGCGGCGAAGCGGCTCCGGACTCCCTACGCTGGGAGTGACCGCCACCGGGCCCGATTCCGGAGGCATGGAAACGGTCGGTGTCGATACCGCCGGCCCCGATCCGCTCGGCACTCCCGGTGCCGGCAGGGAGACCGTGCGAATGAACGCCGTGGGAATGCATGCCGTTGACAGCAACGCCGTGGGAATCAACACCGAGGGACTTGGCACTGTCGGGCTGAAGGCCGTCGGGCTCAAGCCCGTCGGGCTGAGTTCGGCTGCTGCGGGCTCCGACGGGCTGGACTCCGTTGGGCTGAGCATAGCTGGAAGCCCCGCCGGCGCCCCCACCATGGCGGTCGCCGATCTCTCGGCCCGCCGTGCCGCTCGTGGGTGACCACAGCGTCATCGATACCCGCGCGGCCTACCTCGCGGCGATCGATGAGTTGCTGGCCGGTACCGGTCCGATCGGCATCGACGCCGAACGTGCGTCAGGGTTCACCTACTCACAACGGGCCTACCTCATCCAGATCTACCGCCGCGGTGCGGGCACCTTCCTCTTCGATCCCCCGCCCATCGGCGACTTCAGCGAACTCAACGATGCCCTGGCCGACGAGGAGTGGATCCTGCACGCCGCCAGCCAGGATCTGGCCTGCCTCCGTGAGGTCGGACTCGACCCGGTGCGCATCTTCGACACCGAACTCGCGGCGCGGCTGCTCGGCCTACCCCGCGTTGGACTGGGCACCGTCGTCGAAGAACTCCTCGGCATCCACCTGGCGAAGGAACACTCCGCCGCCAACTGGTCGACCCGGCCGCTGCCGGAGAGCTGGCTGGTCTACGCGGCCCTCGACGTCGAGCTGCTGCCTGACCTGCGTGAGCGGATGGCCGAACTGCTCGTCGAGTCGGACAAGACCGCCATCGCCGACGAAGAGTTCGCCGCAGTGCTGGCCCGTGAGGCCAAGCCGGCGCGTGCCGAACCGTGGCGCCGCTTGTCCGGCCTGCACGCCGTTCGGGGCCAGCGCAACCTGGCCGTGGCCCGTGAACTGTGGGTAGCCCGGGACGCCCTCGCCCAGGAACTCGACGTCTCGCCTGGGCGGCTGGTTCCCGATGCGTCCCTGGTGGCCGCGGCGCGCATCCTGCCGACCTCACGGAACGCGTTGGCGGACCTGCGCGAATTCAACGGCCGTGCCAGCCGAACTGAACTCGACCGCTGGTGGACGGCGATTCAGACCGGCCTCGCCAGCGGCGACCTGCCGTCGGCCAAACCGAACAGCGATGCCCTGCCGCCGCCGCGTGCGTGGGCCGACCGTAACCCAGACGCCGACCTCCGCCTCAAGGCGGCCAGGGCCGCGCTCGTGGCCGTGTCCGAGGAGCGGATGGTTCCGCTCGAGAACCTGCTCACCCCGGATCACCTGCGCCGCGTGGCCTGGCAGCCGCCGGAACCCGCCGATGCGGCGACGGTGGGTGACACTCTCGCGCTGCTCGGTGCACGAGCCTGGCAGATTGAGGCCACCGCACAACTAATCGCCGATGCCTTTGTGGAAGTCCACCAAACGAGCGCCGTGCCCTCGGACGCGGATTCGTAGGAACAGTCAAAGGATTCACAGCGGTTAATCCCTCACCCTAGGATCGTGCGATACCTGTTTTGAGTGATGGAGGCAAAGTGGCCGAGAGAACTGATGTCGTCTTCGTGGACGGGGTTCGCACCCCGTTCGGTCGGGCCGGCGAGAAGGGTATGTACTGGAATACCCGCGCCGACGACCTGGTCGTCAAGGCGATCACCGGGCTGATGGAACGCAATCCGAACGTGCCGGGTGAACGGATCGACGATGTCGCGATAGCCGCGACGACGCAGGCCGGCGACCAGGGACTCACGCTGGGCCGAACCGCCGCTCTGTTGGCGGGCCTGCCGGTCTCGGTGCCCGGATTCGCCATCGACCGTATGTGCGCCGGTGCGATGACGTCGGTCACCACGATGGGCTCGGCGATCGGCTTCGGCGCTTACGACCTGGCCATCGCCGGCGGTGTCGAGCACATGGGCCGGCACCCGATGGGGGCCGGTGTCGACCCCAATCCGCGGTTCCTCAGCGAACGGCTGGTGAGCGAAGACGCCCTGAACATGGGCGCCACGGCCGAGCGGATCCACGACAGGTTCCCCGAATACACCAAGGACCGCTCCGACCGGTACGCGCTGCGTAGCCAGCAGAAGGTCGCCGCCGCCTACGCTGCCGGCAAGATCCAGCCGGACCTGGTGTCGGTAGCCACCCGAAGCGACTCCGGCTGGGGCCTGGCGACCCGCGACGAAGCTCCCCGACCGGAGACCACCCTCGAGGGTCTGGCGGGCCTGAAGACGCCGTTCCGCCCGCACGGGCGTATCACAGCGGGCAACGCCTCCGGACTCAATGACGGCGCCACCGCGTGTCTGCTGGCCAGCGGAGCCACCGCCAAGGAACTCGGCCTCAGCGTGAAGATGAAGATGGTGAGCTTCGCCTTCGCCGGTGTCGAGCCCGAGGTCATGGGACTTGGACCGGTCCCCTCCACCGAGAAGGCCCTGCGCAAGGCCGGCCTGTCCATCACCGATATCGGCCTGTTCGAACTCAACGAGGCCTTCGCTGTGCAGGTCATCTCCTTCCTCGACCACTTCGGCATCGACGACGACGATCCCCGGGTGAACGAGTATGGCGGCGCCATCGCCATCGGCCATCCGCTGGCCTCATCGGGTGTGCGCCTGATGAACCAGCTCGCCAGCCAGTTCGCCGAGCACCCCGAGGTGCGTTACGGCGTCACCGCCATGTGCATCGGGCTAGGCCAAGGCGGCACAGTGATCTGGGAAAACCCGCACTTCAACAAGAAGGCAGCCAAGCGATGACCGACACCTCCTCCGCCATGTCCACCGACCACGCCGGCGTAGACTTCAGCCCGCTCGTCGCGATCTCCGCCGACGAAGTCGTCACCCGCTCCCTGGTGCGCGACGTGCCGCTCTCCGGCGGCCGCACGCTCGCCCTGCTCACCCTGGACAACGGGCGCGACCACACCCGCCCCAATACGCTGGGGCCCATCACCCTGCTGGAATTCGCCGCGACCCTGGACGAGCTGGCCGGACGGGCGGCCCGTGGGGAGATCCACGGAGTGGCCGTCACCGGTAAGCCGTTCATCCTTGCCGCTGGCGCCGACCTGAGCAAGGTGGGTGAGATCCCCTCCCGGGAGGTCGGCAAGCTACTCGCCCAACTCGGCCACCACGCGCTCGGCAAGCTCAGCACCCTCGGTGTGCCGTCGTTCGTCTTCATCAACGGACTCGCGCTCGGCGGCGGACTGGAGATCGCCCTGAACGCCGACTACCGCTCGGTGGACGCGACGGCGCCAGCCATCGCCCTGCCTGAGGTCTTCCTCGGGCTGATTCCGGGCTGGGGCGGCTCCTACCTGCTACCCAACCTCGTCGGCATCGAGAACGCCCTCAAGGTGATCATCGAGAACCCACTCAAGAACAACCGCACCCTCACGGGCGCCGACGCCCTTGAGCTGGGAATCGCCGACGTGATGTTCCGCTCGGTCACCTTCCTGGAGGAGTCGATCGCGTGGGCCGACGGTGTCATCGCAGGTACCACGGCCGTTTCGCGCCCGCATGTGCCCGGCAAGATCGAGCGCCTGGTCAAGTGGGATGCCGCCATCGGCATCGCCCGCAAGATGCTGACCTCCCGCATCGGAGAGGTGGCCGCATCCCCCTACGCAGCCCTCGACTTACTCAAGGCCGCCAAGAGCGGGAGCAAGGCCGAGGCCTTCGCGCGGGAGGACGACGTGCTCGCCGACCTGATCTCGGGCGACCAGCTGCCGGCCAGCATCTACGCGTTCAACCTGGTGCAGAAGCGCGCCAAGCGCCCTGCGGGGGCTCCGGACAAGGCGCTCGCTCGGCCGGTCGGCAAGGTCGGCGTGATCGGCGCCGGACTTATGGCCAGCCAGTTCGCCCTGCTCTTCGTGCGTCGGCTGCGTGTTCCCGTCGTGATCACCGACCTCGACCAGGCCAGGGTCGACAAGGGCGTGGCCTACATCCACGGCGAGATCAAGACACTGCTGGACAAGGGCCGGATCAGTTCCGACGAGGCCAACCGGTTGCGTGCCCTCGTGACGGGCACCACCGACAAGGCCGACTTCGCCGACGCGGACTGGGTCATCGAGGCCGTGTTCGAAGAACTCGGCGTCAAGCAGGAGGTGTTCGCCGAGATCGAGAAGCACATCTCCCCCACCGCCATCCTGGCCACGAACACCTCCTCCCTCTCGGTTGAGCAGATCGGGGCCAAGCTTGAACATCCGGAACGGCTCGTCGGGTTCCACTTCTTCAACCCTGTCGCGGTGATGCCGTTGATCGAGGTCGTCAACACGCCCGCGACCGACGAGGTCACTCTCGCCACCGCGATGGTCATCGCGGCCAAGCTGCGGAAGAACGCCGTCATCACCAGGGACACCCCCGGGTTCGTGGTCAACCGGGTGCTGGCCAAGCTTCTCGGTGAGGCCATGCACGCCGTGGACACCGGTACCCCCTTCGATGTCGTCAACGGCGCCCTGTCGCCCTTCGGCCTGCCGATGACACCCTTCGAGCTTCTCGAGCTGGTGGGGCTCAAGGTGGGCGCCCATGTGCTTGACACCCACCACGCGGCCTTCCCCGACCGGTTCTTCGAAAGCACCAACCTGCACCGCCTCGCGGAGCACGGCACGATCCTGGACCGTAACACCAAGGGCCAGGTGACCGGGTTCAATAAGGGCGCCCAGAGGATCGTGGCGGGCGGAACGACGCCGATGACCGCAGAACAGATCCTGCGGCGGGTCGAGGACGGCCTGGCCGACGAGATCAAGCGGATGCTCGACGACGACGTGGTGCACGCCCCGGAGGACATCGACCTGTGCATGCTCCTCGGTGCGGGCTGGCCGTTCCAGATGGGCGGCATCACGCCCTACCTCGACCGGGTGGGCGCGAGTGAGCGAGTCTTCGGCGGAACCTTCCACACCCCGATGATCCGTGGCGTGAGCGCCGCCACGGCCGTCCTCAGCTAGGCGACCACCTCAACTGTTTCCCGAACGGACAAATGCGGCCGGTACACCCTGAGTGTCAGCCTGTGGTGAGACAAATCATCGTTTCATCACGGGCCGGCTGAGGGCGGGGAAGAGGACATCCAAATGGAAATGTCAGAAGTCCAAACCCGGCTTACTCGGAAGCATCATTTCACGTCTGCTGAGCGCCTCGCGATTCTTGCGCAGTGGGAGCAGTACGCGTCGACGGGCGCGGAGATCGGCGCGAAGTCCGCGTTCTGTCGCCGAGTCGGCATCGACGTTAGGTCGCTGTCGCGGTGGAGTCAGGAGAAGCGGCAGGGCCTGCTGGTCGAGACGGAACAGCGGCAGACTAAGTACGTGTTGACGAAACAGGAACGGATCGAATTTCTGCGATTGCAGAAGGAAAACGCGATCCTCAAAGCCCAGTTGGAGCAGTCCGAGAGCGCGGTGGAAGTGTTGGGAAAAGCCTCAGAGCTCTTGTCCGCGCTGGCCAAGAGCTCACAAATCCGCACCCCGCCGCTGCCGGACGAGCCAGCGATCCCGGCCGCGTTTCGGAAGCCGAAACCCACCGAGTAGCGTTCGAAACAGTCGTCGACCTGACTGCGGTGGGGATGCCGGTGGTGCGGGCCTGCGCGTTGGTCGGCTACTCGCGGGCATCGTTCTATCGGCACCGCAGCCCCCGCGCCCGCCTGGCCGCGCCGATCCCGCAGAAGGACCGGCACCAGCCGGCCACGCTCTCCACTGCGGAGAGCGCGCAGATCCTGGCGCTGATCAACACCCCTGAGTATGAGGGCTTCTCGATCTGCCAAGCCTTTTACCGGGCCTGGGATGCGGGTGTTTACCTGGCGTCGAAGTCTTCCTGGTACCGCGTCGCCCGCGCGGCCGGGCAGGTCCACGAGCGCCGCCGGCAGGCTGAGGGGTCGCCGAAGAAGATCCCCGAGCTGGTCGCGACCGCCCCGTCACAGGTGTGGTCCTGGGACATCACCAAGCTCAAGACCACGATCCGGGGCCGCTACTTCCACCTCTACGTGATCATGGACATCTACTCCCGTCGCGTCGTGGGCTGGCGGCTGGAGGCCTACGAGGATGGTGACCTCGCCGAAGAACTGATCCAAGAAGCGGTCACCGCGAACCACGGCGTCGCGCCGAACTCTCTGCACTCGGATAACGGTGCTGCGATGGTGAGCACA
Source organism: Cryobacterium sp. PAMC25264 (assembly GCF_019443325.1). Lineage (NCBI taxonomy): Bacteria > Bacillati > Actinomycetota > Actinomycetes > Micrococcales > Microbacteriaceae > Cryobacterium > Cryobacterium sp. PAMC25264. The sequence goes on from NZ_CP080383.1 coordinate 1,718,855, forward strand.
CCGGTGTCCTTACTGCTGGAGAAACTCGGCGTCGATAAGTCCTTCTCCCGGCCCAAAGTCTCCAACGACAACCCCTACAGCGAAGCGTTATTCAAGACCGCGAAATACGATCTCGCGTTCCCTGAGATCTTCGACACGACCGATGACGCCCGCGCCTACTTCGACTGGTTCTTCCACGAATACAACCAGAACCACCGCCACTCCGGCATCGCCTGGAACACCCCCAACGACGTTCACTACGGCCGCACCGACCGAGTGACCCGCCGCAGAAGCCAAGTCCTCAACACCGCATTCCGAACGCATCCAGAACGCTACGCCCAACACCCCAAGCCCCCGGCCCTACCGGGCCGGGTATGCATCAACGACCCCCGCCAAAAACCCAAACCCAACCTGTCTCAAACAGGTTGACAAATACCGCGTACCGGCCGCATTTGTCCGTTTCGGGACCAGTTCTGCGTGGGTGGTACTAGTCGCGGGGGGCCCGCCGCACGGGAACGGAGCCGGTGTCTGAGCCCGAAACTGAATCCGCGTCCGTGCGATCGGTATCCGCCGGGAGGGCTCGGGCGTGCGGCAGCTTGCTGCCGAGAACCATCGCCACGACGTCGCGGGCGATGTGCTGCGGGGTCAGTCCGACTCGCTCGAGTATCTCGGCGCGGGTGCCGTGGTCGAGGAACTCGTCGGGCAGGCCCAGCTCGGTCACGGCGGTGTCCACGCCGGCCTCGCGGAGGTCCTGGCGGATGCGGGTTCCGATGCCGCCGACGCGGACGCCGTCCTCGATGCTGACCACGATGCGGTGCGAGGCGGCGAGCCCGATGATGCTCTGCGGAACCGGGACCACCCAGCGGGGGTCGACGACAGTCGCGCCGATGCCCTGCGCGGCCAACCGGGCGGCGACCTCGAGGCCCATGCCGGCCATGGGACCGACCGTCACGATGAGGACATCCTGCTGGGCGCTCCGCAGCAGTACATCGACACCGTCGGAGAGCCGCTCAACCGCGTCGAACTCCACGCCGGTGCTGCCCTTGGGGAAGCGCAGCACGGTGGGGCCGTCATCGACAACGACGGCCTCGGCGAGTTCCTCGCGCAGGCGAGTGGAGTCGCGCGGCGCGGCCAGGCGGATGTGCGGGATGACCTGGAGGATTGCGAGGTCCCACATGCCGTGGTGGCTGGGTCCGTCCGGTCCGGTCACACCGGCCCGGTCGAGCACGAACGTCACGCCGGCGCGGTGCAGCGCGACGTCCATCAGCACCTGGTCGAACGCACGGTTGATGAAGGTGGCGTAGAGGGCCACGACGGGGTGCAGCCCGCCGAAGGCGAGGCCGGCGGCGCTGGTGACGGCGTGCTGCTCGGCGATGCCGACGTCGTGTACCCGCTCGGGGAAGCGCTCGGCCATCTTGTGCAGGCCGGTGGGCCGCAACATCGCGGCAGTGATGGCCACCAGCTTGGGGTTGTCGGTGGCGAGGTTCAACAATTCATCGGCGAAGACCGACGTCCAGGAGGGGGCGCCGGCGGATTCGGTGGGCTCGCCCGTCTCGGGGTCGATCACACCGACGGCGTGGAACTGGTCGGCCACGTCCTGGACCGCAGGGTCGTAGCCCTTGCCCTTCTGGGTGATGGTGTGCACGATCACCGGGGCGCCGTACTCCTTGGCCTGCGTGAGCGCCTCGAGCATGGCTTCCATGTCGTGGCCGTCGACCGGCCCGATGTACTTGATGTCGAGGTTGGAATAGAGGGCCTCGTTGTTGGAGAACCGGCTGAGGAAGCCGTGCAGGCCGCCGCGCACGCCGCGGAAGATCGCCCGGGCCGGAGCGCCCATGTGATCGAAGGCCTGGCGGCTGGTGATGTACGCCGCCTTGTAGCTGGCGCGCAACCGCACCGTGTTGAGGAAGCGGGCCATGCCGCCGATGGTGGGCGCGTAGGAGCGGCCGTTATCATTGATGACGATGATGAGCCGGCGGTTGTTGTCGTCGCTGATGTTGTTCAGCGCTTCCCAGGTCATGCCGCCGGTGAGGGAACCGTCGCCGACGACGGCGATGACGTTGCGGTCGCTCTGCCCGGTCATCTCGAAGGCCCGGGAGATACCGTCGGCCCAGGAGAGCGAACTCGACGCGTGCGAGCTCTCCACGATGTCGTGCTCGGACTCCGACCGCTGCGGGTAGCCGGCGAGGCCGCCGGTCTGGCGGAGCCGGCTGAAGTCCTGCCGACCGGTCAGCATCTTGTGCACGTAGGACTGGTGCCCGGTGTCGAACACGATGGCGTCACGAGGCGAGTCGAAGATGCGATGGATGGCTATGGTCATCTCGACCACACCCAGGTTGGGCCCCAGATGTCCACCGGTCTTCGAGATCTCCGCGACCAGGAAGGCGCGGACCTCGGCGGCCAGCTCCACGAGCTGTTCCTTCGTGAGACCGTCGAGGTCCCGGGGACCGTTGATCGTCTCCAGAAGGGTCATCGGTACTCTCTTTCAGGTCGTCCTGCCGGCGGGTGTGCAGGCGATGTGCGGGCAGATCATTGGTACGAGTCGGGAGCCTGTCCCCTCGCGTGAGCGAGAACTGGCGCGCAGCCCCGATGAGCCGAGTCTACGCGCCAGTTGCCGATCAAGCCTGTGAAACCATGCCGTGGAGGCGTCGCCCTAGACGACCAGGGAACGCAGCACGTACTGCAGGATGCCGCCGTTGCGGTAGTAGTCGGCCTCGCCGGGGGTGTCGATGCGCACGACCGCGTCGAACTCGACGACGGCCTTGTCCGGCGCCGAATGCGCCGTGGGGGTCGCGACGACGTGCACGGTCTTGGGCGTCGTGCCCGCGTTGAGTTCCTCGAGGCCCGTGATCGAGACGCTCTCGGTGCCGTCCAGGCCCAGCGACGCCCAGCTTTCGCCGGCCGGGAACTGCAGCGGAACAACGCCCATTCCGATCAGGTTGGAGCGGTGGATGCGCTCGAAGCTCTCGGTGATGACGGCCTTGACACCCAGCAGGCTGGTGCCCTTAGCCGCCCAGTCACGGGAAGACCCGGAGCCGTACTCCTTGCCGCCGAAGATCACCAGGGGTGTTCCGGCAGCCTGGTAGTTCTGGCTGGCGTCGTAGATGAACGACTGCGGAGCATCCGGCTTGGTGAAGTCGCGGGTGTACCCGCCCTCGACGCCGTCGAGCAGCTGGTTGCGCAGCCGGATGTTGGCGAAGGTTCCGCGGATCATGATCTCGTGGTTACCGCGACGCGATCCATAGGAGTTGAAGTCGCCGCGTTCGACGCCGTGCTCCATCAGGTACGCGCCGGCCGGGCTGTCGGCCTTGATGTTGCCGGCCGGAGAGATGTGGTCGGTGGTGACCGAGTCACCCAGCTTGGCGAGCACGCGGGCGTCGACGATGTCGGAGACCGGGGTGGTCTCCAGCGTCATGCCGTCGAAGTATGGGGGCTTGCGCACATAGGTGGACTCGGGGTCCCACTGGAAGACCTCGCTGTCGGGCGTGGGCAGGGAGCGCCAGCGCTCGTCGCCGGCGAACACTTCGCCGTATTCCTTGGTGAACATGGCGGTGTCGATGGAGCTGTCGATCGTGGCCTGAACCTCGGCGGAGTCGGGCCAGATGTCCTTGAGGAACACCTCGGTGCCGTCGTTGCCGACGCCGAGGGCGTCGGTGTCGAAGTCGAAGTTCATCGACCCGGCCAGGGCATACGCGATGACCAGCGGCGGGCTGGCCAGGTAGTTCATCTTGACGTCGGGGCTGATCCGGCCCTCGAAGTTGCGGTTACCGGAGAGCACCGCCGTAACGGCGAGGTCGTTCTCGTTGATCGCGGCGGACACCTCGTCGATGAGCGGACCGGTGTTACCGATGCACACCGTGCAGCCGTAACCGACGGTGTAGAAGCCGAGGGCCTCGAGGTCGCCCGTGAGGCCGGCCTTGGCGTAGTAGTCGGTGACGACCTTGGAGCCGGGAGCCAGGGTGGTCTTGACCCACGGCTTGGAGGTGAGGCCCTTCCGCACGGCGTTGCGGGCGAGCAGGCCCGCTGCGAGCATGACCGAGGGGTTGGAGGTGTTGGTGCAGCTCGTGATCGCCGCGACGGCCACGGCGCCGTGGTCGAGGGTGTACGTGGCCCCGTCCGCGGTGGTGATCGGTACCGGGCTCGACACCGAGACGGGAGCGTGGCTCACGTGCTGGTGGGAGATCTGGTGAGCGGTCTGCTCGTCCTGGGCGGTGAATCCGATGGGGTCGGACGCAGGGAACGACGCCTCGACGGCCGCGTCCACCATGGACAGGTCGTGGGTGGCGTAGTTCTGCAGGTCAATCTCGAACTGGCTCTTGGCGTTGCTGAGTTCGACCCGGTCCTGCGGGCGCTTCGGGCCGGCGATGGAGGGCACGACGGTGCCGAGGTCCAGCTCCAGGTACTCGCTGAAGACCGGCTCCTGCGCCGGGTTGTGCCAGAGTCCCTGGAGCTTGGAGTAGGCCTCCACAAGGGCAACCTGGTCCTCGCTGCGGCCGGTGAGGCGCAGGTAGCCGAGGGTGACGTCGTCGATGGGGAACATGGCGGCCGTGGAGCCGAACTCCGGGCTCATGTTGCCGATGGTGGCGCGGTTGGCCAGCGGGACCTGGGCGACGCCCTCGCCGTAGAATTCGACGAACTTGCCCACGACGCCGTGCTTGCGCAGCATCTGCGTGATGGTGAGCACGACATCGGTGGCGGTGACGCCGGCGGGGATGGAGCCGTTGAGCTTGAAGCCGACGACCTTGGGGATGAGCATGGAGACGGGCTGGCCGAGCATGGCCGCCTCGGCTTCGATGCCGCCGACGCCCCAGCCCAGCACGCCGAGGCCGTTGACCATGGTGGTGTGCGAGTCGGTCCCGACGCACGTGTCGGGGTAGGCGCGGAGCACCCCGCCCACTTCCCTGGTGAAGGTGACGCGGGCCAGGTACTCGATGTTGACCTGGTGCACGATGCCGGTTCCCGGCGGGACGACCTTGAAGTCGTCGAAGGCGGTCTGGCCCCAACGGAGGAACTGGTACCGCTCACCGTTGCGCTCGTATTCGATCTCGACGTTGCGTTCGAGGGCGTTGTCACTGCCGAAGAGGTCGGCGATGACGGAGTGGTCGATGACCAGTTCGGCCGGGGCCAGCGGGTTGATCGTGTTGGGGTCTCCGCCGAGGTCGGCGACGGCCTCACGCATGGTGGCGAGGTCGACGATGCAGGGAACGCCGGTGAAGTCCTGCATGATCACCCGGGCCGGAGTGAACTGGATCTCGGTGTCGGGTTCGGCGGTGGGCACCCAGGAGCCGAGGGCGCGGATGTGCTCAGCGGTGATGTTGGCACCGTCTTCGGTGCGAAGCAGGTTCTCCAGGAGGACCTTGAGGCTGAAGGGCAGCTTCTCGAACCCCTCGACAGCGTCCAGCCGAAAGACCTCGTAGTCCGTCGAACCGACGCGCAGGGTGTCCCGAGCTCCAAAACTATTTACAGCAGACACGATGTCCTCTCCTTCGTGGAAACCGACGGGATCCCGTCCGCAATCCTCAATCCTGACCAAGTGACGCCCGCTTCTGCCAGCAAGGGTAGCCTTACCGCCCGGTGTCGGCGGCGCAGGGGCGGGCCACGGGCGAACGGGGCTGTCACCCTCGCCAAACTATCTTGACGTCGAGATAACAATAGCACCGATGGCTTCCCCCGCCCGGGCGACACGGCGCCCCGACCGGTTTGCCCGGCACGGCTCTGACGGGCTTAGTCGCTGGACTCCTGCGCGGCCGTCGCAGCGTAGACCGAGCGCACCATCAACCAGGAGAGCACGAGCAGGGGCGCATAGAGGGGAATACCCATCAGAAGCTTGGTCGCGCCCAGCCACTCGATATTCCCTGCGTAGTACAGCGGAAGCTGCACCGCGAGGCGGAGGATGAACAGACCGGCCCACATGAGGGTGAGGATGGTCATCACCCGGCGTTTGGACGGGTCGGAACGCCAGGCGAGGTGCTCCCCCATCAGGAAGCCGACGGCCACTCCGATGAGCGGCCAGCCCACGAGGGCCGACACCAGGAGCACGGCGCCGTATACGCCGTTGGTCCAGAAACCGGGTAGGTAGAAGTCCTCGGCACGGCCGGTGAGGAGGGCGAGCACCGCGCTGATGGCGATGCCGACCAGCCCGCCGACGGCCTGCGCGACGGTCTGTTTGCGGGCCAGCCGGAATGCGAAGAAGACCAGGCCGATGAGCACCGGAGCGACCAGGGAGGGGATCAGCTCCCGGGTGAACGTGTAGGTGACCAGGAACACCAGTCCGGGCACGATGGCCTCGACCAGGCCGCGGATTCCGCCCATCGCCGCCAGCAGGGCATGGCCGCTGATCGGCTCGCCGTCGGCTGCCGGACTGAATCCGGCGCGCCGGGCGGCGGCAGCCATTCCGTCGGCGAGGGCACTGCCTGCCGTCGGCTCGGCCGGCGCAGCCGCCGATGGACCTCCGGCTTCGGAGCCGGTCCGTTCGCCGGGCGTGGACGGGTCTGGCTCGGGCCGGGAAGTGGAATCCGTCATCATGGGGCTTTCGGTGAGGTGTCGGACGGTGTGTCGAACGGTGGCCGCCGGCCGGTCGGCTCCGACCGGGTGCTTAGGCGCCGCTGGGTTCGGGGTTGCCGGCCGGAGTCGCCGGCATCCGCAGTGGGATCAGATCACGCGGCGGCATGGGGGCAGAACCACGCACCACGACGATGCTACGGAAGAGGTCTTCGATCTGTGCAGCGGCCTCCGGGTTGATGGCGCCCTCGCCGGCGATGACACCGCGAAGGAACCAACGCGGACCGTCCACTCCGATGAAGCGCGCCAGCCGGGTGGTTCCACTCGGGCCCTGGCCGGCGGCCACGGGGATCTCGGCGACGAGCTCCGGACCGAACGGGCCTTCACGCGGGGTGGTCGAACCGCCCTGACGGGCGATCTGGTCGGCGATCTGGCTGCGAATCTCGTGCCACAGCCCACTCGAACGCGGCGCCGCAAAGGGCTGGACCTGCAAGGTCGAACCGGCGTAGTCCAAGCCGATGGCCACAACGCGCTTGCTGCCCTCTTCGATCTCGAGACGGAGGTGCAGGCCCTCGCGGGGCAGGATCTTCACGCCGCCGAGGTCCACATACGGGCGCACAGGGTTGGCCTCGGACTCGTCGAGCGGGCCGTCGACGTCGCGGTCGTCGGGGGCGGACTTGGCGTGCGGGTCAGGCGTCGGCTCGGCGTCGGCCTGCTCGGCATCCGTCAGCTCGGTCTCCGTCGGCTCGGTCTCAGCCGGCTCGGTCGCGGCCAGCTTGTCGGCCTTAGAGCCCGAGCCGGGATTCACGTTGTCACTCACAGGGTTTCTCCGCTCAGGTGGGCATCCGCTGGTGCGGACGCAGAGGAATGGGGGGGCAGGTCGGCAGCCTGCGTGGCGATTCCAGTGGAACCGAAACCGCCGGAGCCGCGCAGGCTGCCGGGGAGGCGTTCAACGGGCACGAACACGGCCCGCGAGACCGGCGCCACGATGAGCTGGGCGATCCGGTCACCTGTCTGGATCTCGAAAGAAGCGGTGCTGTCGGTGTTGAGCAGGCAGACCTTGATCTCACCGCGATAGCCGGCGTCGACCGTGCCCGGCGAGTTGACGATGGTGATGCCGTGCTTGACGGCCAACCCGCTGCGCGGAACAACGAACGCCGCATAACCGTCGGGTAGTGCGATCGACACGCCGGTACCCACGAGGGCCCGCTCGCCGGGAGCCAGGACGAGGGTCTCGGCCGAGTGGAGATCAGCTCCAGCGTCGCCGGGGTGGGCGTAGGTGGGGAGAACGGGCGCGGCTATCAGGACTTCAACGCTTTCAGACACGTGTCGAGGGTAGTGCAGAAGTCTGATCGAATAGAGCCATGCCCGAATATCGCGAAAAACTCCGGCCGTCCCCCTGGCTGTTCGTCATCATCGCTCTCGTTATTCCCGCGAGCCTGCTGGTCTTCCTCCCCATCTCGATGCTCGCGGGCGTCCTGACGGCGGCGGGGTTGTACCTCGGTAGCGCACTGCTCGTCGTGCTCGCGTCCCCGACCGTTCAGGTCTCCGGCGGCACGCTGACGGCCGGCCGAGCCACCATCGACACCTCGCTTCTGGGCGAGGCTGTCGCCTTCGCCGGGGCGGATGCCACGGCCGAGCGCGGGCCGCGGCTCGACGCCCGCGCGTGGTTGCTGATCCGCGGCTGGGTTCCCGGGGTCGTGCGGATCCCGCTCGAGGACCCCACCGATCCGGCGCCATACTGGCTCGTCTCCAGCCGCCAGCCACAGAAAATGGCCGCCGCGATCAATCGATCGCGACGGCCAGCATCAAGTAACTAAGCGCGCTTAGGCGTCGCACTCCAGGCAGACCGGGCCGAGCTTGGTCTCGTGCGACATCTGCGAACGGTGCTTCACGAGGAAGCACTCCACGCAGGTGAACTCGTCGGCCTGCGGAGGCAGGACGACGACGTCGAGGTCGAGGTCGGACAGATCGGCGCCCGGGAGGTCGAAACCACCGGGGTTGTCGGAGTCGTCAACATCAACGACACCGGACATCTTGTCGGGTACACGCTCCTTGAGGGCCTCAATCGACTCTGAGTCGTCTTCGGTCTTTCGCGGTGCGTCGTAGTCGGTTGCCATGCCCATCCATTTCATTAACGCCGATAAACGAAATCGGCGGCCATAGTTTGCAACAATCCGTTCGGAATAGCAAACCAATCACCAACCTCTCAGGTTGGCAATGGGAGCAACTTCCGGCACGCCCGCAGTATTCCCCCGAAATGACTCCTTGGCATGGCAGGGTTGGGCCATCAGTGATCGCGAGAGGGCTTTCGCCATGCAGGATTTGAAAGTTATCGGAGTCGAGAACGGCGCGCTGCTTGCAGCGTCAGAGGATGGTGATCGTTTCAGGATTCCCATCGACGCGGTTCTCCAGTCCCGGCTTCGCCAAACCCAAACGGATTCGTCCGTTCGACCCAAGCTGTCGCCTCGGGAAGTGCAGTCGCACATCCGGGCCGGCATGTCCGCAGAGGACGTGGCCGCCGTGACCGGTGCGTCGCTGGACTTCGTGCGCCGTTTCGAGGGCCCAGTGGTCGCCGAACGGGAGTACATCGTCTCCTCGGCCCTCGGCGTGCCCGTGCACACGGCGGTCGAACCCGACCCTGGCGACGAGCCGGCCACCTTCGGCAGCGTCATCCGCGAACGCCTCGCCTCTCTCGGCGCCTCTAACGAGCGCTGGGCGAGTTGGAAGGAACCGGGCGCCGGCTGGATCGTCAAGCTGGCCTTCACGGCCGACGACATCGATCACGACGCCCGCTGGGGTTTCGAGCCGAAGAAGAACGCGCTCGCTCCCATCGGCAGCGAGGCCATCGCGCTCTCCCAGCAGGGGGAGCTCAAGGGCGCCCTGATCCCTCGGCTGCGTGCGGTGGGAGCCGAGACCAGCCTGGCCGACGTCAGCCGCTTCGACAGCGGCGCGTTCACCTTCAAGGAGTCTCTGGCCGACGACATCCTCAACGACACCGCACCCCTGCACGACCTGGTGCCCTATGCCCGCTCCGCCGGCACGACGGAAGCCGTGTCCAAAGCCGCCATCAAGCGTGCCGACGAACCGGCCCAGAGCCTGAGCGAAACGGCTGACCTGTTGGAGTCCCTGCGGCGTCGTCGCGGCGAACGCGAGGCCGCCGCCGCCCCGGCGCCCGCTGCTGCGGCAACGCCGGAGCGCCGCCCGGTGGACCGCGCTCCGCTGGAGACCGGCATCCGCCTGGTCGACGAGGCCACCACGGCCCCGGCGCCCCAGCCGCCGGTCGCAGGTGCGCCCGACCCCGTTCCCGCCCGACCGGATGCCGCGCGCAATGTGTGGGCCACCCAGGCCGCAACGGGGCAACCACGCACGGGTCAGACCGGTCGGCGCGGCCGGGCCTCGATGCCCAGCTGGGACGAGATCGTGTTCGGCGCCCGCACCGACGACGACCTCGCTTAGAGACGAGCCCGCTCACAGGCGAGCGCGCCTCGCGGCACGCCCCATCCAGGACGGGCCGGACCGGTCACTGTCCTGATGGCCCCGTATGATCGGCCCTAGACTGCCGAGCTATGACACGAGCCTCGAGTTCAGACATCGTGCGGTGGCGCCTGGTCAGCCAGTCGCTGACCGGTGCGGCCGCCGTCCCGGGCGCTTCCGGCGTGCCGGATGCCGGCCAGAGGGATGCCGGGGAGGGTGCGGTCGCCGTCGTCGAACGGATGCTCGCCCTGCAGGCCCAGGACCTGCGCTGGGCCAAATGGGCCGTGGCGGTCCGCTCCCCCGGCACCACCAGTGCTGACATCGACCGGATGATCGACTCGGGCCGTATCGTGCGGTCCTGGCCCATGCGCGGCACACTTCACCTGGTCCCCGGGCGGGACCTGGGCTGGATGCTGGAGCTCACCACTCCCAGGCTCTGGTCGGGTGCGGCCACTCGCCGACGCGACCTCGGACTGGATGAGACCGTCATCGAGCACGCCAGGCAGGTGGCCGTCGACGCCCTGACCGGCGCACGGGAACTGTCCCGGGGGCAGTTCCTGGAACTGCTCGAGCAGAACGGTATCAGCACCGCCGGGCAACGCGGTTATCACCTGATCTGGCATCTGGCCCAATCGGGCACCCTGTGCTGGGGCCGCCAACTCGACTCCCAACAGATGCTCGTCCTGCTGGACGAGTGGGTTCCCCAGCCGCGTCGGCTCGAGCGCGACGAGGCCCTCGGCGAGTATCTGCTGCGCTACCTCACCGGCCATGGCCCAGCCCCGCTGACCGACTTCATCTGGTGGTCGCAACTCACCACCGCGGACGCCAAGGTCGCCCTCGCCGTCGCAGCCCCGCACCTGGAGGAGCTCGAGGTGGACGGAGTGCGCCATCTGCTGCCGCGGAGCAGCGACACGTCATCGCTCCCCCGCGCTGCGCCCGGGCGGGGACCGGCGGCCGTGTTGGCGCTGGCCGGTTTCGACGAATACCTGCTCGGCTACCGGGAGCGCAGTCTGGCCATCGAGCCCGAAAGGTTCACCTCGGTCGTTCCGGGCAAGAACGGGATCTTCCTGCCCATCCTGGTTCGGGCCGGGCGCGTGATCGGCACCTGGCGCCGGGAGTGGCGACCACGACAGGTGACCGTGCAGCCGCAGCCCTTCCTCCCGTTCTCCGATGTGTCCGCACGAAGCGCCGACCGTGCCTTGCATGAGTACGCGCGGTTCCTCGGCCGTCCCGTGCACGTTCTCCCGGCAGCGCCCACGACGCAACCGCCCGCGCCGGTCGGCTGAGGCATCGGCGGACCGGTTCGACCCCGACCGGCTTGTACCCTATGACAGTGCGAATAACGACCAACCTGCGGGTGTCCAGACGGATCCCACTTCTGCAGACCCTCAAGACGTCGGTCGCGGTGGCCCTGGCTTGGATCATCTCGCAGTGGCTGCTGCCGGGTGAGCTTCCGATCTTCGCCGCGATGGCGGCCATCTTCGTGGTGCAGCCCAGTGTCAACCAGTCCCTCGGGCGGGCACTCGAACGCAGCCTGGGCGTCGTCGGCGGAGTCCTTGTGGCCCTGGCCATCGGCCTGCTCTTCGGGCAGTCCAGCTGGATCGTGCTCTCCGCCATCGTTCTGTGCATCCTGCTCGCCTGGGCGCTCAAGCTCTCGCCGGGCTCCGCAAACCAGATCCCGATCAGCGCGATGCTCGTGCTCACCCTGGGGGCGGCGACGCCGACCTACGCCAGGGACCGCATCATCGAGACCATCCTCGGCGCCGCCATCGCCGTCATCGTGAACGCCCTCATCGTGCCACCGGTGCTCCTCACCCCCGCGCACGACGCCGTCACCCGGCTCACCCTGGAGATCGCCGCAACCTTCGACAGGGTCGCCAACGCGTTGCTGAGTCCGCAGAAATATTCCGACCTCGAGTCGCTCATGATCCAGGCGCGACTGCTGCGGCCGATGCTGGCCAAGGCCGAGCGAGCGATCAGCCAGGCCGAGGAGAGCCTCACACTCAATCCGCGCCAGGCCAGGCACCGCGAGGTGCTCGACGCCGATACCGAGCTCTACAAGCGACTGGTGCCGTTGGTCACCCGTGCCCTGGGGATGACCCGCGCGCTGCGTGACCATTACGACGACTCGTTGCACCTCGAGCCCACCGTGCAAGCCTTCTCCATCGAGCTGGAGCGCGCGGCCCACGACCTGCGCCTGCTGACCGTGCTGCCGGAATCGGCCGCCGCCGCGTCCGCTGCGCCAGCCGTGGAGCCGCCGGCACTCACGGCTCCGCTGATGATCACGACGCCACATCCGCAGCACTGGATCTTGATCGGGGCCCTCATGGAGGACCTGCGCCGCGTGCGCGAGGAAATCACCGGCGAGTAGGCTGCCGGCATGCCGAGCGTGCCTCCTCCAGCCGAGCCGAACGACTCAGACGGTTTCTCCGGCCCGCCAGGGGGTACTGGAGACCGGAACACGCGCTCGCCAAGGACGGGGCCGGACCGGCGCACCGTGCTCGCCACCCGGCGGCTGGAGTCCTACACGGACGGTGTCTTCGCCATCGCGGCCACGCTGCTGGTGTTGAACCTGTCGGTGAGCGGGATCGGGGTGGTGAACTCCAACGCCGAGCTCGTGCAGTAGGTGCTGGCTTTGCTGCCCAGCGTCCTGAACGTCGTGATCAGCTTCCTGCTGCTCGGCCTGCTCTGGCTCATCCACGTGCGGCAGTTCGAGTTCATCCCCCGAGTCGACACCACCATCGTCTGGCTCAACAATCTGCGACTGCTCGGGGTGGTGCTCGTGCCGTTCACAACGAGCCTCAACGACGAGTTCAGTCGCTATCTGCTCGGCCGCACCCTGCTCCCTGTGAATTTCTTCCTGATCCTCTTCATCAGCACCTGGCAGTGGTTCCACGCCAGCTCGCCCCGCCGCAAGCTCGTGCAGGGGGCCTCGGCCGAGGCCGTGCACAACGGGCGGGTCAACTCGGCCAGCGCGCTCGTACAGGCCTTCTGCGTGGTGCTGCTTGCCACGGTCTGGGGTTCAGCGGCGTTCCTCGTCTTCGCTCTCGACCCGGTCATCGCCCTGGCCCTGCGGCGACTCGGGGTCCTGAAGCCCACCCCGGACGGTGCCGTCGTGGGCTGAGCGGTCGTGGGCTGAGCGGTCGTCGGCTGAGCGCGCCCGGACACACGAAACGGGGACCCCACCAGGTGGGATCCCCGCTCAGCGGACTGGATTACGCCTGAAGGGCGCCCTGCAGCTCGAGGGTGATGGTGACCTTGTCGCCGAGGAGCATGCCGCCGGTCTCGAGAGCGGCGTTGTAGGTGAGGCCGAAGTCCTCACGGTTGATCTCGGCCTTGGCGGTGGCGCCGAACTTGTAGTTGCCGTAGGGGTCAGAACCGAAGCCACCGAAGTCGAAGTCGAAGGTGACGGGCTTGGTGACGCCCTTGATGGTCAGGTTGCCGTCGACGAGGTAGTCGCCCTTCACCAGACGCACGCCGGTCGACACGAAGTCGATGGTCGGGTAGGTCTCGGCGTCGAAGAAGTCACCGGTGCGCAGGTGGCCGTCCCGGTTGGGCTCGTTGGTGTTGATGGACGCGACCGTCGCGGAGGCGGTGACGCTGGTCTCGAGGGGGTTCTCGGTGGTGACGAACGTGGCGTCGAACGACTCGAAGGTGCCCTTGACCTTGCTGATCATGATGTGACGGATGCTGAAGCCGACCGCGCTGTGGGTGGGGTCGATGGTCCAGGTTCCCGCTTTGTAGCCGGGGATGGTGATGATGTCGGTGTCGCTCATGGTGCTCCTCAGGTCTGTGGGGCGACCGGATCCGTCACCCTCAGGTTTATGCAATCGCATAGGACCTCAGGATATTCCATCGTCGGGAAGAATTTCTCTGAACGGTTCAGGAACGGCTTCCGCGACGGGACAGCCAGACAACCGTCGCGGGAGAATGTGCGCGGGGAAGTAGGCTCACCGTGAAGGAGGCCGCCATGGCGCACGACGAGAGTCCCGTCGCAGGGACCGGCCGGCCCGCACAGGCACGCCCCGCCCTGGGCATCCGGGACCTGGCGCCTGAGGGAATTCTCATCCTCGCCGGCGGGCGGGCGATCCTGCTGCAACTGGCCAACCCCGCCGTCGGGCACGGGGTGGCCCGGCACAGCGACTTCGCCGCCCGGCCGCTCGACCGACTGACGGGCACACTCGCATACGTGTACGCGGTCACCTGCGGAACTCCCATCGACAGGGCGGCGGCGGTTCGCCGCGTGTCACTGGCGCACCGTCCGGTGCACAGCTCCCGAAACGTCCCTGACGGGGACCCCGCCTACAACGCGTTCGATCCGGCGCTGCAGCTCTGGGTGGCCGCCACCCTTTATGAGTCGGCGACCCGCATGCACGACCTGGTCTTCGGCCCGCTCCCCGACGACGACGCGGAGGCGGTCTACCGCGACTACGCGGTGCTCGGCACCGCCCTGCAGGTGCCGGCCGGGTTGTGGCCGCCGACCCGGCAGGCCTTCGCGGAATACTGGCGGAACGCCGGCCGAACGCTGTCGACGGACGCCACGACCCGCGCCGTCGCCGACACGCTGCTGCATCCGCGGACAGGGCCGGTCTGGCTGCGCCTGGCCATGCCGCTGGCCCGCCTGGTCACGGCCGGGCTGCTCGAGCCCGGGGAACGCGCCCTGTTCGAGCTGCCGTGGTCGCCGGGACGGCAGCGGCGCTTCACCGGTGTTCTGACGCTCCTGCGCGCGGTCTACCCACGGTTGCCGCGGCGACTGCGGCACGCGCCGATGCGCCACTACCTGCGTGCCGCCCGGGCCCGGTCGGCCGCCGAACGTTCCGAGTCCGAGCGGCTCGGCGCCGCATCCGGCGAGATCTAGCGACGCCGCCGACCAGTATTCGGTCTAGAAGAAGTCGTCCGGCGTGCCGGCGGCGCGAGTGACCGCGACGCTGGACAGTCCGGCGCCATCGAGCTTGGCCACCGCGACCCGGAGGCCGGATTCCATCTGGGAGGCCCACACCTCGGTCTCGCGTGCAGCCGCTTCGACGGCCTCGAGCTTGGCCAGGGCCTTCTCCTTGTCGGCCCGTTCCGTCTTGACCTGCTGGATGCTCAAGGTCACGGCGTAGTAGGCCGCCACCATCGACGCGATCGGTGTGGCGATCACGGCCAGGGCGATGATGGACTCGTTGGACACGTTCACGAAGATCATGATGATGAACGCGATCGTGAGAACGGCAATGCCCACCAACACCACCAGCGCGGCACGCTGGGGGCCGCCGGTACGCAGGTCGGAGATCAGCGTGCGGCTGCGGGGCCTGGCACCGCGTGACTCCGTTGCGGTCTCCGCCAGTCCGGTCTCCGCCAGTTCGGCCTCCGCCGGGGCTGTGACCGGGCCGCGGTCGACGTCGAGGCGCTCGGTGTGCGTCTGGTCCGCTGCAGCGGTCTGCACGGGGCGGGTGCGGTCGAAGGGGTCGTAGCTCTGATCGGTCATGGTCACTCCGTCGGTGTCGGGCTAGCGGTCTGTTCTCAGCGATCGGTGCTGGTCGAATCCTCGGGCGAATCATCGAGCGAGGGCTCCGGTGTTTCTGCAGTGGAGGGTAGCGCGTCACCCGGCAGGAAGACGCGTTTGTAGCTCCGCCCGTCGGCCAGCTCGACCGTGCGGCTGATCAGCCTACCCCGGGTCACCTGCAGGTAGACGGCCTGCGCGGACACCCCGAGCTGCGCCGCCGCCTCGGCGACTGAGCGTCCCGGCAGGTCGGTGGGCACGCTGCTGGGCCGGATGCTGCGCTTGCGCCCAGCGGACAGCCGCGCGGCGATCTCGTCGTCGGTGCCCTGCCAACGCCACTTGGCCGCGGTGGGCTTGAGGCCTGCCGCCTCGGCGATCTCAGGCCAGCCTGACCCGCCCGCCAGGGCATCGCGCACGCTGCCGAGCGCGGCCGGATCGGCGTCGAGGTGATGGAGCACGGCGCGGATCGCCCGCATCCGTTCGAGGGGTGGCGAGGACTCTTCACCGTCCAGCCGGACGAGCCTGGCCAGAGCCTCGGCGCTCTGCTGGGACAGGAAGGAACCCACGGTTATCTCCTTGATTCTGGGTCGGCTAGGGCGCGATGTTCGGGTCAGGTGAGCACGGCGACGGAGTGCGGGGGCAACAAGACCTGACCGGCGTCCAGGCGGGGTGCTGCATCGGCGTTGTTCGCGAATGCCAGGACGACCGTGCTCCCCGCCGCCGGAACCCAGCGCGGGCTCGTCGACAGGTTCATCAGGATCTCTGTGGCGCCCCGGGTGAGCTTCACCCAGCCGTCAGCCTCGTCGAAGTCCACGGCTGCCCTGAGCAGCCGGGGATCGGTGAAGTCGGAGTGGTCGCGGCGCAGAACGGCCAGGTGGCGGTAGAACGCGAACAGGCGGCCCGCATCGGGCCGCTGCAGCTCGGACCAGTCCAGCTTGGACCGCTCGAAGGTGGCGGGGTCCTGCGGGTCGGGCACCACGGCCGGGTCCCAGCCCATCCGGGCGAACTCGCCGATCCGGCCCTCGGCCGTTGCCAGGCCCAGTTCCGGCTCCGGGTGCGACGTGAAGAACTGCCACGGCGTGCGTGCGCCCCATTCCTCGCCCATGAACAGCATCGGGGTGAACGGGCCGAGCAGAGTGAGGGCGGCAGCGATGGCCAGCTGGCCGGTGTCGAGTTGGGCGCTCAACCTGTCGCCGATGGCGCGGTTGCCGATCTGATCGTGGTTCTGGGTGGCGACGACCAGGCGCCAGGCCGGCATCCGCTGCAGGTCGACCGGGCGGCCGTGCAGCCGGCCCCGGAAGCTGGAGAAGGTGCCGTCGTGGAAGAACCCGCGGGTGAGCACCTTGGCCAGGGCCTCGAGCGGCGCGAAATCGGCGTAGTAGCCCACGGTCTCGCCGGTGAGCGCGACGTGCACGGCGTGGTGGAAGTCGTCGCTCCACTGCGCGTCCAACCCGTAGCCGTTGGCTTCGCGGGGCGTGATGAGACGCGGGTCGTTGAGGTCGGATTCGGCGATGAGGGTGAGCGGGCGGCCGGCGAACGCGCTCAGCGCGGCGGTCTCCTCGGCAAGCTGTTCGAGCAGGTGCACGGCGGAGTGGTCCTTGAGCGCGTGCACGGCATCCAGGCGCAGCCCGTCGACGTGGTAGTCACGCAACCACATCAAGGCGCTGTCGATGATGTACCGGCGCACCTCGTCGGAGTCCGGGCCGTCCAGGTTGACCGATGCGCCCCAGGTGTTCCCTTCGGCATCGCTGAGGTACGGGCCGAAATTGGGCAGGTAGTTGCCGCTGGGCCCGAGGTGGTTGTGCACGACGTCCTGGATGACCCCGATCCCGGCGGCGTGGCAGGCGTCGACGAAGCGCTGGTAGGCGGCTGGGCCACCGTAGCCCTCGTGCACGGAGTACCAGAGCACACCGTCGTAGCCCCAGTTGTGGCTGCCGTTGAAGGCGTTCACCGGGAGCAGCTCGACGAAGTCGACGCCGAGGGCCGCCAGGTGATCGAGGCGGCCGACCGCGGCATCCAGGGTGCCCTCGGGGGTGAACGTGCCGATGTGCAGCTCGTAGATGGTGCCGCCGGCCAACTGGCGGCCGGTCCAGGCGTCGTCCTGCCAGGTATGGGCGGCCGGGTCGAAGGTGCGGGAGAGACCGTGCACGCCCGCGGGCTGGCGCCGGGACCGCGGGTCGGGGAACGGGCCGGCGCCGTCGACCAAGAAACCGTAGTCGACGCCGCCTGCCGTGCCGGGCAGGCCGGCGTGCCACCAGCCGGAGTCGTCGCGGCTCATGGCTGCCGGGCCGGCGTCGCTGACCAGCTGCACCAGGGTGGCGTTCGGCGCCCACACCTCGACGGGACGCTGCGCTGGAAAGGTTCGGTCTGGTGCGGAGCTGGTGGCGTCCTCGGTCACGGGGCGACCTCCTCGGTGGTGGCGGATGCGGGCTGGGCGGTGGCTGCGGGGATGAGCAGTGCCACCGGGTAGCGCGAGAGCAGGTCGGCCAGCCGCACCTCTCCCCCGGCGACGTGGGCGCCGGTGAGGGTGTCCTGCCAGGCGTGGCCGGCGAGCATGATCGTGGTGTCGCCCCAACCGGTGCGAGACAGGGCCACAGGCAGTCGGGTGGCCACCGTGACGGCGCCGCCCCGGTCGAAGGCCACGACGTGGGCGGCCGCCGAGCCGAAGGCCTCGACGGGAGCGTGTCGGCGGAACAAATCCGGCCGTTCCCGTCGCAGCCGGAGCGCACGGGTGGTGACCAGCAGCTTGGCCGCGCCCGTCTCATCCACCGGCGGCAGCCAACCCGCGGTGACCCGGGCCAGGTACTCGCGGCGCACCCCGTAGTCGACGGGGCGGCGGTTGTCGGGATCGACGAGGGACGTCTCCCAGAGCTCGCTGCCCTGGTAGACGTCGGGCACACCGGGGGCGGTGAGCTGGATCAGCTTGAGCGCGAGGGAGTTGCTCCAACCGGCCTGCCGGATTTTGTCGACGAACGCGGTGACGGTGTCGCGCAACGGACCGGGTTCGGCCAGGTTGCGGACGAGGTCGCGCATGGCGTTCTCGAACTCCTCGTTCGGCGCGGTCCAGGTGGTGGAGAGGTTGGCTTCCCGGGACGCCTTCTCTGCGTAGCCGATGAGGCGATCCGTCGACGCCGGCCATGAACCGACGACGGCCTGCCAGAGCAGGTTCTCGAAGGGCGCGTCGCCGAGCGGAGCCAGCCCGCGCAGCGTGCCGAGCACGGCGGCCCACTCGTCCGGAAGCTCGGCGATGACCGAGATGCGGCTGCGCACGTCCTCCGCACGCTTCGTGTCGTGGGTGGACAGCGTGGTCTGGGACGCGGGCGAGACGGCCAGGCGGGTTTGCTGGCGGCGGTGGAACTCATCCACAGGCACCGCGAACTCGCTCGGGTCCGCGCCGACCTCGTTGAGCGAGGTGAGCCGGCTGTAGCGGTAGTAGGCGGTGTCTTCGACGCCCTTGGCCATAACCATGCCGGAGGTCTGCTGGAACCGCACGGCAGCCGGGTGGGCGGGGTCGGTGAGAACGGGCAGCAGCGCGCTGATGGTGGCGTCCAGATCCGGTCGGCGCTGCCGGGCCAAGCGCACCGCGGTATCCAACTCGTGCCGGCCGACGGGCAGGTAGGAGCGGTACACCGGGAACCAGGCGATCAGTTCCGCCAGGGCGTCGACAGCGTCAGGCACCTCGGGGATCAGCCGGTCCAGCCGGTGTACCTCGCTCTGCAGGATCGTGTCCGCGATGGCGCGTTTGCCCGCGTAGACCAGTTCGCTCCAGGAGACGGGGCCGAGACCGCCCCGCTCTGCCTGCAGGGCGGCCTCGAGGGCGTCGAGTCGCTCCTGGCCCGACGGGTCGACGAGGACCCGGTCAAAGTCGGCGAGGGCGTCGTACCCCGTGGTCCCGTCGGTCGACCAGTTGCTGGGCAGCTGCTCGCGACCCTCGAGGATCTTCTCCACGAGGAGGTAGCGGCCGCCCATCGCGGCCTGCAGGCGATCGAGGTAACCGCCCGGGTCGGCCAGGCCGTCCGGGTGGTCCACCCGCAGGCCCTGCACCGTTCCGGTGCGCACCCAGCGCAGGATCTCGCGGTGGGATTCGTCGAAGACCCACGGCACCTCGACGCGGAGGCCGGCGAGGGTGTTCACCGCGAAGAACCGCCGATAGTTGAGGTCGGCGTCGGCCCGGCGCCAGTTCACCAGCTCGTAGTGCTGCCGGTCGTGCACGACCGTGGCGCTCGCGCCGTCGTCCGCGGTCCCCGGGGCCAGCGGGAACCGGTTGTCGTAGTAGTGCAGTTCGTCGCCGACGATGGTGAGCTTGTCGAGTTCGGTGTCACCGTCTCCGAGCACCGGGAGCAGCAGTCGGTCGTGGCCGGCCGGCCAGTCCACGTCGAAGGCCTCGGCGTAGCGCGATGCCTGCCCGCGCTTCAGGAGATCCCACCACCAGGCGTTGCTCAGGGGGGTGTTCACCCCCATGTGGTTGGGCACGATGTCGACCAGGATGCCTCGGCCGGCGGTCGTGGCCTGCTCGGAGAGCCGCGCAAGGGCTTCGGGGCCGCCTCTGGCCGGGTCGACGGTGCCGTGGTCGATCACGTCGTAGCCGTGATCGGACCCCGGCTCGGCGGTGAGCAGCGGTGAGAGGTAGATCCAGTCGGCACCCAGTGCGGTGACGTAATCGAGCACGGCTGCCGCCGCATCCAGGTCGAAGGCCGACGTGATCTGCAGGCGATAAGTGGAGACGGGAACGATCATGGCGGTTACGCGTGTCCTTCGGTCGCGGCGTACGGGTCGGGGAGAACCGGCAGCGTGAGCGTCGCCGTCGGCGGGGACGGGTGGCTCGCCAGCGACGCGGCCACGGAGTGATCCGGCAGGGCCTCGGGTTCGTGGTACTCGCGGAGAACGACGAGTGAGCGTCCCTTCACCGTGTGGATGGCACCGGCCGGGCGGGGCAGCGAGTCGGCGCCCTCTCCCCCGGTGTCGATCACGATCTCCCAGGCCGGCGAGTACTCGTCGCTGGGCAGCGTGAACTCGACGTCCTCGCCATCCGCGTTGAAGAGCAGGATGAAGTTGACGTCGGTGACCTCCCGGCCACGGGAGTCGCGCTCGCGGATGCCCTGGCCGTTGAGGAACATACCCACGGTGCGGGCGCGGCTTTCGTCCCAGTCTTCCGCCCGCATCTCCTCGCCGTCGGTGTTCAACCAGACGATGTCCGCCAGCGGGTCACCCTCGCCACGCTTGCCGGGGTGGCCGTCGAAGAAGCGACTGCGGCGGAAGGTGGGGTGTTCCTTGCGGAGGCGCACCACGGCAGCCGTGAACTCGATCAAAGGCGCATCGGCCTCGTCCCAGTGGATCCAGCTCAGCTCGGAGTCCTGTGCGTAGGTGTTGTTGTTGCCGTGTTGCGTGCGGCCGAGTTCGTCACCGTGCAGGATCATCGGCACGCCCTGGGACAGAAGCATGGTGGCGATGAAGTTGCGCTGCTGGCGGCCACGCAGGGTGCGGATGGCGTCGTCGTCGGTGGGTCCCTCGACGCCGGAGTTCCACGACCGGTTGTGGCTCTCGCCGTCGTTGTTGCCCTCGCCGTTGGCGTCGTTGTGCTTCTCGTTGTAGGAGACCAGGTCGTTGAGGGTGAAGCCGTCGTGCGCGGTGACGAAGTTGATCGAGGCCACCGGACGGCGGCCGGAGTGCTCGTAGAGGTCGGCGGATCCGGAGATGCGCGACGCGAACTCGCCGAGGGTGGAGGGTTCTCCACGCCAGAAGTCGCGCACGGTGTCGCGGTATTTCCCGTTCCACTCCGTCCACTGCGGCGGGAAGTTACCGACCTGGTACCCGCCGGGGCCGACGTCCCAGGGCTCGGCGATGAGCTTGACCTGGGAGACGATCGGGTCCTGCTGCACGAGCTCGAAGAAGGTCGACAGCTTGTCGACGTCGTACAGGTCACGGGCCAGGGCGCTGGCCAGGTCGAACCGGAAACCGTCGACGTGCATCTCGATGGCCCAGTAGCGCAGCGAGTCCATGATCAACTGCAGCGCGTGCGGGTGGCGCACGTTGAGCGTGTTGCCTGTACCGGTGTAGTCCATGTAGTAGCGGCCGTCGTCGTCCATCAGCCGGTAGTAGGCGGCGTTGTCGATGCCCTTGAACGAGATGGTCGGGCCCAGGTGGTTGCCCTCCGCGGTGTGGTTGTAGACCACGTCGAGGATGACCTCGATGCCGGCGGCGTGCAGGTTCTTGACCATGCCCTTGAACTCCTGTACCTGCTGGCCGAGGTCGCCGCTGGAGGAGTATGCGTTGTGCGGGGCGAAGAACCCGATGGTGTTGTAGCCCCAGTAGTTGCTCAGGCCCTGGTCCTGCAGGGTGGAGTCGTTGACGAACTGGTGCACCGGCATCAGCTCGATGGCGGTGACGCCGAGCTTCTGCAGGTGCTCGATGACCGACGGATGCGCGACGGCCGCGTAGGTGCCGCGCTGGGACTCCGGCACCTCGCTCTGCAGCTGGGTGAGGCCCTTGACGTGGGCCTCGTAGATCACCGTCTCGTTGTACGGGGTGCGCGGTGAGCGGTCGCCGGTCCAGTCGAAGAACGGGTTGACGACGACGCCGAGCATCATGTGCGGGGCGGAGTCCTCGTCGTTGCGGGAGTCCGGGTCTCCGAAGTTGTAGGAGAACAGGGCCTGGTCCCAGTCCATGACGCCGCAGGTGGCCTTGGCGTACGGGTCGAGCAGCAGCTTGTTGGGGTTGGCGCGTTTGCCCTCGCTGGGGTTGTACTCGCCGTGCACCCGGTAGCCGTAGCGCTGGCCAGGCTGCACCTCCGGCAGGTAGCAGTGCCAGACGAAGGCGCTGGACTCGCGGACCTCCACGGGAGTCTCGGCGCCGTTCTCGTCGAACAGGCACAGCTCCACCCGCTCGGCGGCCTCGCTGAACAGGGCGAAGTTCGTGCCGCTGCCGTCATAGGTCGCGCCGAGCGGGTAGGCAGATCCGGGCCAGGTTTCCACGGTGTACTCCTCGAGGAATGAATAATCGAAAGGGGGAACGTGGGCGGTTTGCCTGAGCCGGGCCCACTCGTTCACGCTACCCCGTCCGAGGGACCTCGCTCGCCCGCCGGGCCCGGGGTCAGGCCATGAGGTCGTGCACGAGCGGGGCCACCTCGGTGCCGTAGAGCTCGATGCTGTTCATGAGCTTCTCGTGCGAGAGGGTGCCCAGGCTGTACTTGAGGTCGAACCGGGACAAGGACAGCCCGGTGGCCATCTTGGCGATCTTGGTGGCGACGGTCTGGGGCGATCCGACGAACAGGGCGCCGTCGGGTCCGGCGTCCTGCTCGAAGCGGGCCTTGGTGGCCGGCCCCCAACCGCGCTCACGGCCGATGCGGTCCTGCATGGCCCGGTAGTGCGGCCACATTTCCTCACGGGCCTGTTCGTCGGTCGCGGCCACGTAGCCGGGCGAGTGCTCGCCGATGGGCAGCCGCTCGCGACCGAACTGGTCGAGGGCGCGGTGGTACAGGTCGGTGAACTGCGCGAACGCCAACGGTTCGCCGCCGATGATCGCGAGCATCAGGGGCAGGCCGTAGTGGGCGGCGCGCACTACCGACTGCGGGCTGCCGCCCACGCCGATCCAGGTGCGGATGCTGCCCGACTCGGTGGGCGGGAACACCCGCTGGTCGGTCAGGGAGCCCCTCGTGGTGCCGGTCCAGGTGACCGGCTCCTCCTTGAGCAGTTCGGTGAAGAGCTCAAGCTTCTCCTCGAACAGCTGCTCGTAGTCGCTCAGCTCCAGGCCGAACAGCGGGAACGACTCGGTGAAGGAGCCGCGGCCGAGGATTACTTCTGCTCGACCGTTGGAGACGGCGTCGAGGGTAGCGAAGCGTTGGAACACCCGCACCGGGTCGTCGGAGCTGAGCACGGTGACGGCGGAGCCGAGCTTGATGGCAGAGGTCTGTCCGGCGATCGCGGCGAGGACGACCTCGGGGGCGGAGACGGCGAAGTCCTCCCGGTGGTGCTCACCGATGCCGAAGAAGCTCAGGCCCACCTGGTCGGCAAGTACCGCCTCGGCCACCACGTTCCGGAGTACCTGCGCGTGGCTGAGCAGGGTTCCGTCGGGGGCGTACGTGACGTCGCCGAACGTGTCGAGACCCAATTCCAGTGTCGGTGCCATGTGTCGTGCGCCCTTCCCATCGGTTTGTATGCAAACGCATACTACGTCCCAACGGCCGCGTGGCCGGTTCTATTCCAGGTGCGTTCAGCGATGCCGCCCCGGTGCCGTCGTCCCGGCGCTGCCGGCTCCAAGCTGCCGGTTCAGCGAGCAGCGGATGCGGCGGTGCTGGTCTCGACCACCTGGCCGGCCTCGACCGCCCAGTGTCTGTCGAGGCTCACAGTGGACAGCATCCGTCGGTCGTGCGTCACCAGCAGCAGCGTACCCGTGTAGGAGTCCAGGGCCTGCTCGAGCTGTTCGATCGCGGCCAGGTCCAGGTGGTTGGTGGGCTCGTCGAGCACCAGCAGGTTCACGCCGGTGGCCTGGAGCAGGGCGAGGCCCGCGCGCGTGCGCTCGCCGGGCGAGAGGGCATCGGCCGGCCGGCCGACGTGATCGGCGGTCAGGCCGAACTTGGCCAGCAGGGTGCGGATCTCTCCGGCGGCCAGGTCGGGCAGGCGCTCCTCGAAGATGGCCACCAGGCTCTGGTCACCGGTGACGCTGGCCCGTGCCTGGTCGATCTCCCCGATCGCGACGCTCGTGCCCAGGCTCGCCGACCCGGCATCGGGGACACGACGGCCCAGCAGCGCCCGCAGCAGAGTGGTCTTACCCGCCCCGTTGGGCCCGGTGATGCCGATGCGCTCCCCCGCATTGACCTGCAGCGACACGGGGCCGAAGACGAAGTCGCCCTGCCGCACGATCGCGTCGTTGAGAACGGACACGACGGTGCTCGACCGGGGGGCCGGGCCGATCGTGAACTCGAGCTTCCATTCCTTGCGCGGTTCGTCGACCTCGTCGAGCCTCTTGATACGGCTCTCCATCTGGCGGACCTTCTGGGCCTGCTTCTCGCTGGACTCGGCGGAAGCCTTGCGGCGGATCTTGTCGTTGTCCGGCGCCTTCTTCATGGCATTGCGCACGCCCTGGCTGGACCACTCGCGCTGGATGCGGGCGCGGCCGACCAGGTCTGCCTTCTTGTCGGCGAATTCGTCGAACGCGGCCCGCTTCTGCCGGCGGGCCGTTTCGCGTTCCTCGAGGTAGGAGTCGTACCCGCCGCCGAAGACCCGGTTGGCGTTCTGGGCCAGATCCAATTCGAGTACCCGCGTCACGGACCGCGACAGGAACTCGCGGTCGTGGCTGACGAGCACGACGCCGCCGCGGAGACCTCGTACGAAGGCCTCGAGACGTTCGAGGCCGTCGAGGTCGAGGTCGTTGGTGGGTTCGTCGAGGAGAACGATGTCGAACCTGGACAGCAGCAGCGCCGCCAGGCCCACCCGCGCGACCTGGCCACCGGACAGCGCCGTCATCGGGGCGTCCGCCGCGACGTCGGCGTCCAGCGTGAGGCCGAGCTCGTGCAGGACGCCCGGCAGCCTGTCGTCGAGATCGGCCGCACCGCTGGCCAGCCATCGGTCGAGGGCCTGCGAGTAGACGTCGGCGGGGTCAGGGCCGCCGGGTGCGGCCGGTTCGGCGAGAGCGGAGGCCGCGACGTCCATCTCCCGGGTGGCCTGGGCGCATCCGGTGCGTCGGGCGATGTACTCCGAGACGGTCTCGCCTGGCACGCGCTCGTGTTCCTGCGGCAGCCAGCCCACGAAGGCATCCGCAGGTGAGAGCGACACGCTGCCGGACGAGGGCTCGTCGATTCCGGCGAGCAGGCGTAGGAGGGTGGACTTGCCGGCGCCGTTCACGCCCACCACGCCCACGACGTCCCCGGGCCCCACGGTGAGGTCGAGGGAGTCGAACAGTGTGCGGTGGGCGTAGCCGCCGGCCAGGCCCTTGGCGACGAGTGTTGCGGTCATGGGTCTAGTTTCCCATTCTCGACGCCGGCCGTCGCGCGGCGTCATACCATCGCCCGGCGCTCACCGAGGTCATTACGCTGGCCTCATGACGGTTCGACCAGACAAGCATGCGCCGCAGTCCCTCGCCGAGTCCAGCCGCGCCGTGCACGCGGGCAACGACATCGACCCCGGCACGGGTGCGGTGCGCACCCCGATCGTGATGGCGAACTCGTACGCGCTGCCCGAGGACCCCTCGACGATCAGCTGGTCGGGCACCGATGTTCCCCTCTACACCCGAAATAGCGGCGTCAACCAGCTCGGCCTGCAGCGTAAGTTGGCGCTCCTCGAGCACGGCGAGGACGCCGTGGCACTGGCCAGCGGCGTCGCCGCGCTGCACGCCGTGTTCTTCACCTTCCTGCGCACCGGTGATCATGTCGTCGTCTCGGATGTCGCCTACGAGGCCACCTTCAAGCTCTTCCGCGAGCTCCTGCCCGACAAGTACGGCATCACGGCGACGTTCGTGGACACGAGCGACCCGGCGGCCGTCGCGGCGGCTGTCCGCCCCGAGACCCGCCTGGTGCACGTGGAGGCCATCGCCAACCCGACCACCCGGGTTGCCGACATCGCCGCCATCGCGGCCATCGCCCGAGCGGCCGGCGTCCTGCTGTCGGTCGATTCGACGTTCACCCCGCCACCGGTGCTGCGTCCGCTCGATCTCGGTGCCGACCTCGTCGTGCACTCCCTCACCAAGTACATCAACGGCCACGGGGATGCCATGGGCGGGGCCGTGATCGGCTCCAGCACGTTGGTGCAGCGGATCAAGTCCGAGGCGATGGTGGACGTCGGCGGGGTGATCAGCCCGTTCAACGCCTGGTTGATCATGCGCGGGTCGGTCACGCTGCCGCTTCGATTGCGCCAGCACACCGAGAGCGCCCAAATGGTCGCGAAGTTTCTGGCCGCCGACCCGCGGATCGCTTATGTCGCCTACCCGGGTTGCCGACGCATCCGCAGCATGAGCTGGCCGTTCGCCAGTTCCACCATGGGTTCGGGGGCATGCTCGCGTTCGCCGTGAACGGCGACGCCGACGCCCAGAACCGGTTCGTGGCCCGGCTCCGGGTGATCACCTCCGCCGTCTCCCTCGGCCACGACGAGAGCCTGATCGTGCACGTATCGGGCAGCGGGCCGCGGGCCGCTTACTACCCGAAGGAATTCCAGCGGCTCGGACACCTGCGGCTCTCGGTAGGGCTGGAGGACGCCGCCGACCTCATCGGGGACCTCAAGGCCGCTCTCGACGAGACCTTCGCCTGACGCCAGCCCGACCCGTCGGAGAGTGGATCGCCCCGTGCGATCGGTGCGGCGCACGGTGTTCGCTCGGGTTTGGGGTCACACTGGGGGAATATCGGGAGCTGTCCGGCCGCCCGTACGAACGGAGCGATCATGACCGAAGCCGATCTTTTGACTCGCTGGGCCGCGGCCCGGTGGCACATCATCGTGTCCCAGCTGGCACCCACCTTCCTGCTCACCGCCCTGATCGGGTTCACCGCGCTGGGCCTGGGCGACACCCCCGTCAGCGTGCGCATCGCCGCCGCCGGTGTTTTGCTCGCCTCCGGAATCCTGGGCGCTCTTGCGCAGATCGCCGCCGCGAATGAGGGCGGGGCGATCATCGAGGACCTGGCACTGTTGAGCGCACCGTCCGCACTCAGCCGTCGGGTCATCGCGTCGGCTCCCTGGCTGAACGTGGTTCGATTCCTGACGCCCGCGATCTTCGTGATCGTGTACATCGCCCTGCTGGCCGCGGTGTTCCTGGCCTAGCTTCACCGGTTGGGGTCTGGAGCCGGTGAGGCCCGCTCGCGGGGAACGGCCCTCAGGAACCCGACGACTGGGCGTGCGGCGCCTGGCCATGGCCGGGTTGCACCGGTGCGGGCTGTGCTGGTACGGGCTGTGCTGGCGCGAAATCGGAGGGCGCGGACGACTCAGGCCCCTCCGACGACTCGTCGTCGGACGGCGACTGCTCGTCGTCCTGGCCGGACGTCGTTCCGTCGTCGGTGCCGCCGTTTCCGGTGCCGACGCTTCCGGTGCCGACCGTGGTCGTGCCACTCCCTGACGCCCAGAGCAGGCCCGCCAGCACTCCCCCTCCGACGACGCTGACCGCGCCGACCACCACCGTCACAGCCAGCGCGGCGGCCTTCCCGGTGCTTCTGATGCTGATCACGAATCCCTTCCCGCCCGGCCAGACCGTGGCGGCATCCGCGCTCGAGGGCGATCGTCCCCGAGGCTGTCCTGCCTCGAGCGTGCGCCGGTATTCTTCCAGAATTCTTAGATCGCCGGGACTGTGCAGATCGGCTCAGGGGGCCACCCTGTGCAGGACCCCCGGGCGGCCGCGTCCGTCGACCGGGTGAGCCGCAACCGGTGTCCCGTCAGCGCCGGGCCGGAAGGGTCACGGCCACGGTCGCCCCTGTACCGCTGAAAGGCTCAATGGAGACGGAGCCACCGTGCCGTGCCGCCACCTCGGCGACCAGGGCGAGTCCCAGGCCGTAGTGCCGTGGACCGGCTGCGGTTGCGTCTGCGTCTGTATCTGCGGTACCGCTGGCGCCCTCGGGAGCAGCAGCACCGGAGGCCGAGGCAGAGGCAGCGGGTGCGTCGGCGCCCCCCGGTGACCCGGCACGGGTGCTGGCGAATCGTTCGAAGGCGTGGGCATCCGTGCCGGCGGGGAACCCCGGACCGTCGTCGCTGACCAGGATGACCGCGTTCACGCCCACGATCTGCACGTCCACCCGTACGCTGTGCACGGCATGGTCCACGGCGTTGGACACCAGTGCCGTGAACAGCCGATGCAGGGCGATTCTCGCGCCGTCGACCATGACCGGGGCGCCGGACCCGGTGCGCTCCAGCGAAAGGTTCTGGTGCTCAGCGACGGGCCTCAATGAGGCGACCGCTTCGTCGGCGAGTGCGGCGATGTCCAGCGGCTGCTGCTCGAGGACCTCGCGCGGATCGGCCGCGATCAACAGGTCTTCGAGGATTTCGGTGAGCATCCGGGAATCCTGCACGATCTCGTCGACCTGTCCGCGAATCTGGGCCGATGCTCCCGGGGCGCCGTCGTCGTCGGGCCCGGTCAGCGCCGGGAGCCGGCGCCGCAACATCTGGGCTCTGGTGCTCAGAACCGTGAGCGGAGTGCGGAGTTCGTGGCTGGCGTCTGCGACGAACCTGCGCTGGAGGGCGAGGGCCTCGGCCAGGGGCTGCATCGCGCGCCGCGCCATCCAGGTGGCCAGGAACCACGCGGCGATGGCAGCCAGGATGCCGGACACGGAAAGTGCCAGGATCAGCCGGCCCCGTTCCTCATCACGTTGGTGCTGGTCGACAGCCACCTGGGTCAGGTGCGGACCGTTCTGGCTGGTGACTACCCGGTAGTCGTGTCCGTCGATGCTGACCGAGCTCTCCACGGGCTCCCCTGTCTCGGCGACGGAACGCAGGGCGTCCTCGTCGGGAAGTTGGGCGGGCAGGTCCCGGGAGGTTCGGAGCCTCCCGTCATCGACGACGATGAGGTAGACGCCGTCGGGTGCCTCATCCGGGGAGTCGATCGAGGCGCTGTTGCTGATCTCCTGATCGGATGCCTCCTGCTGGCCCGCGCTGACGATGCCCAGCACGAGCCCGCCCACGAGCAGAAGCAGGACCACGATAAGGCCGGTGAACTGCATGGCGAGACGCCGCGCGGCGCGGCGCAGCTCAGGATCGTCCGTGCGGTCCGTCCGCACACCGATTGACAGCATCGCCGTCCTACTGAGGACCGTCCTGCCCAGGGCCGTGCGTGGCCGGCCGGTGTCCGGGCGGTTCACAGCGGGCGTCCGATCCGGTAGCCGATACCGCGCACGGTGTGCACGCAATCGCGGCCCAGTTTCTTGCGCAGGTAGTGCACGTACGTGTCGACCACGCCTTCGTCGTCGGCGTCAGGGAAGACCACGCTGAGCAGATCCTCGCGCGGGTACGTTTGATCCGGCCGACGGGCGAGTCTCTCCAGAAGATCGCACTCGCGTTCGGACAGAGTCACCGTTCCGCCCGCGTCGAGGGTGACCTCGCGGTCGGCGACACTGAGCCGGCCTCCGGGAACCCGCAACACGGGAACCGTCGAGACCGTCCGCCGACGCAAAGCCCGCAGGCGCGCCAGGAGCTCGTCAAGGTCGAACGGCTTGGCCAGGTAGTCCTCGGCACCCCGGTCCAACCCCTCCACCCGATCGGCAGGGTTGCCCAGGGCTGAGAGCACCAGTACCGGGGTCAGGACGCCGCCGGCCCGGAGTTTCGTGAGAACGTCCAGTCCGTTGATCACGGGCAGGCCACGGTCCAGCAGGATCACATCGAAGTCCTGGGTCAGTCCGGCATGCAGCGCACGCTGCCCGTCCCTGGCCACGGTCACGTCGTATCCCTCACTGCCGAGCAACTCCTCGAGCATGCCGGAGAGCCGAGCCTCGTCTTCGACGACCAGGATACGCGGATCGTCTTCCATGAAGAAAGTATGCGCCTTCTGCAGGCCGACACGTGTCACGGCGTCGCGTACGGCCGTCAGTCGAGGGCGTCCAGGTATAGCCAGCCACCGTCAACCCTGACGAAGCGGCTCACCTCGTGTTGCTCACCGCGCTGCCCGTCCTGCCGGTAGTACGCCGTGAACTCCACGCTCCCCTCGGTGTCGAACGGTCCGCCCCGCACCGTGCGACCGATATCCAACCGCACCCAGCGCAACGTGGGGTCCAGTTCCAGGGTCTCCGGCCGGGTGCTCGGGTGCCAAGTGCGCAGCAGGTAGTCGGCATCCGCGACAGCGAAGGCCGCGTACCGCGACCGCATCAGCGTCTCGGCCCTGGCCGCCCGCGCGTCGCCGAGATGCAGTCGACCACAGCAGTCGGCGTAGCTCACCCCGCTCAGGCAGGGACAACGGTCCGGGGTGGGAGGCGACGACGACGGATCGGAGAGGGTCACAGAGCCATTCTCCGCCATCGGGTCACGCCGAGGTCACCCGCACCAATGCCTCGTGGCGGGTGAGGAGGCCCGCGGCGGGCTTCGGGTCGACGCGGGCGTAATACACGGGGCCGTCGGGCAGGAGGTCGGCCGCAAGCACCTCCCCGAGCAGGTGCAGCCCGCGGTCGACGAACCGGCGGGTACTCCAGCCGCCGCGGAAGCGCAGGGCGGCCGCCTCGAATGTGGGCACTGCTCGCACGGTCACGGCGTCATCCAAGGGCGACGGCACGGCGCGTGGGTCCAGCTGACCCGGCAGCACCACGCTGACCAGATGGGTGTCTTCCCCGGCCTCCTCGTGCAGCACCGGGGCCGTCAGGGCGAACCGGGTCGCAGAGCTGTTGTGGCCCCGGAGATAGCGAAGCAACGGTCTCACACCCCGGCCGGCCGCTCCCGTGACGTCTCCGCGCACCCGCACTTGCAGCTGGACGCTGTCGGGATAGCGGCGGACGTCGAAACCGGGGAAGGCCCGCACCACCGTGTACGGCTGCTGCTCGGTCATGCCACGGAGTGTAATCCAGGTGCCCCGGATGGGGGTGGAATCGGGTTCGCGCCCGATCAGGCCTTCTTGACCACCCCGGACTTGAGCTGCATGGACACGCCTTCGATCCGGCATTCGATGTCGTGGTCGCCCACGCCCTGGCGCAGCCTGATGCCGCGCACCTTGGTGCCGACCTTGATCACGTTGGAACTGCCCTTGATCTTGAGGTCCTTGATGATGGTGACCGAGTCGTGGTCGGCCAGGACGGTCCCGAACGCATCGGTGATGACAGCTTCCTGTGCCGGTTCATCGACGGCGACAGACTCGGCCGTCCACTCGTGGCCGCAGAGCGGACAAACCAGCAGCGCCCCCATCTCATAGGACATGTCGCTGGAGCATTCCGGGCACGGGGGCAGGGTCTCAGTCACCTCCTCATCGTAGGGGTCGTGTGTTGACGGCTCCGCCACGTGATTCCCTGACAATTCCCCAGTTTCCGGCGTACCTTACCGGGTAGATCGCGCCTGTTTGCTGGCGCGACTCGCCCAGCAGAATTCAGGAGGCAGCAATGGGTGTGCTCATCGAGGTCCTGGCCGCACTGGGAACCATCGTTCTCGTGTCGACGTTGACGGTGGTGCTGATCGGCCGGACGGTCTACACGCGGATGCGCCGCAGCCGAGCGGTGAACCGTGGGCTGCTTCGCACCCGCGCGACTCTGAGCGTGGGACCGCAGCACGAGATCCTGGCTCAGCGGGTGCGGCTGAGGGATTCGTTGTACAGCGGGCATGCCGCCGTCGATATCGCGGGTCGCAGCGCCGGTCCGCACGGCGACCTGAAACGGCTGTTCCGCCGGATTGAGTCAGAAGCCCAGACCGTGGATGCCCACCTGCTGCTGCTGTCCTCGGAAACCGAACCCGAGGTACTCCGCGGTGCCCTGCCGCTTGCCGTTCACCGGGTCGACCAGGTGACTGGGCTCGTACGCACGGTGCGCGCGGCGGTCGCCGCCGGACTCGGCGGGTTCAGCGACGACGCTCTTCTCACCCTGCAACTCGAGGTCGATCGGGAGATCGCCGCCCTCGACGCCGGCATGGCGCAGTTGCACACCCTGAACCATCCGGATGCGCAGCCGCCGTCGCGACCTTCTCCCTACCTGGACACCCACCTTGACCGAGGGACTCACTCATGACCGTCACTTCCCGGCTCCGCGTCATCTTCCGCAGCAAGGCCTCCCGCACCCTGGACCGGCTGGAGGACCCACGCGAAGCGCTCGACGACAGTTACGAGCAACTCGTCGCCATGCTGCAGCAGGTGCGACGCGGTTTGGCCGATGTGGCCACGGCGAAGAAACGGCTCGAACTCCAGGGGCAGGAGATGGGCGCCCGGCACCGCCGATTGGGGGACCAGGCGCAGGAGGCCCTCACCCAGGGACGCGAGGACCTCGCCCGCACGGCCCTTGAGCGCCGCTCCCTGCTCGAGGGACAGGTGGCCTCGCTCCGGGACCAGTACACGGCGCTACAGCAGCAGCAGGAGCGTCTGCAGGCCAACGAGCGTCGCCTCGCCGACCGCGTTGCCGCGTTCCGCACCGAGAAGGAGACGATCAAGGCCACCTACGCGGCATCCGAAGCCCAGGCACGGGCCAATGAGGCCGCGGCCGGAATCGGCTCCGAGATGAGCGATGTCGGCGTGACCCTCGACAGGGCCAAGGACCGGGTGGCCCAGATGAAGGCCAGGGCCGCCGCCACGGACGAGCTGCTCGCCAGCGGGGCGCTGAACGATCTGACGGCACCGCCGGACGCCGACCTGGAGCGCCAGCTCTCCTCCGGCGCCACCCGCGCGGATGTCGAACGCCAGCTGCAGGCGATGAAGGATGCGGCAGCCGGCGGCACCCCGTCAGGTTCGACGGGGGGTGCGACCGGCGGGACAGCGGGTGGTGCGGCCGGAAACGGGCCGGACGGCTGGCTCAGCATCGGCCGTGGCCCTGCCGCCGGGTAGCCCGGGAGCGTCCCGGCCGGCTCCCCCGTCCCTGCGATGACCGAAGGGCCGTCCGGCTCGGTCCGCAGTCCCCTCGATGCGTGCGGAAAAATTACTAAAAATCTTTTCCCACCGGGTCTGCATCGACATGCAAAAAACCCCCGATGACTACTTTCATCGGGGGTTCTTGTATTTTGTTGTGGATCCGAGGGGATTCGAACCCCTGACCCCCTGCATGCCATGCAGGTGCGCTACCAGCTGCGCCACGGACCCAGACTTTGTTTCGAATTCCTCCGAAACAACTTCATTAGGTTACTACATGTTTTGAGTGCTCGCGAACCAAACGCTAGTCCGCGGCATCAATTTCGACCACGGATTCGGTCGGGGTCGCCACTGCGGGTTCCACGACGGGCTCGTCGAGGGCACGTGCGCTGGGCAGATCGATCGGGATGACCGGGCAGTCCTTCCAGAGTCGTTCGAGGGAGTAGTAGACCCGCTCTTCTTCGTGGAACACGTGCACGACCAGGTCGCCGAAATCGACGAGGACCCAGCGGCCCTCGGCGCGTCCCTCACGACGCAGCGGCTTGTAGCCGGCCTCGATGAGCTTGTCCTCGATCTCGCCGGCGATCGCGACGACGTTGCGCTCGGAGCGTCCGGTGACGATGAGGAAGATGTCGGCCAACGGCAACGGGTGGGAAACGTCGATAGCTACGAGGTCCTCCCCCGCTTTCGAGTCGGCGGCGGCGGCGGCCACCTTGAGGAGCTCGAGAGCGTGGGCAGAAGCGGTCATCGATTGAATCCCTGAGTTAGTAAAAGCGAAAAGGATGGCATAAGAAGAAACGAAACTAGTCGGTCACCGGAAAGCATGGGTCGCTAGTAGATATTGAAGGCGTAGCCCACCACGAAGAGTGACAGCACGCCGATGGCCAGCACCGCCGCGGTGATGGCGAGAACCGTCGGCAGTGACGCTCCCCGTTTGCGCGGCGGCGTCATGACGCCGCGGGTGGAGGTGTGGGTGCTGACGGCGCGGCTCGCGCTCACGGGCGCGACGTCGTTGTGGTGGCCGCCTTCGTCGAGCTGATCCAGCATCCGGTCCATCTCGGACGAGTCAAAGAGGTTGGGGTGCTGGCCAGTGGCGCCGAGGCTGCGCGGCAGGTCGATGGAACCGGTGATCATGATCTCACCGGTGCTGGTGATGGGACCGGCCGGGCCCTGCCTGGGGATCGACGGCAGGATCAGGGCGTTGGTCGTCGTCGGTATTCCGCCCGCTCCGACGCCCCGACCGACGAGGTCGTCGAAGGTCTGGTCGTCGCGACGGCCGATCGTCTCGATGTGGCTGTCGTCTTCGCGGTCGACCGACCAGTGGCCGATGGGCGGGTGCAGCCCGCTGGATGCCGGGGCGGGATTCAGCGCCGGCGCGTCGGCGGTGCCGGCGTCCCGGTTCGCGGCGTCCCGGTTCGCGGCGTCCCGGTTCGCGGCGACAGCCACCGGCGCCAGCTGGCGTTCGTCGGGAGTCCCGTTGTGAGCTGAATGGTCGTCGGCTGCGCGTTCATCGGCTGCATGTTCGCCATCTGAACTGTCGGTGCTCGCCGTTGCCGCGGCCTGCAGAGCACGCAGTTCTCGGCGGCTCAGAGTGCGGCCGGTGTCCTGCACCATGGCCGGCTCGGGGATCGGCAATGGAGCCGGAGCAGGGCGGGCAGGTTCAGCACGTTCGACGGGCGGCGCAGTGTGCCGGGAGTGGTGTTCGTCGGGCTCGATCGGCGCCGGGGAGGAGGTAGGGCGAGGTTCGGGGGACGCGGGCGACTCGTCGTTCGAACGGTCCTCTGCAGAGACCGGTTCGTTTTCCCGGGCCAACTCGCGCAACTGTCGTCGCGTCAGTGGCTGCGGGCTGTTACCCAACGTCATGCCACACTCCGATACAGGTGATGCTTTGAGATGTACTGGACAACCCCGTCGGGGACCAAGTACCAGACCGGGAATCCCCGGTTCACGCGTTCCCGGCAGTCGGTGGAAGAAATGGCCAGAGCCGGAACCTCCAACAAGCTTACGTCCTGGTTAGGTAAACCTGAAATGCTCAGATCATGTCCCGGTCGACTCACAGCCACGAAATGAGCCAGCTTCCACAGTTCGGCGGCGTCCTTCCAGCCTAGGATCTGGGTGATGGCGTCGGCGCCGGTGATGAAGAAGAGTTCGGCGTCCGGCCGTTCAGCGTGCAGGTCCCGCAGCGTGTCGATGGTGAAGGTGGGGCCGGTACGGTCGATGTCGACGCGGCTCACCGTGAAGCGTGGGTTTGATGCGGTGGCGATCACCGTCATGAGGTAGCGGTGCTCGGCCACGGTCACGTCGTGCTTCTGCCACGGCTGCCCGGTCGGCACGAAGATGACCTCGTCGAGATCGAAGCTCTGGGCGACCTCGCTGGCCGCCACAAGGTGCCCATGGTGGATGGGATCGAAGGTTCCACCCATCACTCCGATGCGCGGGCGGTGCCGGGTCATAGTCGGCCGTTCGGTTAGTGGCCGCCGTGGCTGGACGCGCCACCGTGCGCGGCGGCGTACGCGTTCGCCTTGGCACTGTGGCGGTTGGCGACGTCGCGGAAGCTCCACAGGACGAAACCGAGGGCAGCGAAGATCACGAGGGCCACCAGGCCGTAGACCCAGGTGGGTACGGGCAGTTGGGCGTGCTCGACCTCGGCCAGGACAGCGGTCAGGAACAACATGGAATCTCCGTTCGGGGAAGCGTGGGGTCAACCGGAAGCCACGACGGGCGGCACCGGCACCTCGACCAGTCTAGCGGGGCGACCCGCCCGCACCGGGAAGGGCTCCCGCACGGCGCCGTCCGTGCGCCGAAGACACGCTAGGACCGGATCTGGCCGGATCCGCGGACGATCCATTTGGTACTCGTGAGTTCCGGCAGGCCCATGGGCCCCCGCGCGTGCAGCTTTTGGGTGGAGATACCGACCTCGGCGCCGAAGCCGAACTCGCCCCCGTCGGTGAAACGGGTTGAGGCGTTCACCATCACGGCGGCGGAGTCGACCTCGCCCAGAAAGCGCTCGGCATTGACGATGTCGTTGGTGATGATCGACTCGGTGTGACCGGTGGAGTACCGGCGGATATGCGCGATGGCCTCGTCGAGGTCGGCGACGACCGCCACGGACAGGTCCAGGCTCATGTACTCGGTGGCCCAGTCCTCCTCGGTGGCCGGCACCGCGGCCGGGAACAGGGCACGCACCGTCGCATCCCCGTGAATGGTCACGCCGGCCTCGGCGAGCCGGCCCAGCACAGCCGGCAGTAGCCGCGCGGCGGCGGCCTCGTGCACGAGCACGGTCTCGACGGCGTTGCAGACACTGGGTCGCTGCACCTTGGCGTTGTGCACGATGTCCGTGGCCCACGCGAGATTCGCCGATTCGTCGAGGAAGATATGCACCACGCCGGCTCCGGTTTCGATGACGGGCACGGTGGATTCGGTCACGACAGCCTGGATCAACCCTGCGCTGCCGCGGGGAATCAGCACGTCCACGAATCCGCGGGCCTGCATCAGACGAGTGGCGCCGGCGCGGCCGTAGGGGTCGATGGTCTGCACGGACTCCCCCGGCAGCCCGGCCGCGACGAGTGCCTGCTGAATCAGGCCCACGAGCACCCGGTTCGAGTTCTCGGCGGCCGATCCGCCGCGGAGAACCGCGGCGTTGCCGCTCTTGAGGGCCAGGGCGGCGATGTCGACGGTCACATTGGGCCGCGCCTCGTAGATGACACCGACCACACCGAACGGCACGCGCACCTGGCTGATCTTGACGCCGTTGGGCAGGCTGCTGCCGCGCACCACCTCGCCGACCGGGTCCGTGAGCAGTTCGATCTCGGCCACGGCGTCGGCGAGAGAGCGGATGCGCGTCTCGTCCAGCGTCAGTCGGTCCAGCAATGCCGCACTCAGGCCGTTCTCCGCGCCGACAGAGAGATCGACAGCGTTGGCCTCGACGATACCGGCGACGTTGTCACGGAGCGCCTGGGCGATGCCGTGCAGGGCGCGATTCTTCACCTGGGTGGGTGCTGAGGCGAGAGCCAGGGAGGCCTGGCGTGCCGCGGTGAGCAACGCGGTGAGGCCGTGGGCGGTTTGAGAAGAGCCACGTTCGCCGGGCCCGACGTGTGCGGGCACGGCGTCCGGCACGGTCCCCGCCTGGTCCTCGGTGGGCGGCAGGGCGACGGGGCGGGTCTGCGACATGCCCCTAGCTTAGGACAGCTCGTGTGCGACGGGGCGCCCGCTGACGCCGGGTTCAGCCGGCTCGAACCAGGTGCCGATCGCGTCTCCCCGCAGCGCCTCAGCGACGAGCGCCGTGGAGGTCACGAGCACGGCGGTTCCGGCATCCTGGGCGATCCGGGCGGCGGACACCTTGGTGCCCGCTCCTCCAGTGCCCACTCCCGATAGCGAGGAGCCGAACTCCACACCGGGCAGGGTGTCACCCACGGCGACGTAGTCGATGCGCTCGGCGCCAGGCAGGTGCGGCGGCCGGGTGTACAGGGCATCCACGTCGCTGAGCAGCACCAGCAGGTCGGCCTTCACGAGCGTGGCGACGAGGGCGGCGAGCCTGTCGTTATCGCCGAACCGGATCTCGTGGGTGGCGACGGTGTCGTTCTCGTTCACGATGGGGAGGATACGCAGCCCGAGCAGGCGCTCCATGGCGCGCTGCGCGTTGCTGCGCGGCGACGCGTTCTCGAGGTCTCCGGCTGTGAGGAGCACCTGTCCCGCGATGATGTCGTACCGGTCGAGGCTGTCCTGGTACCGGAAGATGAGGAGGTTCTGGCCCACCGACGCCGCGGCCTGCTGGGTCGCGAGATCGGTGGGGCGCTCGTCCAGCTGCAGGTAGGGCATGCCGGTAGCGATGGCGCCGGAGGAGACCAGGACCACCTCGGCGCCGCGCCCGTGCGCCGACGCCAGGGCGTCGACGAGGGGTGCGATCTGGCCGACGTTGGCGCCGCTGATCGAGGACGATCCGACCTTGACGACGATGCGTCTGGCCGTGGCGATGCCGCTGCGCTCCAGGCGGCTCCGGTCGGCGCCGCTCACCCCTCCATCGGTCACTCGGAGTCGCCCTCCCGGGTGCGCCGACGGGCAGCGTTGTTCTCGGTGACCTCGTCGGCGCCGCCGTTGTACTCTTCCTCGCCGGTCGACCACATGCCGGCCTCGCGTTCGCGGATGAGTTCGGCCCGGGCGGCGGACTTCGCGTCCATGCGCTTGAGGTATTCCTCGCGGCGCTCGTTGCTGGTGCGGCGCTTGGAGTCGTCCATCCGGCTATCGGTTCCGCGCGGGGCGGTGATCAGCTCGGCGGTGGAGGTAAGGGTGGGCTCCCAGTCGAAGATCATCCCGTCCCCCGGGCCGATCACGACGGTCGAGCCGGCGACGGCACCGGCCTTGAAGAGTTCGTCTTCGGTGCCGAGCTTGGCGAGGCGGTCGGCGAGGAAGCCGACGGCTTCGTCGTTCTTGAAGTCCGTCTGCTGCACCCAGCGCTCGGGCTTGGCGCCGAGGATGCGGAAGATGTTGCCGAACGATCCGCCTTCGACGCGCACGATGAAACCGCTGTCGTCGACGGCCTTGGGTCGGATGACGATGCGGGGCTTGAGGGCGGCGGCCTCTGCGCTGCTGAGACGACCGGCTTCGACGGTTTCGGCCAGGGCGAAGTTGAGCTGGCGGAGGCCCTCGTGGCTGACCGTGGAGATCTCGAAGACGCGGTAGCCGCGTTCCTCGAGTTCGGCCTTGACGAACGCGGCGAGTTCGCGACCCTCTGGCACGTCGATCTTGTTCAGGGCGATCAGCTGCGGACGTTCAAGGAGCGGCGTCTGGCCCTCGGGGACAGGGTACGCGGCAAGCTCGCCGAGGATGATGTCGAGGTCACTGATCGGGTCGCGACCGGGGTCGAGCGTGGCGCAGTCGAGGACGTGCAGCAGTGCGGTGCAACGTTCCACGTGGCGCAGGAACTCGAGACCGAGGCCCTTACCCTCGCTGGCGCCCTCGATGAGGCCAGGGACGTCGGCGACGGTGTAGCGCACCTCGCCGGCATCCACGACGCCGAGGTTGGGCTGCAGGGTCGTGAAGGGGTAGTCGGCGATCTTGGGCCGCGCGGCGGAGATCGCGGCAATGAGGCTGGACTTGCCTGCCGAGGGGTAACCGACCAGGGCCACATCCGCCACGGTCTTCAGCTCGAGGTAGACGTCACCCTCGTAGCCGTAGGTTCCGAGCAGGGCGAAGCCGGGGGCCTTGCGCTTGGTCGAGGCGAGGGCGGCGTTGCCGAGCCCGCCCTGTCCACCGGGCGCGACGACGATGCGGTAGCCGGGCTCCGTCATGTCGGCGAGTTCGTTGCCCTCGGCGTCCTTGACCACGGTGCCCAGCGGGACCGGCAGCTCGATGATGTCGCTGCTGTAGCCGTTGCGGTGGTCACCCATGCCGGGTCCGCCGTTGGCGGAGCTGCGGTGCGGGGACCGGTGGAAGGACAGCAGGGTGGTGACCTGCGGGTCGGCGACGAGGACGATGTCGCCACCGTTGCCGCCGTTTCCGCCATCGGGGCCGGCGAGAGGCTTGAACTTCTCGCGTTTGACCGAGACACAACCGTTTCCTCCGTTGCCCGCTCGCAGATGCAGCGTGACTTGGTCAACGAACGTGGCCATGGGAATGCCCCTTTCAGGTGGCGATAAAAACAAACATGAGGACGAGCCGAAGCCCGCCCTCATGTTGAAAAGCTCTGTGGATGCCTAAGCGGCAGCTACCACGATGTTGACGACCTTGCGGCCACCCTTTGCACCGAACTCGACCGAGCCGGCTTCGAGGGCGAAGAGGGTGTCGTCGCCGCCACGGCCGACGTTCACGCCGGGGTGGAAGTGGGTGCCACGCTGACGGACGATGATCTCGCCCGCGCCGACAACCTGACCGCCGAAGCGCTTCACGCCGAGGCGCTGTGCGTTGGAGTCACGACCGTTGCGAGTGGAACTCGCGCCTTTTTTGTGTGCCATTTGTTCTTCTCCTCAGGCCTTAGGCGATGCCGGTGACCTGAACGCGAGTGAGCTCCTGACGGTGCCCCTGACGCTTCTTGTAACCGGTCTTGTTCTTGAACTTCTGGATGACGATCTTCGGGCCGCGGAGGTCGTTGAGGACCTCGGCAGTGACCTTGACGTTGGCCAGCGACGCCCCGTCAGAGGTGATCTTGTCGCCGTCGACGAGAAGCACGGCGGCCAGCTCGACGTTGCCGTCCTTGTCAGCCTTGATTCGGTCCATCGTTACGATGGTCCCGACCTCTACCTTCTCCTGCCGCCCACCGGCGCGCACAACTGCGTAAACCACTTTACGTACCTATCTCTGGGGAACCCCGGGGGCTCCGATTCCTATGATGGAAAGTTACCGAGTGCAAATGGACCAAGTCGGCCCATCTCACTTCAGAAAACCTTGGGCGTTGCGTGGACATAGTCCACCGCACACCAACACTCGACTTTAGCGGATCGGATAGCCCCGGTCAAACCATTCGGCGGGGGTGTGTCGCGACGGGTCTGCCGGCATCCGATTCAGTCCCTACACTTTCAGGATGAGCATACTGATCGACCAGCCTGCCTGGCCGGCCCACGGAACGCTCTGGTCGCACCTGGTGAGCGATTCGTCGCTCGAGGAGTTGCACGCGTTCGCGTCTGCTCAGGGCATCCCCCGCCGCGGGTTCGATCTGGACCATTACGACGTGCCCAAGGCCCGCTACGACAGCCTGGTGGCCGCTGGAGCGGTGCCCGTGGACTTCCGCGGGCTGGTCACCCGCTTGCGCGCCAGCGGCCTGCGGGTGAGCGGCCGGGAGCGCCGTTCGCGGCCCGGAGGCGCCACCGGCTGACGGGGCGTCACCAGATGGCGTCGATCCCCACGATGCTGCGACTGATGGCGCCCGTTGCCAGGTCGACGATGATCGTGGTCGCCGTGGTCGCCTGGGCCCCCACCGGGTAGTCATCGCTGACCTGGGTCTGACTGTTGGGTACGGTCTGGATCGCCAGGTACTGGTCGTTCGGTGAGATCACGAAGCCCAGGATGGTCTCGTTGGGCAGCACCGGCTCGTAGACGACCCGGCTGGTGGGGGCGACGGGGTCGCCGGTGACCAGGGTGAGGTACTGGCGAACGCGGCCGGTCGCCTGGTCGAATTCGGCGACCCGCTGCACGTAGCCCTCTCCCCCGGTGAGGAAGCGCAGCTCAGCCGTGTACGGGGTGGTCCCGGCCACATCCTGGGGCACGATCGCGGCCTCAGAGCCCGTCGAGAGGTCCAGGATATACTGGCTGCCCTGATCGGAGACCGCGATCCGGACTCCGTCGGGGGCGAAGGCGTTGAGATTGGGGAATTGCCCGATCGGGATGGGGGCGGTGTCGGTGCGCGGATCGACGAGCAGAAGGGTGGTGTCGAAGAGCTGCGCGACGAGCTCGGACCGGGCGGGCATGAATCCCCAGGCGATGGCCTGGATGGGGTTTCCGTCCAGGCCCGCAACGGTGTCGACGGTGCCGCGGGTGAGGTCGAGCAGGAACAGGGTGTTGTCGTACACGGCACCGGCGGCTCCCGGCGCGCTGCTGAACCGGAACCCGACGGTGCTGGAGGACGGTGAGGCCTGCAGGTCCTGGACGGTTCCGGTGCCGGGCAGGGTGAGTTCGGCGGCTTGCCCGTCGGCGGAGACCAGGCTCAGCCGGCTGCTGAGGTCGTCGGCGAGGGTGACGACCACGAGTTCGTCCCCCACGGGCACGAAGGACTGGATGTAGGGCGCCGTGAAGACATCGGTGCTCTCCGGCGAACCGACGGCGGTGCGCAGGATGCGGTCCGGATCCTTGGTCGACTCCCCCGGGGTCGCCGGCTCCCGGCTGAGGAGGAAGAGGGGCGCCTGACCGGTGCGGAAGGTCACGGCCAGGTCGCTGCTCCGGTCGCCAAAGGCTCCCGAGACGTCCTTGACCCGGACGGTGTACTCGGTGTCGTAGGCCAGCGGCTGGGGGAACACGACGACGACGGAATCGTTCGAGGTCTGCACGTCGACCGGGCTGGCCGGGCTGATCTGCACCTGATCCGCGCTGACCTCGGCCAGCTGTTGGTTGGTCGAGAGGACCAGGCGTTGCCCAGCGGCCGAGACCACGGCTGTCGTGTCGACGTCGGACCCGGTGAGCCGGGGGCCGTTCAGCAGGTTGACCGCCACCAGCGCCAGGCACAGAACGATCAGCCCGGTCAGGAGGATCCCGAGAGTGCGACGGAACCGACGTGCGCCGCCCGGATCTTCGGGGCCGGCGGTGAACGGCGACTCAGTAGACATACGGGTCGCTCGGCTGTTCGACGGGCGTGATGGCCGTGGGTTGCAGGGCGAGCGCATCGGTCGATCGCACGCTCGGGTTGGGCCGGAACGTTCCCGTCACCTCGACCCAGTCGTCGGTGTCGTAGCTCGCCTTCCAGCCCGGCTGGTAGACCGCCAGGCCGATCGGCTGGGCGTCCACGGCGCAGCACGTGACCACGAACCGAGCCACGTAGAAGACGTTGTCGGGGTCTGCCGCATCGGGCAGCACAAAACCGGTGACCCGGGCCGTCTTATCGGCGTACAGACCCGGGTCGCTCGATTGGGCCAGCAGCGACACCCATTCCTTCACGCTCAACCGCTCGTAGTCACCGGTGCCCACCAGGGCGGCGGCCTGCGCCGATGAGGCTTCGCTGTCGAGGCCGCCGGAGTTGACCTCACGCTGGGTCGCGGTGGCGCTGGTGAGCGTGGCCGGAGGCAGGCCGAGCACGGCGATCGCGGCGATCGTGAGGAGAAGACCGCTGCCGGTCAGGGCGAGCGCACCGCGGCGGGCCGATAGCGGGCCGGAACCCGCGGGAGTGCGGACCACGAAGCTGGCCACCACGAACAGGAGCCCGAGCGCGGCCATGACGACGGTGAACACGAAGTACCGCGGATGGATGTAGAGGCCCAGCTGACCGGTGACACCGAGCCAGATGGTACCGACAACCACGACGAGGCTCAGGCCGATGCCGCGCCAGCGTTCGGCCAGGTAGGCGGGCACGGGCATCCGTCTCGAGGACGGCTTCTCGGTATCAGGCGACATAGTTCAGCAACAATCCGGCGGCGGCGCTCATCAGGGCCACCAGGGCCGTGATCTGCACGAGCGTGCGGGTGGTGAAGGTGGTGCGCATCAGGGCGAGCATCTTGACGTCGATCATGGCTCCAAATGTGAGGAAGGAAGCGATGCCGCCCGGCATGAAGGTGCTGCCGAACGACAGCACGAAGAAGGCGTCCACGTTGGAGCAGACCGCCACGATGAAGGCGAGCCCCATCATGGCCAGCACCGACCAGACGGGGTTGCTGCCCAGGGCCAGCAGCACCGACCGGGGCACGAAGACCTGGGTGAGCGCCGCGATCAGCGAGCCGACGAAAAGCGCGGGCATGATCACGGCGGTCTCCCGGGTGAACAGGTCGACCGACTTCTCGAATCTTCCGTGGCGAGTCGCCGCGCCGTGGCCGTGGCCGTCGTGCTCGTCGTGACCGGCATCCGGTCGGGCGCACGAGGCCGAAAACGTGCGGGTCAGCAGGCTGTCGGGATCGGGGTGGCGGCTGTAGAGCCAGCCGATCACGTTGGCGATCACGAAACCCGCCACGATACGCGTGATCAGGATCCCGTCGCTGAACCCGAACGCCTGGTGGGTGGTGATGATCGTGATCGGGTTGAGGATCGGCGCGGCGAGCAGGAACGTGATCGATTCGGGCACCGTGAAGCCCCCGACCATGAATCCGCGGGCGAGGGGCACGTTTCCGCACTCACAGACGGGGAAGAACATGCCCAGGAGCGAGATGCAGGCGCGGCGGAGCAGCGGCTGGCGCGGCAGGAACCGGGTGACGAAGCCGTGCGGCAGCCACACCTGCACCACTGTCGACAGCAGGATGCCGAGGAAGACGAACGGCGCGGATTCGATGATGACGCTCAGCGCCAGCGTGACGGTGTCCTGCGCGCGGTCCGGGAGTCCCCAGCCCTGGAAGGCCGGACTCACGGCTCGGACGGTGAACGCCAGTGCGACCAGGATGACACCGACGATCAGGCCGGTGGGCACGCGCGACACGGCCCCCCGATCGCTGTGCATTGGTCGAGCTTACCGTGCCGAAATGACCGTGCCGAGAAACCCCTTCACTGCCGGGCTGGGGAACCATCGGTGCCGACCCCCGAGACGCCGATAGCGGCGCCGCCCGCGAGGGTGGCGCCGCCAGGGCGGTGCGTGTGCCGCTGCTACTTCTGGTCGGTCGTGGGCACCACGATGGGCTGCACCGAGGTCGTCGAGCCACCGGCCGTCGTGACGCGCCGGCTGCGCGAGCGACCCTGACCGGGCTGCTTGGGCTCGGGCAGTGAGTCCAGCACGGAATCGAGCAGCTGATCGGTGACCTGCTTGCTGACCGGACGACGACTGCGCGGTGACTTCTTCACCGGGATGTCGAGGATCTCCACGCCCTCGGACCCGTCAGCAGCTGCGGGCTGCTGGGCCTGGACACCGGTGTGCTCCCCTGTGGCCAGGTCCTCGGCGGGCTGACCCGTCGAGGCCTCGGTCGCTGGGGTCCGGTCGTCGGAGCCGGTGCCCGTGCGCACACCAGAGCGGTTGTCCGTGCGGTTGTTGTCCGTGCGGCTGTTGTCCGAGCGGCCAACCGACCGGTTCCGGGACGCGCTGCGCGAGGCAGGAGCGCCGTCAGCGGCCGGGTCGGTGGCGGTGTCCACGGCTGCGGACTCCCCGGACGGAGCGTTGTCGGTGCCAGGCTCGGAGACCGGCGTCGAGCTGCCGGTCGGAGCGGTGCTCGTTGCCGTGGTGCCGGCCGGCTCGGTGGCGGCGGGCAGGACCGCACCAGCCGCATCCGTCTCGTTCGCTGCGATCACGGGGATGGACCCCGTGAGCGAGCGGGAGATGGTGCGCGCGGCGATCAGCGCGAGGGCGTGCTTGGCGTCCTCGGTGATGCCGTGAGTGCCCTGGCCGGCCTTGGCAGCGTCGGTGTGGGCGGCGGGCGGGGTGTGGCCGCCGCGCTGACCGGAGTTGCCACCGTCCTGGTGGGTCGATCCGTTGCCGTTGCCGGTGGATTTG
This sequence comes from Cryobacterium sp. PAMC25264, assembly GCF_019443325.1. NCBI lineage: Bacteria > Bacillati > Actinomycetota > Actinomycetes > Micrococcales > Microbacteriaceae > Cryobacterium > Cryobacterium sp. PAMC25264. Next base: position 1,763,761 of record NZ_CP080383.1, read on the forward strand.
CTGCGCGGGCGTCGTTCCTGGGCCGGCTGCGCCGTCTGACGGTGCTTGACCACGGGTCGTGGTGGATGACGATCCCGCGGCCGGCGCAGGTCTCGCAGTTCTCGCTGAACGACTCCAGCAGGCCCAGGCCGAGCTTCTTACGCGTCATCTGCACGAGTCCGAGCGAGGTGACCTCGGCCACCTGGTGCTTGGTGCGGTCCCGGCTGAGGCATTCGACCAGGCGGCGGAGCACCAGGTCCCGGTTGGACTCGAGCACCATGTCGATGAAGTCGACGACGATGATGCCGCCGATGTCCCGCAGGCGCAGCTGACGCACGATCTCGTCCGCGGCTTCGAGGTTGTTCTTGGTGACGGTCTCTTCGAGGTTGCCGCCTGAACCGACGAACTTGCCGGTGTTAACGTCGACCACGGTCATGGCCTCGGTGCGGTCGATCACGAGCGAACCGCCCGAGGGCAGCCAGACCTTGCGGTCCAGCGCCTTCTCGATCTGCTCGGAGATGCGGTATTCGTCGAACGCGTCGCGCTCGCCCTCGTAGCGCTGCACGCGCTCGACGAGGTCGGGGGCCACCTGGCGCAGGTACGACTCGATGACTTCCTGCGCGTCGTCGCCAGAGATGACCATCTTGTGGAAATCCTCGTTGAAGACGTCGCGAACGATCTTGATGAGCAGGTCGGGTTCGCTGTGCAACAGGGCCGGACCCGACACCGTCTCGACCTGCTTGGCGATGGACGCCCACTGGGCGGTCAGCCGGTTCACGTCGAGGGTGAGCTGTTCGTCGGTCGCGCCCTCGGCAGCGGTGCGCACGATGACGCCCACGTTGTCGGGCAGGACCTCTTTGAGGATCTTCTTGAGCCGGGCACGCTCGGTGTCGGGCAGCTTGCGGCTGATTCCGTTCATCGAGCCGTTGGGCACGTAGACGAGGTAGCGGCCGGGCAGGGAGACCTGGCTGGTCAGCCGGGCGCCCTTGTGTCCGACGGGGTCCTTGGTGACCTGAACGAGGACCTTGTCGCCGGGCTTGAGGGCAAGTTCGATGCGGCGGGTCTGGGTACCACCGGGCGAGTTCACCGCGGCGGCGTCCCAGTCGACTTCACCGGAGTACAGCACGGCATTGCGACCGCGACCGATGTCGACGAAGGCGGCTTCCATGCTGGGCAGCACGTTCTGCACTCGGCCGAGGTAGACATTGCCGATGAGCGACGCATCCTGGTTCTTGGCCACGTAGTGCTCGACCAGCACGCCGTCTTCGAGCACGCCGATCTGGATCTTGTTGTGCTTGGCACGCACGACCATGGCACGGTCGACGGACTCGCGCCGGGCGAGGAACTCGGCCTCGGTGATGACCGGGCGGCGACGTCCGGCATCCCGGCCGTCACGGCGGCGCTGCTTCTTCGCCTCGAGGCGGGTAGACCCCTTGATGCGCTGCGGCTCGGTGATGAGTTCGGGTTCGCGCGGGGTGCGCACCCGCACAACGGTGTTGGCCGGGTCGTCGCTGCGGCCCTCCTCGCCGGTGCGTCGGCGGGCACGACGGCGCACCGTCGAGCTCTCGTCGGCGTCGTCATCCTCGTCGTCGAGCTGGCGACCGCCGGACCTGACCGGGGCGGGCAGGATCGCCGGCGCCTGGAAGATCAGCGACGTCGTGGGACGGCGAACCACCTCGACGGTTTCATCGAACGGGGTGGGCAGGGCGGGGAAAGCGACCGGCTGGTCCACGGCCTCGTCGACCGTGACGGGCGTTTCAACGGGCTCCGGCAGGCTCGGAGCCTGCGGCGGAACCTGCTCGACCGGAGTCTGCTGTGCTGGAGATTGCTGAGCCGGTGCCGCCTTCCTGGTGGTTTTGCGAGTGCCGAATAGGCCCTTGCGCTTCTTGTTTTCGTTGTCTTCCACCATCACTGGTGCGCTCCTTGACCGGTGTGGGCGACCGCGCCACCCACTCGGTTACTCTCTCGTGCGACGTTCCCGCTTACGCGACAACCCCGCGAATCCTATTGCGTTGACGCAACCGGCCCGTGGCTCTGGTTGCTAATACCTTTGGTCTACGACCAATGAATCTGGGCGAATGTCGCCCATTAAGCCTTTTGGCATCGGTTTGAGCGCGGCTCAAACGACTGTTTCGATTATCGCACGCATTCCCAGAGACTCGCGCGCGACACATGACATAATCCGAATGTGCACCTGACCTCGTCGAAAAAGCCTCCCGTCGGCCTCGCCGTCTTCCTCATCCTGGCGGGGGCGATCGGCTTTGCCGCGGCCTTCGCGCTCACGCTGGACAAGTTCACGATGCTCGAGGATCCGACGGCCCAACTGTCTTGCAACTTCAGTGTCCTGGTGGGATGCAGCACCAACCTCGGCTCCTGGCAGGGCGCCCTCTTCGGGTTCCCGAACCCGCTGATCGGGGTGGCGGCGTGGAGCGTCGTGATCACGATCGGAGCCGCCATCCTGTCCGGTGCCCACTTCGCACGGTGGTTCTGGCTGGGCCTGAACGTCGGCGTGACCGGTGCGCTTGCCTTTGTGATCTGGCTGATGGGCCAGAGCTTCTTCGTGCTCGATGTGCTGTGCCCGTGGTGCATGGTCACCTGGGCGGTGACGATCCCGGTGTTCCTGGCCGTGACCCTGTACAACCTCAAGACCGGCATCATCCCCGGTTCGGCACGGGTGCGCCGCCTCGCGGCGGTCGGCTACTCCTGGATCTTCGTGATCACGATCGCGTGCTACCTGGTGGCGGCGACCGTCGCCCAGCTGCAAATGGACTTCCTCCACCGCCTCTAACCTCGCGTCTCCACCCGCGAACTGTGAGAAAAGCCCCGAAAACGTCGAGTTTTCGGGGCTTTTCTCACAGTTCGCGGGAGGGAGCCGCGGGTGATCGGGTGGGTTAGGCGAACCAGAGCGCCAGTTCGCGGGCGGCCGACTCGGGCGAGTCGGAGCCGTGAACCAGGTTCTGCTGAACCTTCAGGCCCCAGTCGCGGCCGAGGTCACCGCGGATGGTTCCGGGAGCGGCCGTGGTGGGGTCCGTGGTGCCGGCCAGGGCACGGAAGCCCTCGATCACCCGGTCACCGGCGATACGCAGGGCGAGGATCGACCCGCTCTCCATGAATTCGACGAGCGGCTCGAAGAACGGCTTGCCGGCGTGCTCCGCGTAGTGCTCGGCCAGGAGCGTGCGCTCGGCCTGGACGAGCTTGATGTCGACGAGGGAGTATCCCTTCGCCTCGATGCGGCGGAGGATCTCGCCGGAGAGGTTGCGGGCCACGCCGTCGGGCTTGACCAATACGAGTGTTTCCTGGACCTGGGTCATGTGTTCTCCTTGTGCTGTCGGTCTGTGCTGGTCGAGTTGGCTGTGAAGTGGGCGGCTGCGCCTGGTCAGGCGGCGTTGTTCTGTCTGTCGATCCGCGAACCACTGATCATGCAGTAAGTCCACATGCCGGCGAACAACGCCCCCACCACGAACATGGCGGGGTTGAGGAATCCGGTGGCGACGATGACGACCTGGACGGCCCATCCGACCGCATAGGCCCAGGTGAACCGTAGCAAGCCGAGCGTGGCCACCATGATCAGGCACAGCAGCGCTCCTCCGCCCAGGGTGACCCAGGCCGGCAGATCACTGAGGCCGAAGATCACCAGGGTGGCCAGGAACACGACGATGAGCTCGAAGCCGAGCACGATCGAGGCGAGCGACCGGCGCACCGAGGAGGCGCGGGCGGGGCTCACGGTGTCATCCAGTCCCCGGAGTCGGCCAGGGCCACGGCGTCGCCGACCAGGGTGATCGATCCGGCCACCAGAACCGCGCGTTTGGGTTCGTCCTGGGCCCAGCCGCGCGCCGCGTCAAGGGCCTGCGCGAGATCGCCGTAGCGGAAGGTTGCGGAGGACCCGGCGATCTCGTCGACGAGGTCGGCCAGGTCGTCGACCGGGATGGCCCGTTCGGAGTGGGACTGGGTGACGTGGAACCGGGTCGCCACGGGGCGCAGGGCCTCGATGATGCCGGCGGCGTCCTTGTCTTCGAGGATGCCCACCACAACGGTGATCTCGTCGAAGTCGAAGTAGCTCTGCAGCGCGGCGGTGAGCGCCAGTGCCCCGTGCGGGTTGTGCGCGGCGTCCACGAGCACGGTCGGCTCGATGCCGACCAGTTGCAGGCGGCCGGGCGAGGTCGCGGTGGCGAGGCCTTCCACGAGGATGTCCTCGACGAGGGCCTGGCTGCCCGCGCCCAGGAACGACTCGACAGCGGCGATGGCCACGGCGGCATTCTGCGCCTGGTGGGTGCCGTAGAGCGGCAGGAACAGCTCCGAGTAGGTGCCGGCGATGCCGCGCACCGAGATGAGCTGGCCGCCGACGGCGACGTGGCTGGCGAGGAGGGCGAAGTCGGCGCCCTCGCCCACCAGGGTGGATTCCGTCAGCTCCGCGGCCCGGGACAGTTCGGCGAGCACCTCCGTCGTCTGCGCCGCGGTGACCACGGCTGCGGCGGGCTTGATGATGCCCGACTTGGTGCGCGCGATCTCGGTGACGGTGCTGCCCAACCGCTTGGTGTGGTCCAGGGCGATCGGGGTGAAGACGGCAACCTGGCCGTCGGCCACGTTCGTGGAGTCCCATTCGCCGCCCATGCCCACCTCGAGCACGACGACATCCACGGGGGCGTCGGCGAAGCAGGCGAACGCCAGAACGGTGAGGGCCTCGAAGAAGGTCAGCGGCACCTCTCCGGCGGTCTCGAGCTCCGCGTCGACCATCGTGAGATAGGGCTGGATGTCGGCCCAGTTCGCGGCGAGGGCCTCGTCGCTGATCGGGACACCGTCGATCACGATGCGCTCGTTGAGCCGCACGAGGTGAGGGCTCACCAGCAGCCCGGTGCGCAGACCGTAGGCGCGCAGGATGCTCTCGATGATGCGGCTGGTGCTCGTCTTCCCGTTGGTGCCGGTGACGTGGATGATCGGGTAGGAGCTCTGCGGGTCGCCGAGCAGCTCGACCGCGCGCCGGGTGGCCTGCAGGCGCGGCTGCGGGGCGCTCTCTCCTACCCGCTCGAGGAGGGCGGCGAAGACGGCGTCGCCGGCGTCACGGAATTCGTCGGGGAAGTAGTCGTCAGACATTGATGGTTCCTTTGTCACGGGCGACGGCCACGATGACCGGTCCTCGGTTCGCGTAGTGGTCGGCCTCGAAGCGCACGTAGTGCTCCACGACTGAGCCGGTGAGGCCCGGCAGCCATTCGGACGGGGTTCCGGTGCTCAGCACGTCGGCGGCGACGGTGGATGCCGAATGGGTGCCGAAGCGGATCGCCAGGGTCTCGCCGGCCACGTCGACGCCAGAGGCCAGGCCGAAGGTGGCCGCATCCGTGTCGTCGAAGAAGACCAGGTCGAGGCGGATCCGGTCGCTGACCTCGAAGCCGGCGGACTTGCGGGTGTCCTGCACAGCCCGGATGAGGTCGCGGGCCAGGCCCTCGGCCTCCAGCTCAGGCGTGGTGGTGGTCTCCAGCAGCACGAAGCCGCCGCCGGTGAGCAGGGCGAGGGCGGCGTTGTGCAGCACCGACTCGGCGTCGGAAGAGGTGGAGGCCGCCTGCAACTCCAGGTCGTACTCCCCCGCCTCCAGGGCGATACCGCCGGCCGTGACCACACCGTCAGTCTCGGACCAGTCTCCGCTGCGGGCGGCCTTGATGACCTGCTGCACCTGCTTGCCGAGCCTGGGGCCGGCGGCCCGGGCGTTGACGGTGAGCTTGGAGGTGATGCCGTAGCTTTCGGCGCTGTCGGCCTCCTGTTCGACGAGGGTGACCGCCTTGACGTTCAACTCGTCGCGCAGGATGCCCTCGAACCCGGCCAGGGCGCTCGTGTCGGTGGTGACCACGGTGAGGTTCGCCAGCGGAAGGCGGACCCGCAGGGCGGCCTTCTTGCGGAGCGACAGCACGGTGGAGCTGATCAGGCGAACCTGGTCCATGGCCGTGACCAGTCCGGGGTCGGCGGGGAAGACCGTGGCGTCGGGCCAGTCGGTGAGGTGCACGCTGCGGCCGCCGGTCAGGCCCTGCCAGATGCGCTCGGTGACCAGCGGGAGCAGCGGCGCTGCCACCCGGGTGACGGTCTCGAGCACGGTGTACAGGGTGTCGAAGGCTTCCGACCCGGTGCCGTCGGCGGCGACGCCGCCCCAGAACCTGTCGCGGGAGCGGCGCACATACCAGTTGGTGAGCACGTCGGCGAAATCCCGTAGGCGCGAGGCGGCCAGCGTGCTGTCGAGCCGTTCGAGATCGCCGGTGACGTCCTCGATGAGGTCGCGAGTCTTGGCCAGAAGGTAGCGGTCGAGCACATCGGTGGAGTCGGTGCGCCAGGTGGCGGTGTAGCCGGAGGCGTTGGCGTAGAGCGAGAAGAAATACCAGGTGCTCCAGAGCGGCAGCAGCATCTGGCGGGTGCCCTCGCGGATGCCCTCCTCGGTGACGATGAGGTTGCCGCCGCGCAGAACCGGCGAGCTCATCAGGAACCAGCGCATGGCGTCGGAGCCGTCGCGGTCGAAGACCTCGTTGACGTTGGGGTAGTTGCGGAGGGACTTCGACATCTTCTGGCCGTCGTTGCCGAGCACGATGCCGTGGCTGACGACGTTCTTGAAGGCGGGCCGGTCGAACAGCGCCGTGGAGAGCACGTGCAGCAGGTAGAACCAGCCGCGGGTCTGCCCGATATATTCCACGATGAAGTCGGCCGGGTTGTGGCTCTCGAACCATTCGCGGTTCTCGAACGGGTAGTGCACCTGGGCGAACGGCATCGAGCCGGAGTCGAACCAGACGTCGAGGACATCCTCGATGCGCCGCATGGTGGACTGCCCGGTGGGGTCGTCGGGGTTGGGCCGGGTGAGTTCGTCGATGTAGGGGCGGTGCAGGTCGGTGGGGCGTACGCCGAAATCGGCCTCGAGCTCGTCGAGCGAACCGTAGACGTCGATGCGCGGGTAGGCAGGGTTGTCGCTCTTCCAGACCGGGATGGGCGAGCCCCAGTAGCGGTTGCGGCTGATCGACCAGTCGCGGGCGTTCCCGATCCACTTGCCGAACTGGCCGTCCTTGACGTTCTCCGGGACCCAGTTCACTTCCTGGTTGAGGTCGACCATGCGATCGCGGAAGTCGGTGACGCGCACGAACCAGCTGGACACGGCCTTGTAGATCAGCGGGTTGCGGCAGCGCCAGCAATGCGGGTAGGAGTGCTCGTAGCTGGCCTGGCGGAGCAGCCGGCCCTGCGACTTGATCAACTGGGTGAGCGGCTTGTTGGCGTCGCTCCAGAGCTGCCCGGCGACCTCGGTGACCTCGGGCAGGAACTTGCCGCCGTCGTCGAGGGACAGGATCACCGGGATGCCGTAGGCCTGGCAGACCGTCTGGTCCTCCTCGCCGTAGGCGGGCGCCTGGTGCACGATGCCGGTGCCATCGCTGGTGGTGACGTAGTCCGCGACCACGAAGCGCCAGGCGTTCTGGGTGCCCCACTCGCTCTCGTCGGCGTAGTAGTCGAACAGGCGGTCGTACGAGACGCCCTCGAGGTCGCGGCCGGTCACGGTGCGACTGATCGCGGCCGTCGCGTCTGCGGCGCTCTCGTAGCCGAGGTCCTTGGCGTAGCTGCCGACGAGGTCGATGGCCAGCAGGTATTCGCCGCCAAGAACCTCGGTGCCGGACACGGCGCCGGCTTGTTCACGCAACACCTCGGCATCCGGGTGCCGTTGGGGCCGGCGGGGACGACGGCGTAGACGATGTCGGGGCCCACGGCCAGGGCGAGGTTGGTCGGCAGGGTCCACGGGGTCGTGGTCCAGGCCAGGGCGCGCACGGCGGTGAGGCCGAGGGTCTCGGCCTTGGCGCCCACGAGCGGGAAGGTGACCGTGACGGTCTGGTCCTGGCGCATTTTGTAGACGTCGTCGTCCATGCGCAGCTCGTGGTTGGACAGCGGGGTCTGGTCGCGCCAGCAGTATGGCAGCACCCGGTAGCCCTCGTAGGCCAGTCCCTTGGTGTGCAGTTCCTTGAACGCCCAGATCACCGATTCCATGAAGGTGATGTCGAGGGTCTTGTAGTCGTTCTCGAAGTCGACCCAGCGGGCCTGGCGGGTGACGTAGGCCTCCCAGTCCTTAGTGTACTCGAGCACCGATTCGCGGGCGACGGCGTTGAACGCGGCCAGGCCCATCTGTTCGATCTGACTCTTGTCGGTGATGCCGAGCTTCCGCTCCGCCTCCAGCTCGGCCGGCAGTCCGTGGGTGTCCCAGCCGAACCGGCGGTGCACCTGCTTGCCGCGCATGGTCTGGAACCTGGGGAACAGGTCCTTGGCGTAGCCGGTGAGCAGGTGGCCGTAGTGCGGCAGGCCGTTGGCGAAGGGAGGGCCGTCGTAGAAGACCCACTCCGGGGCACCCTCGCGGTTGTCGATGGAGGCCTGGAAGGTGCCGTCCTTCGCCCAGAAGTCGAGGACTTCGCCCTCGATCTGCGGGAAGTTCGGTGAGGGAACGACAGCGGCGTCGGGGCTGGCCGAATCGGACTGGTTGTCTTCGGGGGACTTCGGGTACGTCATGCTTCTCCTGGACGAGGCGGTGTTGAGTCGCCGGCCTATTCCACGAGGACGCCCGCCCCGACAGGACGATGCGCGGTACCACCTCGCTTGCCGTTCCCGTGCAGGCGAACGACCGCTCATACAAAGGCTGTGACGGGCCCGACCCGTTCGGCTCTACTGGCTGGTCTCGCACCGGGGCACGATTCCACTGTTCTTCCGAAGACTCCCCGGTGATGGCCGGATCAACGTCGGTTAATACTACCGCGCCCGTCAACTCCGGCGCCGGGCGGTTCAGCCGTGATCGAGAACAGGACCGAACCCGGCACAGACCGGAGTGATCGCCGCATCCACATAGGCGGTCAGGTCGCCGCGCGCCACACCGGCGCCGGCCCACTCCGTGGCGGCCGCAGCCGCAGCCGCGACCACGGCGGTGGAGAAGGCTCGCCCCAACGGGTCGGTGTCGGCCGAGTAGCCGGGCCGCGCGCCCACGTACTCCCCCACCAGGCCCACCTGCACCAGGAACCGGGCAAGGGCGGATGCCTCCAGCTCGCTAACCGTGTTCATCAGCTCGTACTGGGTGACGGACCAGGGCACCCGGCCGGGCCCGAAGCCCTCGGCCACCCGCAGCAGCGCCTGGCGGACCGCCACGGTCACTCCGGCGCTGCGATCGCAGTCGGCCAATGCGCCGGGCAGGGCGGCGAGTCCCGCGTCGACATCCAGCCAGAGCAGGTCGCTCTTGGCGGAGAAGTAGTTGAAGAACGTGTTACGGCTCACGCCGGCTCGCCGGGCGATATCCCCGATGGTGGTCTTGGCGTAGGTCTGCTCGAGGAACAGCTCGGCGGCGGCCTCCTCGAGCATCGCTCGGGAGGAACCGCGGGGCGGCCGACGGTGCGGGAATCGTTCATGGTTCTTTCGTGTTCTACGATGGGACTCGACGTCTTCGGTTTTTGTACCGAGTCCAATAATGGCACAGCAGCCTTCAACGCAGACATCGTGGCCGGCCCCCCGGCCGCCCGACCGTCGACTCCCGTCTCCCCAGCGTTCCGCACCCGTGAAAAGAGCCCATCGCATGCCCCGTCCGGCACCTGTTCGATCCGTACCGCTCCTCTCGACCCGCCGCCCACTCGGTGTGGCCTTCGCCGCCGGCGTCACCGTGCTCGGTCTCGCGCTCACCGGCTGCACCAGCGCCGCTCCGCAGGCCTCGTCCACCCCGACAGCCGGCGGAACCCTCACCTACGCGTCGGGTGACGCCGAACCCACCTGCCTCGACCCGCACGTGGGCGGGAACTACCCTCAGGCGCTCGTGAGCACGCAGTACCTCGAGTCGCTGGTCTCCCTCGACTCCGAGGGCACCGTCATCCCCTGGCTGGCCGACAGCTGGACAGTCAGCGCCGATGGCCTGACCTGGGAGTTCACCCTGCGCGACGGCGTCACCTTCTCCGATGGCACGCCACTGGACGCCGCAGCCGTGCAGGCCAACATCGCCCACCTGCAGGACCCGACGACCGGGTCGTCCACGGGCTACCTGGCCCTCGCGAAGGTCACCGGCACCGAGGCCGTCTCCGACTCTGTCGTGCGTCTCACCCTCGCGCAGCCCGACAGCGCCCTGCTGGAGTCCCTCTCCCAGCCGTGGCTGGGCATCGAGTCCCCGACGGCGCTCGAGCGCAGCCAGGATGACAACTGCGCCGCCCCCGTGGGCACCGGCCCGTTCGTCGTCGACTCCTGGGTGAAGCAGAACGCCATCACCCTGGTGCGGAACGACGACTACACGTCCCCGCCGGCCGACGCCGAACACGACGGCCCGGCCTACCTCGAGAAGATCGTCTGGCGCTTCATCCCCGATTCGGCCTCCCGCTATGCCGCTCTGCAGGCCGGCGAGGTCGACGTGATCGACAATGCCCAGCCGGACACCATCGCCCAGGCCGAGCAGAGCGATGCCATCGTGCACCTGGATGCGCCTCGGCCCGGTGCCAGCAACCGGATCGAGCTGAACTCGGGCAAGGCGCCCTTCAGCGATGCGGCCGTCCGCGAGGCGTTCATCCGTTCGGCGAATGTCGATGACGCCGTCGCGTCCCTGTTCCAGGGCAGTGCGGAGCGCTCCTACTCGGCCCTGTCGAGCGTCGAGCCCCTCGGAATCTCACGCCCCGAGCTCTTCGACTACGACCCCGCGGCGGCGGCGACCCTGCTCGATGACGCCGGCTGGTCCGAGAAGGACGCGGACGGCTACCGCACCAAGGACGGCGTGCGTCTCACCGTGGTCTTCCCGGTGAGCACCAACCAGTCCATCCCGGCCGAGCAGTCCCTGTTCGAGCAGATCCAGGCGACCGCCAAGGCGACCGGGTTCGACGTGCAGCTGACCAAGCTGGATCTCTCGAGCTGGTACACGGCCCTCGGCAGTAACGCCTACGACGCCGTCAGTGCGCCGTACACCAAGGTCGGACCCGATGTCCTGCGCATCCTCTTCCACTCCGACGGAATCACCCCTGCCCCGAGCGGCTACTTCGCCAACCACGCCCAGGTGAACGACCCAGCCCTGGACTCGTTGCTCACCCAGGCAGACCAGGTCTCGACAGGCTCGACCGACGCCGATGCCGCCGAGCGTGCCTCGCTGTACGCCGACGCTCAGGACCTGATCCTGGAGGGCTTCTACATCCTGCCGCTCTACGACCAGCAGAACCACTTCCTGCTCGGCACGGCCGTGCAAGGCGCCCGCGCGCTGCCGACGGTGTCGACGCCCACCTTCTACGACGCATGGCTGAACCGCTGACGGCTGCCCGCAGCACCGGCGGGCAGCGCGTCCGGGGGTTTGGCGCGCGCATCGGCTGGCCACTCGCACGCCGGGTCGGCGGCGCCGTCTTCGTGCTGTGGGCGGTGGCCACGCTCACCTTCTTCGCGGTCCGGCTGATCCCCGGCGATCCCGCCCAGGCGATCCTCGGTGGGCCGGGGTCGCAGACCTCGCCGGAGGCCCTCGCAGCGGTGCGCGCCGAGTACGGCCTCGACCAGCCCGTTTTTCTGCAGTACCTCGCCCAACTCGGCCGTCTCGCGACGGGTGACCTGGGCCGCTCGTACGCCCTCAACATGGACGTTGGCCCGCTGGTGCTCAGCCAGCTCGGCGGCACCCTGCTCCTAGCCGTCCTCTCCCTCTCTGTGGCCTGGCTCCTCGCCCTGGGCCTGGCGACCTGGTCCACCGGGCGTGGCCGGGTGGCCCGACAGATCGGCTCGGGTCTGGAGATTGTCGCGGCGGCGCTGCCGCACTTCTGGCTGGCCACCACCCTCATCGTGGTCGTCAGCGTATGGTGGGGCATCCTGCCGCCGATCAGCACCGCGGATGCGCGTGGCCTGGTGTTGCCGGTGCTCACCTTGGCCATCCCGCTGGCGGGATTCCTCGGCCAAGTAATGCGGGAGAGCCTGACCACGGCCCTGGAGTCCCCGTTCGTGCTCTCCGCCCGTGCCCGCGGCGAGGGCGAGCGCGGAGTGCTGTGGCGTCACGCTCTCCGGCACGCGGCCTTGCCCGCCATCGGACTGTCCGGCTGGGCCTTCGGCTCGCTGATCAGCGGTGCCGTGGTGGTCGAGACCGTCTTCGCCCGCCCGGCCTGGGCCGCACCCTGCTCAACGCGGTCACCGTGCGCGACGTGCCCGTGGTGATCGGCGTCGTGATGGTCGTCGCACTCGCCTACATCCTCATGACGATCCTCACCGACCTGGCCTCACGCCTGGCCGATCCGCGCCCCACCTCCCGTACCGCCGGAGGCGCACAGTGAGCGAACTCGAGATCACCGCCGCGGCATCCGCACGGCCGGGTGGCCAGGGCGGTGAGCAGGACAGCCGACCAGGTTCTCCGTCCAACGGTCGGCGGGCCCGGCCCAGCGTCGTCGAGATCGCGGCCGGCCTGCTGGCCCTGTTCCTGCTCGTCGCGGCCATAGCCCCCCGGCTGCTGGCTCCGGGTGACCCGCTCGCGATCGACCCGCTGTCGGCATTCGGTGCGCCGTCCTGGGCGCATTGGTTCGGCACCGACGAGTCCGGCCGGGACATCTATACCCGGGTGATCGACGGCGCCCGTGACTCGCTCGTGATTGGTGTGTCGGCCACCCTGATCGGGCTGGGCCTCGGCGCTGTGCTCGGAACCGTGGCCGGAACGCTCGGCGCCGCCGTGGACTTCACGGTCAACAGATTCCTCGAGGTTCTATTCGCCTTCCCCGGCCTGTTGCTCGCGCTCCTGTTCATCCTCGTCTTCGGTCCGGGGGCGGGCAGCGCGATCGTGGCCGTCGGGCTGTCGACGGCACCGGGCTACGCGCGCATCATTCGCGCCCAATTGCTGCGAGTGCGCTCCTCGGCGTTCGTCGAGGCCGCGACGGTGCAAGGACTGGGCCGCGGGCGCATCCTCAGCCGGCACATCCTGCCCAACACCCTGGCACCCCTCCTTGTTCTCGGCACTCTCGGTGTGGGCCAGGCCATCGTCTGGGCCGCCGCCCTGAGCTACCTGGGCCTGGGCGCCCAGCCGCCGGCCGCCGAGTGGGGCGCGATGCTCGCCGCCGGCCGCACGTACATCACGTCGGCGTGGTGGATGAGTTTCTTCCCCGGCCTGTTCATCGTGCTGACCGCCGTGTGCGCCACCGCCCTGGGCCGCGCGATCGAACGCCGGATGAGGCACGCATGAGCGCCGACGCCACCCGGATGGCCGTGCCGATGGGCGGCCCATCACCCGTGCCGGCACTCACACTCCGGAATCTCTCGGTCGGGTTCGGGTCCCAGACTGTGGTGCGCGGAGTGTCCCTTGATCTTGCACCGGGCGAATGCCTGGCGATCGTCGGCGAGTCCGGGTCGGGCAAGAGCGTCACCGCCCGCAGCCTGCTCGGCCTCGCCGGCGCCGGTGCGCAGGTCAGCGCCGACGAACTCAGTGTGGCCGGCGAGTCGGTCCTCGGCCTCAGCGAGTCCGCCTGGCGCCGACGCCGTGGCCGCGACGTGGGACTGGTGCTGCAGGATGCCCTCGCCTCACTCGACCCGCTGCGTCCGATCGGGCGGGAGATCGGTGACTCGCTCCGACTGCACACGGGGCTCGACGGTGCCGAGCGTGCGAGGCGGGTACTCGAGGTCCTCGCCGCCGTCGGCCTGCCCGACCCCGAAGTCTATGCAGGCCGGCGGTCCGGGGAGCTCTCCGGTGGCCAGCGCCAGCGGGCGCTCATCGCGGCCGCGCTCGCCCTCGATCCCCCGCTGTTGATCGCCGACGAACCTACCACGGCGCTCGACGTCACCGTGCAGGCCCAGGTTCTCGACCTGCTCGAGGAGATCCGCGACCGCGGCACCGCCATCCTGCTGATCAGCCACGACCTCGCCGTGGTCAGCCGCATCGCCGACCGGATCGTGGTCATGCACGACGGCCGCATCGTCGAGACCGGAATGCCGAACGAGGTGCTCGGGCACCCCAGCCACCCCGAGACCCGGCGGATGCTCGCCGCGGTTCCCGTGGACAAGCCGCGGGGAACCAGGCTGGCGCCCACGCCGGAACCGTCACTCACACCGGAGGCAACCGCCGGGGCGGGCCGTCGGCGCGTGGCCGAACGCCCGAGTGCGCCGGCAACTGAGGTGACCTCTGGTTACCCGGGCGCCGCTCCCGACGCCCGGACGCCGTCCAGCCCCGACCTGGCCCTGGAGGGCATCGGGCTGAACAAGACCTTCCGCGGTCAGCACGGCACCGTGCAGCATGCCGTCGACGACGTGAACTTCAGCCTGCCGCGCGGCCGCACCCTGGGCATCGTGGGCGAGTCCGGCTCTGGCAAAACCACCACGGCCCGTCTGGCCCTCGCGCTCACCGCGGCGGACTCCGGAGAGGTGCGCCTGCTCGGCGAACCGTGGAGCGCGTTGCCCGAGAAACAGCGCCGCGCTCGGCGCCGATTGGTGGGAGCCGTGTACCAGGATGTGCTCGCCTCCTTCGATCCCAGGCTGAGCGTGCGCGAGATCCTGCGGCACGCTGTGGCCGTCGCCGCACCGTCCGGTCGCGGGGCCACTGTTCGGCGGGCCGGAGACCTGCGGGTGTCCGGACTCCTGGACGATGTCGGCCTGTCGGCCACCCTGCTCGACCGTCGGCCGACCGATCTGTCTGGAGGGCAACGACAGCGGGTGGGCATCGCCCGCGCCCTGGCCTCCCGGCCGCAGATCCTGATCTGCGATGAACCGGTATCGGCGCTGGATGTGAGCGTGCAAGCTCAGGTCCTCGACCTTCTCGACGAGCTGCAGCGCGAGCTGTCGCTGAGCCTGTTGTTCATCTCGCACGACCTCGGGGTCATCCAACACGTCAGCGACGAGGTCGCCGTCATGCACGCGGGTCGCATCGTCGAGACGGGACCGGCCGAGCAGATCTTCCGGGCGCCGGCGCATCCGTACACCCGGGCACTGCTCGCGGCCGTGCCGCGCCTGTTCTGACCTTCCGGGGGCGAGCGCCGCTATACGGGACGGCACCCGGCCCCCTACGCTGAGGCCTGTGTTCTCCATTGTGACGTCGACGGTTAGGCTGGCTGCCACGCGCTGGCCGGTCCTGCTGGCGTTCTATCTGGCCGGCTGGCTGGCGCGCTACTTGGTGATCGAGGTCGCCGCATTCGCCGGCACCACCGATGCCCTCGTCGCATTCCTGATCATGCCGATTGCCATTCTGGCCCGGCTGGCCAGCTTCATCGCGATGTTCCTCGTGCTGCGCGCGGGAATGCCGGGGTTCGGTCAGCTCGCCGCCAACGGCGAGGATGCCATCGACCGCACCACCGAAACCGACCAGAAGGCCGCGCCGAGTCTTCAGGACCTGTTCCTGGCGAGCATCCTGCCGTTTTTCGCGTTCTATGCCGCCTGGCAGTTTCTGCAGGAGGACACCCTGCAGTACGCGGCGTCGGCGTTGGCCAAGATCAACCCGTTCGCAAACGAGGACAACTCGGCCGGTGTGCTGAATCTGCAACTCACCTGGGCGTCGGGGGCCGCGATCGTGATCGCCTTCACCGGCCGCTACCTGCTCAAGCGCTACAGCGACCGGCTCCCACGCTGGACCGCGATCGTGACCGTGTACCTCGAGGCCGTGTGGGTGTACCTCACCGTGTTCCTGATCAGCGTCTACCGCGGCGACGTGGATTCCTGGATCGCCAACCGCGCCGCCGCCCACTGGGTCGCCGATCTTCGGCACACCATCGGCGATGTCTTCGCTCCCCTGGGAGTTGCGTGGGATGCGATCGCCTGGGCGATCGGCGAGGCGGGCGCCCTGGTCCTCCTGCCCGTGGCCTGGCTCGCCCTCGCCGGCATCGTCTACGGACGTGCGCTCGCCGCCACACCGATCACGCTGCGTGCTCCGTCGGGACGGTACGCCACGAACCGGTACGCGACGAGCCTGCGCTCCGGCTACTCCCGGGTGCCCAAGGCCATCTCCCGACGCTTCGCCGACATCGGCGGCGACTTCGTCGGCCGCTGGAAGCCTCTCGCGAACGCTCTGACACTGGTCTGGCGTGCGGGTGTGGTGCCCATGGGTATCTTCGTTCTGGCATATACGGTGCTGGAGGCCGCGTCCGGCTGGCTGGCGCTCGCGGCCATCCAGCTCATCGGCCCTCACGACCTCCAGGACTGGTGGATGAACGCGGACGGCTCTCTGATCTTTGCGCTGGACGTGCTCGTGGAACCGCTCAGGATCTGCCTCATCGCCGCGGGTTACGACTTCTGCCTGGGCCGCCTGGGCGAGAGACGAGACTCGGCCAGGAAGCATTCTGAGGCGGAAGCAGCGTCGGCCTGAGACCCAGTCAGTCCAGCGCCATGCGCAGGTAGTCGGGGAGCTCGTCGGACACCGCGATACCAACGGACAGGATGGCACCGTCGCCGGCGTCGGCGGGTACAACGAATTCGGCGTCGAAGCTGTACGGGCCGCTCTGCTCGGAGCTGCACGAGGCGAACTCGGGTCCTCGGCCGGCGAGGGTGATCGGGTTTGCGCTCGCGTTACCCCAGCTGCGTGCCGGGCCCGGACCGCCGTGCTCCTCTAGCCGCGCGACGCACCCGCCACTGGCGCCGTCCTCGACGCTCCGACTTGGGTCGACCCGAACGGTAACGACGAGCAACTCGGTTCCGGCAGGCAGATCCCTCTCCTGTCCGACGGCGCTCGTCGCGCTCACCCTGGTGGTCTTCTCGACCTGCCAGCTGGACGGACCATACTGCGCGGTGTCGCCGGCCGACACCTCCTCTGGCCTGCTCGGTGATGCGGACAGGGAGGTGGACCACTCGTTGGCGGAGGTGATCGCGACGGTAACCGGCAGGAGGACCGCAACGGCGGCCAGAGCCAGCCAGTTGTGGCGGAGCCATCCTGGTCCCCTCACGACGCGCCTCAGTCTGCGCCTGTCCCTGCGATTCATTGTGAGCCCCACTCCGGAAACGAGAGCTCGAGCTCGTGCTGCACGACCAGATCGGTCAGGTCGACGGGAACGACCAGAAGCGAATCGACCCGAGGATCGGAGTCGATCGCGAGTTCGAGCGTCGCTGTTGATGCTGCGGTGCTGTGAACGACCGTGGCGGGCACCTCGAACAGGAGCGGGCCGCTCACCGGAATGCCGGTGGCCAATCGCATATCGGCCACGGTGCTGTCCTGAGGTCGGCTGGAGGCGCTGAAACTGACGTCGCCCACCCGGAGCACAGCGGTACCGAGTGACGCGGCCTTGTCATCCACCACGGCTTCAACGGTCAGCTCGACCACGACCCACAATCCCGGCGTGGCACCCGCCCATCCGTTGCCGGTCGTCACCTCCTCGGCTACCGCTGCGGAGTAAACGGTGGCACGAATGTTCCGGCCGCTTGCGGGTTCCCCGATGACCCCGGGCACCACGATCGAGGCTTGCTGCGCTTCCCTGCTGGGGGTGGTGTGCAGCACGAGCGCCGCAAGCGCCAGGATGGCGGTGAGCAGCACGCCATTCGCAGCGTGGCGCCGGAGCGTGGGAGAGGCCGTCACTCGTTCACCCCTGCACCGACGTCGCCGAGGGTGAGTTCGAGGGTGGCGCTCACGATCGGGTCCCCGTACAGCCCGCCGTAGGTGAGCCTGCCCTCGCTGATGAAGTCGCGGTCTAGGAGGTTCACCGTGATCGGCTCCCCCTTCTTGACGTCATCGCCGGAAACCTCCCACATGTAGGCGAGCTCGACAGGCACGCCGGGTTGCACCACCACCCGGTCGCTGCCGTCGTCGATGACCAGAATCCGCTCCGGCGGCACAGCATCCGCCAGCCCGGGGACGTCGGCGATCCCAACGCTGTCCGCTTCTGTTGTCCCGAGGCGGCGGGGCTCCGACGTGGTGTTCTCCACGGTCGCTCGCACCACAAGGAGCCGGTTTCCCTCTTCGGGCACGATGCTCTGTTCAGGAAAGGCATCGATCAGCAGCGCGCCGTTCACAACAATCGTCAGTTCGGTGCCGATGTGGCTGGCTCCAGCTTCGATCACTGGAGTGGACGGAACCGGGGCGTCATCCAGGCCGCCGACCACCGCGGAGAACGCCAGCAACACGGCCGAGACACTCGTGATGAGCCACTTGGTCGGCACATGATCGACGAGTGCCCGGACTCGCTGACTCCGGGAACCGCGCACCCCTCGGTCATCCATGGGCTCATCGTACTGAGTGACGATGGCCCGATGGGCGGGATTACGATTCCACCGGAATTCCGTCCAGCAACTCTTGAGCGTGCTCGGTGATGTGCCGCCCCGCCGTGCCGTCGTGCCCCAGCACTCGCAGGCAGCTGTACAGGATGGTGGCGACCAGGGCGTCGGCGTCCTCGTCTGGACGGTCGGCACAGATCGCGATGACACTTTCCACGAGTCCGAAGACCACGTCGACGAGATAATCGTGACCCGACTCGGACCCCGCGCTCCCGGCCGGACCCAGGTCGGCGCGCACCTCGGCCTCCACGCCGGCTGCGATCAACGCGGCATACGTGTCGGGCAGGCGGGCCCGTTCGATCCGGAAGGGCTCCAGGAGGTCGTTGCGGATCTCGGGGAGGAAGTAGAGGGTGCCCAGGTTGTGCGCGGATTCGGCCAGTTGGTCGGTGTCAAAACTGATGAGGGCGGCTAGGTGCACGACAGCCGAGGCGGGTGCGGCGTCCCGGTAGGCGGCCACTCGCGTGGAGGGCTCCACCGTGCGCATGAGCAGGACCGTGAGGATCTGCTCCGTCGCCGACAGATCGGGTCGAGGGGCGGCCGCCGCACGAGGCCGGCCGCGTTCGGCACGGGGCTGCACGGCATGGTCTGTCACAGAGCCATCTGTGCCACACAACGCCACCCCGGCGGGCAGCGCCAGATCCCCGCAGACCACGGCTCCAGAATGCCTGTGATGCCCGTGGATCACGACCGCCGCTCCTCCACAACAGGCTGGTCAAGAGCGTTTTCCACACCCCTCTAGGTGCAGGTTCGGGTGTCGGTGGCAGGTGCGACTATCAACGCATGAGCAGCCCAGTAGAGCAGTTCCCAGCCGAACCGGATGACCCGGATGACCCGGGTCGCGACGCGCACGCGCACCGTCGCCGCCGCACCCTGCAGGAGCAGGCGCAGGCCACGCTTGCGAAGAAGGTCGCCCGCGCGGCCAAATCGCACCGCAAGATCGCCAAGGCCACCGCGCGACGGGCACGAGATATGGCCGATCTGCAGCAGTGGAGCAGCGACCCGGTGAACGCGAAACTCCTCAACCCCGACTACGCCTTCGGGGAGGCGCGTGCCCTCCCAGAGACGCGCGGTCCGGTGCTCACCGACGCGCAGGCGAGTCCGCGAAAGATCGCCGCGTGGGAGGACCAGGAGGTCGCCCGCCGAACGGTCACCAGCGAGGTCGCCTGTGCCCTGCGTCTCGCCGAACGCACTGCGGAGAACCTGATTGGGGAATCTGCCATGTTCGCCGGCCCGATGACGGCCACACTGACGGCCATGAGTGCGGGTGAGATCAGTTACCGGCACGGTCAAGTGTTGATGGAGCAACTCAGCTTCGTCCCGCTCGAGGAAGCGGCCCAGCTGGAAGCAGAATTGCTGCCCGCGGCGAAAGACCTCACCGCGGGCAAACTCAGGGTCAAGGCCCGGCGGCTGCGGGAGCGACGGCACCCGGAAACCCTCACCACGCGCGCCGCCGCCGCTGTCGCGGAGCGCGGCATCTGGTGGGAAGGGCGACCAGACGGCATGGGCACCCTCACCTGGTACGGCACTGCGCAGCAAACCCAGGCCGCTCACGACCGGCTCATCCGCATCGCCGAAGCCACCCGCGTCCACGAGCGTGCGGACGAGTCGATCCCCGAAGACCAGAGGCGCACCATCGGCCAGATCTGCGCCGACGCACTCGCCGACCTGGTGCTGGACGGCGTCACCCCGTCGGGTACCGGCGGCGGCATCCAGGGCCAGGTGCTCGTCACCGTGCCCGCCCTCACCGCGATGGGCACCAGCGACGAGCCCGGTTTCCTCGACGGGTACGGGCCGATCCCGGCGGATGCGGCCCGCGAGATCGCCGCGGGAGCGCCGAGCTTCGCCCGGTTGCTCACGCATCCCGAGACCGGCGCCGTTCTCTCCGTCGGGAAGGACCGCTATACGGTCCCCGCCGATCTACGCCGCTGGTTGCGGCTCAGGGACGGAACCTGCCGGTTCCCCGGGTGCACCCGGCCCGCCACTCGCAGCGACATCGACCACACCACAGCCTGGGAAGCCGGCGGCCCCACCGATTACGACAACCTCGCCCATTTGTGCGCACCGCACCACAGACTCAAGCACCAAACCCTCTGGTCGGTCGTGCAGGAGCCCGGCGGAGTGCTCGTGTGGACCTCGCCGGCCGGGGCCACCCACCGCACCTACCCCGAAACCACCCTCGGGCCACCACCCGCCCAACCGCCGACACAGCCAGTGCCACCCGGGACCCCGGCAGAGTCCCGCACGGCCGGGCAGCTTCCCGGGCATCCTCCCGAGGAGCCGCCGTTCTAACAAGGCGAGGCCGGCGAAGGTCAGGGTGGTCGGTGTGGCTCCTGATCGGCCCACGCTCCTGAGAAGACTCCCAAACAAGCCCCGGATCAGCCCGTTCGGAGGGTCGCCGTGCCGGTCAAGGCGGAGCATCGACTAGATTGGTTCAGCAGTACTGAAGGCACCTCACCATCGACACGGTGCCGCTGAAATAAGAATCGGAGAGTCATGAGCAACGCTGACCGCGTTCCCGAAAAGCCAGTCCTAGAAGGACTGGAAGCCAAATGGGAAGCCAGCTGGGAGGCTCAGGGCACCTACCGGTTCGACCGGGCCGCTGCCACGAAGCAGTCGATCTTCTCGATCGATACCCCGCCGCCCACCGCATCCGGTTCCCTCCACATCGGCCATGTCTTCAGTTACACCCACACCGATGTCGTCGCGCGATTCCAGCGCATGCGCGGCAAGAGCGTGTTCTACCCGATGGGTTGGGACGACAACGGCCTGCCCACCGAGCGCCGCGTGCAGAACTTCTACGGCGTGCGCTGCGACCCGTCGCTGCCGTATACCCCTGACTTCGTGCCGCCCTTCGAGGGCGGCGACGGCAAGAGCACCAAGGCCGCCGACCAGCTTCCCGTGAGTCGTCGTAACTTCATCGAACTCTGCGAACGCCTCACCGTCGAGGACGAGAAGCAGTTCGAGGAGCTGTGGCGCACCCTCGGCCTCTCCGTCGACTGGACCCAGAGCTACCGCACCATCGCGCCGGAGTCGATCTTCGCCTCACAGCTCGCTTTCGTGGGCAACGTCACCCGCGGCGAGGCCTACCAGGCCATGGCGCCGACGCTCTGGGATGTCACCTTCCGCACGGCCGTGGCCCAGGCCGAGCTCGAGGACAAGGAGATGCCCGCCGCCTACCACCGGGTGTCCTTCCACAAGCCGGATGGCTCCACCATCGAGATCGAGACCACCCGCCCCGAACTCCTCGCGGCGTGTGTGGCACTCGTGGCGCATCCGGATGACGAACGGTACAAGCCGCTCTTCGGAACGACCGTGCGCACCCCCGTCTTCGACGTGGAGGTGCCGATCCTGGCTCACCACCTCGCCCAGAAAGACAAGGGATCGGGCATCGCCATGATCTGCACCTTCGGCGACGTCACCGACGTGGTCTGGTGGCGCGAACTCGACCTGCCCAACCGCGCGATAATGGGCTTCGACGGCCGCATCATCGCCGAAGCGCCCGACGTCATCACCACTCCCGACGCGCAGGCCGCGTATGCAGAGCTCGCCGGCAAGACGGTGTTCTCCGCCAAGCAGGCCATGGTCGACCTGCTCCGCGCATCCGGCGACCTGATCGGCGAACCCAAGCCGATCGTGCACCCGGTCAAATTCTTCGAAAAGGGCGACAAGCCCCTCGAGATCGTCTCCACCCGTCAGTGGTACATCCGCAACGGCGCACGCGACGAAGCACTGCGAACCAGGCTCATCGAACACGGAACCGCTTTGCAGTGGCATCCTGAGTTCATGCGCGTGCGCTACGAGAACTGGGTCAACGGTCTCACCGGTGACTGGCTGGTGTCCCGGCAGCGCTTCTTCGGCGTGCCGCTCCCGGTTTGGTACCCGCTCGATGCCGACGCCAACCCGGTCTTCGACCAGCCGATCATCGCCACCCGCGAGCTGCTCCCGGTCGACCCGTCCTCCGATGTGGCTCCCGGCTATACGGCCGAGCAGCGCGGCGTCGCCAACGGCTTCGTCGGCGAGGTCGACGTGATGGACACCTGGGCTACCTCCTCCCTCACCCCCCAGCTGGCCGGCGGTTGGGAAACCGACCCTGAGCTTTTCGAGCTGGTCTACCCGTACTCGCTGCGCCCGCAGGGTCAGGACATCATCCGCACCTGGTTGTTCTCCACGCTGCTGCGTGCGGAACTCGAGCACGGCGAATCACCGTGGAAGCACGCCGCCCTGTCGGGCTTCATCGTGGACCCCGACCGCAAGAAGATGTCGAAGTCCAAGGGCAACGTGGTCACCCCGGCCGACGTTCTCGTGCAGCACGGGTCGGATGCCGTGCGGTACTGGGCAGCCTCGTCCCGTCTCGGCACCGACGCGGCGTTCGACCCCAAGAACCCGACCCAGATCAAGATCGGTCGCCGCCTGGCGATCAAGATCCTCAACGCGAGCAAGTTCATCCTCGGCTTCGCCGGCGACGACTCCGCGCCGGTCACCGAGCCGATCGACGCGAGCATGCTCGCCCGTCTCGACCTGGTGGTGGCCCAGGCCACAGCCGCGTTCGACGCGTTCGACCACGCTCGTGCTCTGGAGGTGTCGGAGAGCTTCTTCTGGACCTTCTGCGACGACTACCTCGAGCTGGTCAAGGAACGCGCCTACGGCGAACCGGGCCCCGACCAGGCATCGGCCGTGGCTGCCCTGCGCCAGGCCCTGTCAACGCTGCTTCGCCTGTTCGCTCCGTTCGTTCCGTTCGCCACGGAAGAGGCCTGGTCCTGGTCCAACGACGGTTCGGTCCACCGCGCCCCGTGGCCGGTGGCAGGCTCGACGCCGGCGGATGCCGACTCGCTCGCCCTGCTCGACCTGGCCAGCCGTGCCCTCACGGGCATCCGTCGAGCCAAGACCGACGCCAAAGCGTCACAGAAGTCCGCTGTCTCCTCCGCCACCATCGGAGGCACAGCGGCAGAGGTGGCCCTGCTCGGGCAGGTAGCCGCCGATTTGAAAGCAGTAGGCCGCATCGAGGACTTGACGTTCGTCGAGGCCACCGAATTGGTCGTGACTGATATCGTGCTCGCCACGGTGTCGGAAATTTAAGGAGAACGCATGTCTGTACAGGTCCGCCCGCTCGGCGACAAGGACTTCTTCCCGTGGCTGGGTCTTTTCGAGGGCTACAGCGAGTTCTATAAGAGCGACCTCACCGACGAGAAGGCTCTGCGTGTGTGGAGCTGGATCATCGACAAGAACCACGACCTCGACGGCGCTGTCGCGGTTGACGACAATGGTGACTTCGTCGGCTTCACCCTCTTCCGTGCGGTTCCGCGCACCCTCAGCGGCGATGTCGGCCTCTTCGTCGACGACCTCTTTGTGGCACCGGATGCCCGAGACGCCGGCACCGGTCGAGCCCTGATGGACTTCGCCAAGGAGTACGCCAAGGCGCACAACTACCGTTCCCTGCAGTGGGTCACGGCGGCGGACAACAAGACCGCTCAGAAGCTCTACGACGAGGTCGGCACCCGCACCACCTGGGTCACCTACGAGGCCGAGGTCTAACATGCAGCTCGGAACCCGCTGGTCACTCGGCGCCACGCCGCCGGCGGGCCTGCCTGAGGTCGTCCTCATCGCCTTACAGGCGGTGGAGGGCGACCTCACTACCCTCCCCGACGACACCAGCGGGTGGCGCTGGACGCTCACCTGGCTCGAGGGAAATCCCGTCATCGAACTCGACGACGGCACCGTCATCCGGTTCGACCCGAAGGAAGACAGCGCCACCATCACGCAGCCGGCCGTCGTCATCGACGACGAGGACGACTGGATCTAAGCAGGTGGATCCAGGCCGCTGAACCTATGGGCGGTTGGATCCAGGCCGCTGAATCTATGGGCGGTTGAATCTCGGGGCGCCTGGATCTCAGGAGACTGGGAGCAGGCCACCGGATCTGACCTGATCCCGTCAACCGTTCGGCGTCTCCCACCGCCACAGGGCGGCCAGGCCGAGACCACCCGCGATGCTGAGTGCGGTCAAACCCAGTTCTCCCGGTGACGCACCGCTTCGCGCCTGCTGCAGGAGCCGAAGCACCAGCATCGCGCCCGAGGCGCCGTAGGGATGCCCGAGGGCGAGCGCCCCGCCCTGGCGGTTGGCCCGCTCCACCGGCACGCCCATCAGGTCGAGCGACGCCAGCACCTGTGCCGCGAACGCTTCCGTGAACTCGACCCGGCCCACGTCGCCGGGAGACACTCCCGTGCGGGCGAAGAGCGCCTGCCCGGCCGCTGCCCCGCCCACACCCAGCAGAGTCGGGTCGACGCCCGCCGCGACCGCATCCACGAAGCTCAGGTACCCGGATGCGCCCCAGGCGTCGGCCCGGGCGCGGCTGGTCACGACCACGACCACCGCACCGTCGGCGTCAGCGCAGGAGTTCCCGGCAGTGACGGATCCACCCGGGGTGAACGCGGCCGGGAACCGAGCCAGGAGACTCTCCCCCAGCCCGGGCGGGGACCGGAGTCAACCGCGAAGGGTCCGCCCGGTGTCTGGATGGCAACGATCTCTTCCTCGAAGGCACCTGCCGCTCTCGCCGCCACGGCGAGGTGATGGCTGCGCAGCGCGAAGGCATCCTGACGTTCGCGGGTGATGCCGTAGGCCGCGGCGACGGTGTCGGCTGCGACACCCATGTCCGGGTCGCCCAGGTGATCCGGAGAGAAACGCACCCTGTCGTAGAAGTCAGGGGCGTCGGGCTGTGAGCTGAGGCGGTGGGCGCGGAGGGGCGCCGTGCTCGTGCTGTCGACCCCGCCGGCGAGGTAGAGGCTGCCGGCGCCGGCCTGAACGAGTCGGCAGGCCAGCACAATGGCTTCGAGGCCCGACCCACACTGGCGGTCGATGGTCTGCCCCGGCACTGAAACCGGCAGGCCTGCCGTCAGCAGCGCCAGTCGGGCCACGTTGCCGCCGCCGCCGACCGCGTTGCCGATGATGACGTCATCCACCCCCACCGCAGGGATTCCGGTGGCGGCCAGCACGGCCGCGAGCACCGGCGCCAGAAGGTTCTCCTGGGTGACGGCGCCCAGCGCGCCGTTGCGTCGGGCGAAGGCCGTTCGGCGGCCGAGCAGGATCACCGGCTCCCGGTCGGCCGCGGACGGGGTCTTGCCGTCCGGGCCTGTTCCGGATGCAAGGCTGCCGTCCGGGTCAGCGGAGTCGAACGACACGCGAGTCCCCCTGTTCGATCCAGCGGCCGAGCAAACTGCGGCTGACCTTTCCCGCCGGGGTGAGGGGCAGTTCGCTCAACCGGTAGTAGGACTGGGGCCGTTTGGGCGCCACCAGCGCCGCGCTGCACGCGGCGCGTAGGCTCACCGCATCCAGGTCGGTGCCGGGGACCAGGTCGGTGTCACCGAGCACCGCGGCCACAACCCGGCAACCGCGGGTCTCGTCGGGCAGGCCTGTCACCACGGCGGCTCGCACGCCGGGCACCGCCTGCAGGGCCGCCTCCACTTCCTGCGGGTAGACGTTACTGCCCGCGCTCATGATCATGTCGTGGCTGCGACCCAGGTGGTGCAGCACACCGTCTCCGTCGAGGAAGCCGTCGTCGCCCACCGTGCACCAGCTGCCCAGGCGTTGGAAGGCCGCCCCGTCGTCTCCCCAGAGGTAGCCGTCGCACACCAGGTCGCTGGAAACCTGGATGGTCCCCGCGTCCCCGGGTGCGACGACGTCGTCCTGGTCGTCGACGATTCGGATCCGCACCCCTGGGAAGGGCAGCCCGACCGCCGTCCCGGTGGGCTCCGGACGCTGACCGGGTGCCAGGACCATCGTGGAGACGAACCCGAGTTCGGCGGCACCGTAGTAGGCGGACACGGTGGCGGCGGGCGCCCACCGTTGCAGGAGCACAGTGGTGTCGAGGTCGAGCTTGGCTCCCCCGCTGACGATGCTGGTGATCCCCCGGCACAGCCGGTTCGCCGCCAGCCCCCGTTGCGCGAGCAGCCGCAGCACGGCCGGCACGGCCACCAGCCGGGTGATGCCGTGGTTCTCGATGCGCTCGAACGCCGCAGCCACATCGAAACTCGGCAGTGTGTGGAAGGCCGCCCCGACATGCAGGGATTCGGCCAGGGCGTAGAGATTCAGGCTGGCGCTGAGCGGTCCGGGCGCAAGGGTGCTGTCGTGCCGCGTGAGGCCGAGCACCCCGGCGCTGCGGGGAAACGACTGCTGCCACGAACGCCGAGTGCGCCGGAACGCCTTGGGCACCGCCGTTGTGCCCGACGTGAAGCCGTACAAGAAGGTGGAGTCGCCCGGCCCGTCCGTCATGGTCTCGTGAAAAACGGTCGTGCTCTCGAGTCCGCTGAGCCGGCCAAGCACCTCGGCACGCTGCTCCGCGGGCCACCCAGGGTCGAGGACGGCGACGCTGCCGGAGCCGGCGACACCGGCGAGGAATCGCACAACGAACTCGAGGCCGTTGGGTTGGCTGATGACAGTCGGCCCATTCGGCCGGTCTGTGCCCGGCGGTGTTCCACCGAGTCGCTGCAGCACCGCATCGCGCAGCTCGACGTAGCTCAGGCGATCGTCGCCGATCTGGACAGCGAGTTGCTGAGGGTGCGTCTCGGCCCTGTGCTGAACCGCGGAGAGAATGGGCATCACTACCCTTTCTACCGCACGAAGCTATCGCACGACGCTATCGCACGGCGATGATCTCACCGTGCGTGAGAACGAACCAGCCGTCGGGATCCAGCGCCCACTGCCGCCAGGCGGCACCGATCTCGTGGAGGTCCTTCAACCGTGCCACCCCGGCCTCGATGGCCCGGGCGACGAAGTCGGCCTCGGTGGCGCGTTGCGCCCAGGACTCTCCCCACCACTCCCGTTCAGCCTCCGAGGCGAAGCACCACACCGACGCGCTGCGGGTGACCTCGGCGAATCCGGCCTGCCGTGCCCAGGCCTTGAGCGCCCGGCCGGCGTCTGGGTCGCCACCTCTCATGGTGTGCACCGCGCGGCACGCCGCCATCCACGTCGCCAGGGCCGGCAGTTTCGGATACCAGGCGGCTCCCCCGTAGTCGGCGTCTCGCGCGGCGAGGATGCCGCCGGGCCTCAGCACCCGACGCATCTCTCGCAGGGCCGCCACGGGATCGTCGACGTGTTGCAGCACCTGGTGGGCGTGCACAATATCCACGGATGCGTCCGCGACCGGCAGAGCGTAGACATCGCCGACCAGGAAGCTCGTATTGGACAGCCCCGCGTCGAATGCGAGACCGGCCGCGTACTCCACCGCCGTGGCCGAGGAGTCCAGTCCGATCACCCGGCCGGGAGCGAGTCGGCTGGCCAGGTCGACCGTCACCGTGCCCGGCCCGCACATCACATCGAGCAGGCTGAGCCCCGGACTCAGGTGCGGCACCAGGTGGGCGGCCGAATTCGCCACGGTGCGCCAGGTGAGCACCCGCTGCAGGTGTTCGTGCCCGAGCGGGGGCAGGTCTCGCGGGGCGGTCTCCTGGCGCTCGGGGGTGTCGTTCATGGCCAGATCCTATGACGGTGCGCCGCCCACCGCACCCGCGCGCCGACCCTCAATCGCGCCGGCACCTGCACCCGAGCCGACACTAGGCTGGGGCGATGGCCGACCCCTTGAATCCGTTCCTCGCTCCCAGCACCCTGCCGTACCAGCTGCCACCGTTCGCGGAGATTCGTGACGAGCACTACCGCCCGGCGTTCGACGCCGGCATGGCCGAGCAACTCGCCGAGGTCGCCGCCATCACCCAGGATCCGGCAGACCCGACCATCGAGAACACCCTCGTGGCCCTCGAGCGGAGCGGCCAGGTGCTCACGCGCGTGGCCACGGTGTTCTTCTCGCTCAGCTCCTCCGACTCCACCGACTTCGGTACCGTCCTCGAGGAGGAGCTCGCTCCCCTGCTGGCGGCGCACACCGACGCCATCCGTCTCGACCAGGCCCTGTACGCGCGTATCGCCAACCTCCATGAGCGCAAGGACGCGCTGGGCCTGGACCCGGAGACCGCCTACCTGCTCGAGCGGTACCACACCGAGTACACCCTCGCCGGAGCAGGTCTCTCCGACGCCGACAAGGACACCCTGCGCGAGCTGAACATGCGGCTGTCCACCCTCACCACCCGGTTCGAGAAGAACCTGCTCGCCGACACCAATGACCTCGCCGTCGTCATCGACGATGTGGCCGAGCTCGACGGCCTCGGCGACGGCGAGATCTCGGCCGCTGCGGAGGCGGCCAGGGAGCGCGGTCTCACCGGAAAGTACGTCATCACCCTGGTGCTGCCGACCAGCCACCCGTACCTCGCGTCGCTGAGCAACCGTGCCGTGCGGGAACGTCTGCTCACGGCGTCGCGGTCCCGCGGCATCCGTGGCGGCGAGCACGACAACCGCGACCTGGTGCTCGAGATCACCCGGCTGCGCGCCCAGCGGGCCCGCCTGCTCGGTTTCGCCAGTCACGCTGCGTACGTCACGGCGGATGAGACGGCGAAGTCCCCCGAGGCCGTCGCCGACATGCTCGGTCGGCTCGCCCCCGCCGCAGCGCGGAACGCACAGACCGAGCAGCGGGCGTTGCAGGCGGCGGTGCGCGAATCCGGCGCTGACTTCGACCTGGCGGCCTGGGACTGGGCGTTTTACACCGAGAAGGTGCGCCAGGCGACGTTCAACGTGGACACGAGCGCCATGCGACCGTACTTCGAATTGGAACGTGTGCTGCGGGACGGCGTGTTCTATGCCGCCACCCGCCTGTACGGCGTCACCTTCACCGAGCGTCCGGACCTGACGGCGTGGAACCAGGAGGCGCGGGTCTTTGAGGTCGCCGACGAGGACGGTGGCCCGGTCGGCCTGTACATCGCCGACTTCTACACCCGCGATTCCAAGCGTGGCGGCGCCTGGATGAACTCGCTCATCTCGCAGTCCAGCCTGCTGGGCACCCCCAGCATCGTGACCAACAACCTCAACGTTTCCAAGCCGGCCGCCGGGTCCCCCACCCTGCTCAGCTTCGACGAGGTCAACACACTTTTCCATGAGTTCGGCCACGCCCTGCACGGCCTGTTCGCCCGGGTGACCTATCCGCGATTCGCGGGAACCAACGTCTACCGCGACTTCGTCGAGTTCCCCAGCCAGGTCAACGAGATGTGGATGCTCTGGCCTGAGGTCCTGGAGAACTACGCCAGGCACTACCGCACCGGCGAGGCCATGCCTCAGGAGCTCGTGGACCGCATCCGTGAATCCACCACCTTCAACGAGGGCTTCTCAACCAGCGAATACCTCGCCGCCGCACTGCTCGACCAGGCCTGGCACCGCATCAGCGCCGACGACGCCGTGATGGATGTGGCCGCGTTCGAGGCCGCCGCACTGACGGCTGTGGGGCTCGACAACCCGGCGGTGCCCACTCGCTACTCGAGCACCTACTTCGCCCACACCTTCTCCGGCGGCTACGACGCCTGCTACTACTCCTACATCTGGAGTGAGGTGCTCGACGCCGACACGGTGGCCTGGTTCACCGAGAACGGCGGACTCACCCGGGCCAACGGCGACCGGTTCCGCGCCCGACTGCTGGGCGTGGGCGGCAGCGGTGACCCCCTGGCCGCGTACCGGGACTTCCGCGGCCGGGACGCTCACATCCAGCCGCTCCTCGACCGCAGGGGCCTCAACTAGCCCCACCAGGGGCTCATCCACCCCCACCAGAGGCTCGACCAACCCCGCCGGCGGCGTCGCGCGAATCCCCTCCCAAATCTTTCTCCTCCGGACAAATGCACCCGGCACGTGGGGTGCAATCGTCCGGAACGGGAACAGTCAGTCCGTGGGAGCGACGCTGCTCAGTGGTACAGCGCGCTGTAAGCGTTGATGGCGGGCTGCCCGCCCAGGTGGGCATAGAGCACCGTGCTGTCCGGTCCGATGTCACCGGAGCTGACGAGATCGATCAGCCCGGCCATCGACTTGCCCTCGTAGACCGGGTCGATGATGACGCCCTCCAGGCTCGCGGTGAGGCGGATGGCGGCATTCGTCGACTCGACGGGGATCCCGTAGTAGTCCCCGGCCCAGCCCTCGAGCACGGTGATCTCGTCATCGGCGATCGGCCGGCCCACACCGATGAGCTCCGCGGTCCTGCGGGCGATGCGGGCCACCTGCTCGCGTGTCGCCTCGATCTTGGCGGAGGCGTCAATGCCGATGACCCTTCGTCGGCGGCCGCCGAAATTGGCCTCCAGATCGGCGAAGCCGGCGATCATGCCCGCGTGAGTGGACCCGGTGACGCTGCACACCACGATGGTGTCGAAGAAGACGCCCTGCGCGGCCTCCTGCTCGGCCACCTCGTGTGCCCAGTTCGCGAAACCGAGACCGCCCAGCCGGTGGTCGGAGGCGCCGGCGGGGATGGGGTACGGCGTGCCGCCCGACGCCTCGACATCGGCTATGGCCTGCGTCCAGGAGTCTTTGAAACCGATGCCGAAGCCGTCGGCGGAGATGCGCACATCCGCCCCGGTGAGGCGGGAGAGCAGGATATTGCCGACCCTGTCGTTCACACTGTCCGGCCAGTCCACCCACTGTTCCTGCACGAGCACGGCCTTCAGCCCAAGGTGCGCGGCCACCGCGGCCACCTGCCGGGTGTGGTTGGACTGGATGCCACCGATCGAGACCAGGGTGTCCGCTCCCTGGGCCAGCGCCTCGGGGATGAGGTATTCGAGCTTGCGGGTCTTGTTGCCGCCGAAGGCCAGACCGCTGTTGACGTCCTCACGTTTGGCCCAGATCCGGGCGCCACCAAGGTGGTCGCTCAGTCGGTCAAGCGGATGAATCGGGCTGGGCCGAAGGTGAGCGGGTGACGGGGAAAATCGCGCAG
Organism: Cryobacterium sp. PAMC25264; assembly: GCF_019443325.1. NCBI lineage: Bacteria > Bacillati > Actinomycetota > Actinomycetes > Micrococcales > Microbacteriaceae > Cryobacterium > Cryobacterium sp. PAMC25264. Next base: position 1,794,657 of record NZ_CP080383.1, read on the forward strand.
TGCCATGGGGTCCTTTGGTCTGATCGGGTTGGGGTTGATCGGGTCAGGTGAAGAGAAATGGACGTGATCGGACGTAACCGTGCCGCGAGGTCGAGGCTCAGTCGGCAGGATCCGCGGCTTGTGCGGTGGCGAGCATCCGGCCCAGGGTCAACCAGTTGTCCCGCACCGCCGTGCCGGCCTCCACGGCCAGTCCATCCGCACACAAGCGGATGATGCGCTCGTGATCGGCCACCGAGGCCCGCCCGGCGAGGGACGAGAATCGAGCCCGCTCGAGACGTCTGAGCGTGGGCGTGACCTGCTCGAGCAGTGCGGGCAGCAGCTCGTTGGCGCTGGCCCGCACCGCGACCGCATGGAAGTCGTCGTCTGCAGCGATGGCGGCGGCCACATCGTTTGCGGCCAGGGCCAGTCTGAATTGCTCATTGGCGGCGGTCATCAGGTCGAGATCGGCGGAAGTGAGCTGGGCGACGGCCTCCCGCGCTGCGAGTTCGTGCAACGAAGCGGCGATCGCCTGCGCGTTCAGAGCGGCCCGTTCGTCCAGCGGAGCCACGATAGTCTGCCGAGCTCGCGCCGTGCGCACCAGGCCCGCCGTCTCGAGGCGTGCGATCGCCTCGCGGATCGGCGTGCGGCTCACACCGAGCCAGGACTCGAGTTCGGCATCGCGCAGTTTCTCCCCCGGTGCCAGCGTGCCGTCCACAATGGCGGTGCGGAGCGACTCATAGGCGTAGTCGCGCAGCGAGGCAGGGCGGTGGGACGCATCAGGAACAGGAACCGGCATGCAATATATTACATATGCAAGGCCGTCTTCTGTCAACTTCCGATCAGCCTGCCTGGGGCCCCAATCGGTGCGTTTCCATCCGCGATTGGTCCCGCTGCGGACAACTGGTCCCGGCACACCGGGTGCGATCGTCCGGAACGGGTGCAGTCGCCCATCCGCGAAGCGGACCGCGGGACGCAGGAGCCCAGGACGCAAAACCGCCCCCGAGCAATCGGGGGCGGTTCGTGAGCGGGTGCCGAGCGGCTCAGGCCGACTTGTCTTCGCGGCGAGCGGTGTGCAGCACGATGGTCGGGGCCGCATTCTCGAGCACCGACTCGCGGGTGACCACAACGCGTGCGACATCCGTGGACGAGGGGACCTCGAACATGATCGGCCCGAGGACCTCTTCCATGATGGCGCGCAACCCGCGAGCACCGGTCTTGCGGAGCACCGCGAGGTCGGCGATCGCCTCGAGGGCCGGCTGCTCGAAGTCGAGCTCCACCCCGTCGAGTTCGAACATGCGCTGGTACTGACGCACCAGGGCGTTCTTGGGCACGGTGAGGATCTGCATGAGTGCAACCTGGTCAAGCTGGGTGACCGTGGTCACCACCGGGAGCCGGCCGATGAACTCGGGAATCAGACCGAACTTGTGCAGGTCCTCCGGCAGCACCTCGCTGAAGAGGTTGATGTCGTCGCCCTTGCTGTGCAGCGGAGCACCGAAGCCGATGCCCTTCTTGCCCGCGCGCTGGGAGATGATGTCGTCGAGCCCGGCGAAAGCGCCCGCCACGATGAACAGCACGTTGGTGGTGTCGATCTGGATGAACTCCTGGTGCGGGTGCTTACGCCCACCCTGGGGCGGCACGGAAGCCACGGTGCCCTCGAGGATTTTCAGCAGGGCCTGCTGCACGCCCTCGCCCGAGACGTCGCGGGTGATCGACGGGTTCTCGGCCTTGCGGGCGATCTTGTCGATCTCGTCGATGTAGATGATGCCGGTCTCGGCGCGCTTCACGTCGTAGTCGGCGGCCTGGATGAGCTTGAGGAGAATGTTCTCCACGTCCTCGCCCACGTAGCCGGCCTCAGTGAGTGCCGTTGCATCCGCCACCGCGAACGGAACGTTCAGCCGCTTCGCGAGGGTCTGGGCGAGGTAGGTCTTTCCGCAACCGGTCGGGCCGATGAGCAGGATGTTGGACTTGGCGATCTCGACGTCGTCGTGGATGGCGTCGGCCGCGGTCAGCGTGGCGCGTGAGCGCACGCGCTTGTAGTGGTTGTAGACGGCGACGGCGAGGGCCCGCTTGGCGGATTCCTGACCGATGACGTATTCCTCCAGGAATCCGAAGATCTCGCGGGGCTTGGGCAGTTCGAACTCGCTGCCGGCTTCTTCGGCGCCGGCCTCGGCCAGACGCTCCTCGATGATCTCGTTGCAGAGCTCAACGCATTCATCGCAGATGTACACGCCGGGTCCGGCAATGAGCTGCTGCACCTGCTTCTGGCTCTTTCCGCAGAAAGAACACTTCAACAGGTCGGCGCTCTCGCCTATTCGTGCCATCCGTGAGCCTCCTCCATCAATGACGCTGAATCGAGCCTAGCTTGTGCGTGTGACAGATAGGTGCACCACCCCACAAAGCGAAACGGCGCGCCGCCCGAAGGCAGCGCGCCGTCCCCGAAACCACGGGGTGCCGAACAGATGCCCGGCCCCTCGTGTTACTTGACGAGCGTCGGAACGTTCTTGCGGCTGGTCAGGATCTGGTCGATCAGACCGTACTCGAGCGCCTCGGGCGCACCGAGGATCTTGTCGCGGTCGATGTCCTTGTGCACCTGCTCCTGGCTGCGGTTGGAGTGGTGAGCCAGAGTCTCTTCGAGCCATTCGCGCATCCGCTGGATCTCGGCTGCCTGGATCTCGATGTCGGACGCCTGGCCGCCACCCTGGCCGCCGGCCGAGGGCTGGTGGATGAGGATACGGGCGTTGGGAAGCGCAAGGCGCTTGCCCGGCGTGCCACCGGCCAGCAGCACGGCAGCGGCGGAAGCCGCCTGGCCGAGGCAGACCGTCTGGATGTGCGGACGGATGTACTGCATGGTGTCGTAGATCGCCGTCATGGCGGTAAACGAGCCACCGGGCGAGTTGATGTACATCACGATGTCGCGGTCGGGGTCCTGGCTCTCGAGAACGAGAAGCTGGGCCATGACGTCGTCGGCGGATGCGTCGTCGACCTGCACGCCGAGGAAGATGATGCGGTCCTCGAAGAGCTTGGCGTACGGGTCCTGGCGCTTGTAGCCGTAGGCGGTGCGCTCCTCGAAGGTGGGGAGGATGTAGCGCGACTCGGGTGCCTGCGGAGCCAGTCCGCCGGCCTGGTGGCCAAAGTTGGTGAATTCCATGATCTGCCCGTCCTACTTCTTGTTCACTGAGTCGTCGGTGCCGCCGCCGCCGACCACTTCCGTCGCAGACTTGCGCAGGTGGTCGACGAAACCGTAGTCCAGAGCCTCCTGGGCGGTGAACCAGTTGTCGCGGTCGTTGTCGATGAGAATCTGTTCGACCGACTTGCCGGTCTGCTCGGCGGTGAGCTCTGCCATGCGCTTCTTCATGTCCAGGATGACCTTGGCCTGGGTCTGGATGTCGGCGGCCGTGCCACCGAATCCGCCGGACGGCTGGTGCAGGAGCACGCGGGCGTTCGGGGTGATGTACCGCTTGCCCTTGGTGCCGGAGGACAGCAGGAACTGGCCCATCGATGCCGCCAGCCCGATTCCCACGGTGACGATGTCGTTCGACACGAACTTCATGGTGTCGTAGATGGCCATACCGGCGGTGATCGATCCGCCGGGTGAGTTGATGTAGAGGAAGATGTCCCGCTGAGAATCTTCTGCTGCGAGCAGCAGGATCTTGGCACAAATCTCGTTGGCGTTGTCGTCGCGCACTTCTGAGCCGAGCCAGATAATGCGGTCGTTAAGCAGCCGGTCAAAAACGCCGGGTGTAAGTGCCATTTCGGCCATGTCGCGCTCCGTTTCACTTGTCGCTTCAGGAATGAATCTATAGGGTCCAACGCGCGGGAAAGGCTCTGTTCGCCCTCGGCAGATTCAGGCCGGGACCCGGTACGCAGAACGGGCCGGCTGTCCGTGGACAACCGACCCGTTCTTCGCCCGAGGGCGGGATGCTACTTCTTGGCTGCAGCCTTCTTCTTGGGCTTCGCCTCGGCGGCCGGTGCCTCCTCGACGGCTTCGTCAGAAGCTGCCTCGTCGGTGGCCTCATCCGCTGCCGGCTCGTCGTCGACGACGGCCGTGAACTCGGACAGGTCGACGGTGGCACCGTTGGAGTCGGTGACCTCGGCCTTACCCAGGGCGATGGCGAGGGCCTTGTTACGGGCGACCTCGGCGACCATGGAGGGGATCTGGCCGTTGCCGGACAGGGCCTGAACGAACTCGCTCGGGTCCATGCCGTACTGCGACGCACCCTGGATCAGGTACTGGGTGAGCTCGTCCTGGCTGACCTTGACCTTCTCGGCCTCGGCGATGGTGTCGAGGAGGATCTGCTGGCGGAAGGTCTTCTCGCTGGCTTCGGTCACCTCGGCGCGGTGCGTCTCGTCCTCGAGGCGGTTCTCGCCCTCGAGGTGACGGTGCACCTCGTCGGCGATGATCGCTTCGGGGATGGGGACCTCGACGGAGGAGAGCAGCTGCTCGATGAGAAGCTCGCGGGCCTGGTTGCCCTGGCCGAAGACCTTGGAGCGGCCGACCTGGGCCTTCAGGCTCTCGGTGAGCTCGGCGATGGTGTCGAACTCGCTGGCGATCTGAGCGAAGTCGTCGTCGGCGGTGGGAAGCTCGCGCTCCTTGACGGCGATGACGGTGACGGTGATCTCAGCGGTTTCGCCCTCGTGGTCGCCACCGAGCAGCTTCGACGCGAAGGTGGTGGTCTCACCGGCGGTGAGAGACTCGAGTGCTTCGTCGATGCCCTCGATGAGGTCGCCGGAGCCGACCTCGTAGGAGATGCCGCTGGCGTTGTCGACCTCGACACCGTTGACGGATGCGACGAGGTCGATCTGCGCGAAGTCACCGGTGGTGGCGGGGCGGTCGACCGTGATCAGCGTGCCGAATCGGCTGCGCAGGGTGTTGAGCTCCTCGGTGACCTCGTCATCGGAGATGTCGACAGCGTCGACGGTGAGCTTGATGCCCTCGTAGGCGGGCAGGTCGATCTCGGGGCGCACGTCGACCTCGATGGCCAGCAGCAGGTCTCCGGAGAAGTCCTTGTCGCTGGGCCATTCGACGATGTCGGCCTCGGGGCGACCGAGCGGGCGCAGCTTGTGCTCATCAACGGCCTTGCGGTAGAAACCGTCGAGGCTCTCGTTGACGGCGTGCTCCAGCACGGCGGACTTGCCGACGCGCTGGTCGATGATGGGCGGCGGAACCTTGCCCTTGCGGAAGCCGGGGATGTTGATGTCCTCAGCGATGTGCCCGTAGGCGTGGGTAATGCTGGGCTTCAGCTCTTCCGGAGTCACCGAGATGGTGACCTTGGCGCGCGTGGGGCTCAGCTTTTCGACCGTGGACTTCACGTTTAAATCTCCTGTGTTCGACAGATTGTGTTCGTCAGATGTTCAGGGGGGTGATGGTCGGGGCGACAGGATTCGAACCTGCGACCTCTCGGTCCCAAACCGAGCGCTCTACCAAGCTGAGCTACGCCCCGGATGTCATCTCACCCGTTGGGGCCACCAACTTGGCGCGCAGACTCACACGACAGGCGGATTGACCTCCGTCAGTCTAGTGCACGACCCGAAGCCCGGGGTGTCCCTGAACGCATTCACGGCCCGTTCCCGGACCGATTTCGGTGCGGCTGTGAGCCTGCGGGAAAACGTGCGCCGAAACCTGTACTACGATATTCGAGTGCCGCTACGCGTGGCGCATGGGGATGTAGCTCAATGGTAGAGCCTCAGTTTTCCAAACTGATGGCGCGGGTTCGATTCCCGTCATCCCCTCCAGATTTCGTTGCAGCTGTGCCCCGTTCGGACAATTGGTCCCGGTGTGCCGGGTGCATTTGTCCGTTCGGGCCACAGTTGCCGCTCTCCCCACGGGGCCCAGAGATCAGCCGAAGGCGTAGCTCACGCCGGTCAGGCGTTCGCTCTCAGTCCAGAGCCTGCGGGCATCCTCGGCGTTCTGGGCGCGCTTGGAGCGGGTCACCGGAACCGGGTGTCCATGCTGCTGCCCGAACCCCTCAGGACCCACGAACGAGTTGCCGGCGAGGCCGGGTACGGTTGCCGCGTACAGCGTCGGCAGGGCGCCCCACACCGCCGGCTGGGCGAGTTCGCGGATGACCGCGGCCGTGAACCGGGCCCGCCTCGTGGTTGTCTTGGCTCCGCGCATGGCCGGTCCTGCGCTCTGCAGATTCGTCAGCGCGAATCCCGGATGCGCCGCCATAGCACGCAGCGGTACTTTCGCGGCCGTCGCCCGGCGCTGCAACTCGCTCGTGAACAGCAGGTTCGCGAGCTTGCTCTGGCCGTACGCCGGCCATGCACGGTAGCGCCGTGCGCCCATCAGGTCGTCGAAGTTCATCTTTCCGATGCGGTGCACGGTGGAGGACAGGGTGACCACGCGCGCATCCGGGCTCGTCGTGAGGAGCGGCAGCAGCCGACCGGTGAGCGCGAAGTGGCCCAGATGGTTGGTGCCGAACTGCATCTCGAACCCGTCAGCCGTTTGTCGCTGGGGCAGGTTCATCACCCCGGCGTTGTTGACCAGCAGGTCCAGCCGCCCGGTGCTGTCCGCGACCCGGGCGGCGAACGCAGCGATCGAGTCGAGGCTGGCCAGGTCGAGCACACCCACCGCCAGGTCGGCGTCGGGCAAGCGGTCGCGCATCCGGTCGACGGCGGCCTCTCCCCTGGCGGCGTCACGCACGGCCAGCGTCACGGATGCGCCGTGCGCGGCGAGCTGCGCCGCTGTCACGAAGCCGAGCCCCGAATTGGCCCCCGTCACGATCGCGGTCACGCCGGTGAGGTCGCCGATTTTGTCTTCGGTCCAGCCGTAGCCGAGTTTGGGTTCCATGGGTCAGGCCAATCCGAGGGTGTCGAGGGAGGCGCGGAGGGTGGCGGCCGAGTGTTCGAACAGGGCCTGTTCCTTGGGCGAGAAGGGCACGTCGATGACGCGGGCGATGCCGCTGGCGTCGATGACGCTGGGCACCGACAGGGCCACCCCGCTGACGCCGCGGTAGTCGGTGAGCACCGAGCTGACCGGCAGGATCGCGCCTTCGTCGCGCAGAACGGCCTCGACGATGCGGGCACCGGAGAGCCCGATGGCGTAGTTGGTGGCGCCCTTGCCCTCGATAACCCGGTAGGCGGCGTTCTTCACGTCGTTGGCGATCGACTCGAACTCGGCCTCGGTGAACGGCACCGGCCCGGGCGATGAGGCGGAGCCGCCGGCGCTGCGGGTCAGCATCCAGTCGGCCAGGGAGATCGGGCCGATCCGGGCCTGCGACCAGAGCGGGAACTCGGAGTCACCGTGCTCGCCGACGATGAGGGCGTGCACATTGGAGATCGCCACACCCACTCGCTCGGAGAGCATCCAGCGCAGCCGGGACGAGTCGAGCACCGTGCCGGAGCCGAACACCCGCGCCGGCGGCAGGCCACTGAACTGCTGCGCGGCGACCGCGAGCACGTCGACGGGGTTGGTCACGAGCACGAAGATGGCGTCCGGGGCCCGCTCGACGAGCTTGGGCATCAGGTCGCGGAGGATCTCCACGTTCACGCCGGCCATGTCCAGCCGTGACTGGCCGGGATGCTGGCGGGCGCCGGCCGTGATCACCACGATGTTGGCGTCGCTGACCACGTCGAGGTCGTCGCCGCCGGTGACCCGGGATGCGCCGGTGAACTGGGTGCCGTGTGCGAGGTCGAGCACCTCGGCGGCGACCTTGGTGGAGTTGATGTCGTAGAGGGCCACCTCGCGGGCCGACTCCCGAATCAGGGCGGCGTAGGCCAGCGAGGTACCGACGGCACCGGCGCCGACTATGGCCAGTTTGGAGTTCTCAATCACGCTCATGGTCCTAGTGTCCTCCATCCCGGAGGAGCCCCGGACACCACGGCTCCGGTGGATGCGCGCGGCGCCCTCCCCCGCACCGACCGGGGGCAGAGTGCCACTTCCCGGGCATCGAAGGGCGCAGTCCCGCAACTCGCGGCGCGGGTCGGGTCAGGACTGGAGGAAGGCCAGCACCGCGAGCACCCGGCGGTGATCGGAGCCCGTGTCGTCCAGCCCGAGCTTCTGGAAGATCGCGGTGACGTTCTTCTCCACCGCGCCGACCCCGATCACCAGGCGTTCGGCGATGCCGACGTTGGTGCGGCCTTCTGCCATCAGCCCCAGCACATCGCGCTCCCGCGGGGTGAGGGCGGCCAGCGGGTTGCTGCGCCGGCCGAGCAGCTCCCGCACCACCTGCGGGTCGAGCACAGTTCCGCCGGCGCTCACCCGGGAGACGGCATCCTGCAGCTCGTCGAGCGAGGCGACCCGGTCCTTGAGCAGGTAGCCCAGGCCGCCCTCGCCCGAGGCGAGTAGCTCCTGCACATACGTGCCCTCGACGTACTGGCTCAGCAGCAGGATACCGATGCCCGGCTGCCGCCGCCGCAGGTCGATGGCCGCCCGCACGCCCTCGTCGCGGAAGGTCGGCGGCATCCGCACATCGAGCACGGCCAGGTCGGGCCGCAGCCGGTCGACCTCGGCCAGCAGCGTGTCGGCATCGCCGTAGGCCGCGACGGTGTCGAAGCCGGCCTCGGCGAACAAGCGCACCAGGCCCTCACGCAACAAAACCGAGTCCTCCGCCAGCACCAGGCGCAGTCGCGGGGACGTGGCCTGGTGCTGGAGGGGGCTCATGGCCTCAGGATACGCGGCCTCAGGATACGCGGCCGCCGGAGGGGCGGCCTCTGCGTTCGCGGCCCGATGAGTCCGGGCCGCAGGCCACGCCGACTCCCGACGCCGGGTGTGCGGTTGCAGCGCCGTCACGGACGGACGAGCGATCCGGCCAGCTCGCTGACCAAGGGGATGTGCGCGCCGACCGCGGTGGGCCCGCCGGCGGGGCTCCGCACCGAGAGCACCCCGCGCAGGCCGCGCAGGCGTTCGTCGAGGCCAGCCAGGCCGTGGCCGCCCTGCAGCACCGCGCCGCCGTGACCGTTGTCGATCACCCAGAGGTCCAGCCAGGTCGAGTCGTCCTCCGGTACCCGGCGCAGCTCGAGGTGCAGCCGGGCGGTGGAGGCCCCGGCATGCTTGGCCACGTTGGTGAGCAGCTCAGCGGCGATGAAGTACGCGTTGCGTTCGATCTCGGAGGGCAGGCGCAGTTCCCGGTCCACCAGGAGCTCCAGCTGCACGGGGACGATGCTGCGCGCCGCGAGCGACTCCAGGGCCACGATCAGTCCGCGGTCCTGCAGGATCGGCGGTACGAGACCGCGGGACAGCGCCCGCAGCTCCTCGAGCGTGTCCCTGGCCTGCTCCCTGGCCTCCACCAGCAGGCGCCGGGCAGCCTCGGGGTCATCGTCGAGACGGCGTTCGGCGCTGGCGAGGTCCATCTGCAGGCGCACCAAGCGCTGCTGCGGGCCGTCGTGGATGTCACGTTCGAGCCGGCGGAGCGACTGGTCCTCGGCCGAGACCGCGGCACCGCGGGAGGCACTGAGATCGGCGACCTCGCGCTGAAGGGCCTCGGACGACCACGCGCCCAGCATCACGACGGCGATGCCCTGGTGCATCATGACCAACGCGCGGGTGAGGAACGGGAGGGTGAGCAGGAAGGCGAGGCCGAGTGCGGCGTTGACGATGTTCTCGGCGGCCAGGTTCTGGGTGCTGCCCGGTCCGTAGGCTCCGGTCCACAGGCCGTAGAGGCCCACGGAGTCGGTGTTGGCCGGCAGCGACCAGCTCCAGAGCCAGTAGGTGAGGCCGCCGAGCGCGCCGGACACCCAGACGATGGTGAGCGAGAACGACACGAGGCCGACGATGAAGTTCACGACCATGCCGTGAAGCAGGTAGAGCCAGTAGTGCCCCGACACCAGCGGGCCGAGGATGGCGCGCAATGGCGTGGCCGGTTCGCCCCGCGGGGTCCACTGCGGGGCGGTGATGGCGGGCCGGCCGGCCCAGCGCAGCCGGGTGAGTTCGACGGCCCCGAAGCCGCGCGCGGCGTACAGGGCGGCCACGACGATGAACAGGCCCACGAACAGGGCAACCAGGCTCAGGCCGGTGGAGAAAAGGGTCACGAGGACCGAGAAGGCGACAATGACGACGGGGAGGGTCGGCAGCAGGAAGCCTAGTTCCCGCGGTGTTCTCGACCAGAGGCCGAGGTAGCCACGCCCAGCGGCCGACAGCGTGTCGGAACCGTCCACGGGCCCTCTCCCGGTGGAGCTGCCGGTCGGGCCGTCGGCGGGGCCGTCAGACTGCACGCCGGAGGGCGCGCTGGTCGACTGTCCGGTCGGAGCGCCGGTCGGGGTGGTCGAAGGTTCGCTGGCGGGCTGCACGAAGCCCAGCGTGGCAGAGTTCAGTCGTTCGGTGTTGAGTTCGGTGGTGCTGTCGCCTGTGCTGGCGGGGGTGTCACCGGGGCCGGAACCGGCTGGGCTGTCGGCGGAGTTGAGCGTGTCGTTCGTCATGATTCCAGCGTGCCCGGCGTCGCAGACGGCGCACATCCCCCCAGCCGCCGGATCGGGTTGGGGGTTATCCCCCGCAGGCACGACACACGCACGTCACGGGGTCTCGACAGGCTCGACCAGCGCACGGGGCGCCCCGGAGAGGGCTAGAGCGTGGTGTGAGTGAACCGGCCGCCGAGGAGGGTCGCGGCCACGGGCATCCGGCGGAGGTCGTGAATCGAGGCGACGTACGGGTCGATCTCGCAGATCGCGACGTCGGCCGGCTGCCCGACGGCGAGAGTGTGCCGGCCTCGGGCGGATGCCGCCAGCGCTGCCTGGCGTGAGATCGCCTGGTCGGGATGCCAGGCGGCACGGTCGCCGCGGGTGCGCCCCACCGCGGCCGCAATCGCCAACCACGGATCGAGGGGCGCAACCGGCGCGTCCGAGCCGAGCGCCAGGGTGACACCAGCGGCCAGCAGGTCGGCGAGCCGGAACGCGCGATCAGTGCGTCCGGCCCAATACCGGTCGGCCACGTCACGGTCGTCGAGGGCATGCTCGGGCTGCACGCTGGCGGTCACACCCAGCCGGGCGAACCGGGCCACATCGGCCTCTGTGAGGAGTTGGGCGTGTTCGATGCTGCCCGTACAGCCGACGGCCTCGAAGGCGTCGAGGGCGAGGCTGTTGGCGCTGTCGCCGATGGCGTGCACAGCCGGGCGGATGCCCGCGGCGTGAGCCCGGCGCATCTGCGTCCTGAGCTCATCGGTGGGCACCGTGAGCATGCCGCGGTCGTGCTCTCCGGTGAGCCCCGGATACGCGTCGAAACAGTAGGCCGTGCGGGTATTCAGCGAGCCGTCGGTGATCACCTTGTACGGGCCCACGGTGAGGAGTCCCCCGGTGCCCTCGATGACCTGCCCACTGGTGAGACCCTGCTCGATCGCGTCGTCGAGATGATGGGTGTACAGGCCAAAGTCGACACGCAGCCGGTCCTGCCCTGCGGCCATCCGACGCCGCCACACGTCGAGGTTCCAGGTCATCTCCAGGTCGACGATGCCCACCACACCGCGAGCGGCAGCGGCCCGGGCGGCTTCGTCGGCCCAGGCATCCAGGTCGGCATCGGGCACGTTGTCGATGGCGCGCTCGACCGCGAAGGCGTCGTCTTCACGCAACAGACCGGTCTGGTGGCCGATGAAGCCGTACACGGCCAGAGCGGCCGAGTTCAGCCAGCAGCTGTGCAGGTCGCCGCTGACCAGGACCACCGGTACCGGACCGGACGCGGCGTCGAGCAGCGCGCTGGTGGGCGCATCCGGCCAGAGGCCGTCCCGGAAGCCGAAGCCCACGAGCCGGTCCTGATCGCCCGCGGTCGGCAGCACCGCCAGCGCCGCGAGCCGCTCGGCCACCAACCGGGCGGCGTCCGCGGCGCTGGTCGCCTCGGACACGTCCAGCCGCCTCGAGGTCTGCGCCCACTGGCTGAAGTGCACGTGGTTGTCCCAGAGCCCGGGGATGATCCACCGTTCGGCGAGGTCGACGGTGCGGGTCGCGGCGGCATCGGTGGAGCGAGCGAGGTAGCCCATCGAGGTGATGAGACCATTGTCGATGCGCACATCGACGAGGTCGTCGTTGCCCGGCAGCCGGCCGTTGCGGAGGATCAGGCTCATTCGGCGGACCGGGCCTCGGATGCGCGCTGCTCCGGTGAACGCTGCTCCGGTGAACGCTGCTCGGCCGTCGCGCGGTCGCGGGCGCGGCGCATCCGGTCGGCCAGGGCCGGGCTGGCGAACGGGCCGTCGCCGTCGAGTTCGGTGATGATGCGCTCGAGTGTCTCGGCCGGCTTGTTCTGGCTCATCTTCTCCTTGGCCGTGAACCGGGTGACCCGCAGGCGGAACCCGACCGTGCCGGAGACGATGCGCGCGGCGTAGTCAGCGTTCTCGACGGTGCCGTTCATGCGGCGCGGCTCGGGCATGCTGTCTTCGAAATGGTCGACCAGGGCGGCAAGCACACCGAGGTTCTCGGCGTCCGAGAGGATCTCCGGGGTGCCGTGCAGGTGCGCGGTGACGAAATTCCAGGTGGGCACGGCCGGGCGGGCGTCGTACCAGCCCGGGGAGATATAGCCGTGCGGTCCCTGCACGATCACGAGCAGCTCATGTGCGCCGAGTTCGTGCAGCTGCTCGTCGGGACGGCCCACATGGCTGAGCAGCACGATCTCTTCGTCGGCCGCCGCCGGGTCGAGGATGACCGGATAGTGCGAGGCCACGAGTTCGCCGGCGTCGGTGTGGCTGACGAGGGTGACCCACGGGTGCTCCTGGATCAGGCGCCGCACCTCGTCGACGTGGTCGAGGGCGAAGCTGGGATTGGATCTCACGGGCTGGCTCCTGGATTGCGAGGTGGGGTCGGCGTCGGATGTGGCAGGTCAGGCCTGGCAGGACGGACAGTAGTAGAGCTTGCGAGCGCCCATCTCCTCGAGGGTGATGTGGGTGCCGCAGACCCGGCAGGGCAGGCCCTCGCGCTTGTAGACCCAGTGCCGGTCGGCCCGGTTCTTCATCGCGAGCACATAGGCGTCACCGTCGAGGTCGTCCATGGTCATCATCTGGCCGGTGGCCACGCCGATGGCCAAGAGGTGCGCCCAGTCCCGCCAGAGGGCGCGCAGGCTCTCCTCGCTGAGCGACTTGCCCGGCGCGTGCGGGTTGATCCGGGCCCGGAACAACAGCTCGGCCCGGTAGACGTTCCCGATGCCGCTGACGACGGACTGGTCCATCAGGAGGAGGCCGATCCGGGTGGGCTTCTTGCGCACGGTGTCGACGAACCGCTGTTCGGCCTCTGGCGTGTCGTCCAGCTGGGGGTCGGGGCCGAGCCGGTTCATCACCGCGTCCACCTGGGCCGGGTCGAGCACCTCGCACGCGGTGGGCCCGCGCAGGTCCGCCGACACGGTGTCGGTGAGCAGTCGCACCCGCACCTGCCCGACCGGTTCGGGCGGGAAGGTCTCGACCCGGTCGATCTCACGTTCCTGCTCGGCCATGCGCACGCGGGTTCGTCGCGGCGCGCCGATGCTGTGCAGCGAGTTCTCGCCGGCGGAGTCCAGTACCGGGTCGGCGCTCTGGTCCGGGCCCACCCCGGCGCTCAGTTCGGTGCCGCGCTGGTTGGTCTGCCCCATCCGACCGTTGCTCGACAAGATGGTGGCGTCCATGATGATGTCGCCCGCGAAGTCCCAGGCGCCGTACATGCCCAGGTGCACGCGTAGCCACAGGCCGTTGTCGAACTCCAGGAACATCTGCTTGCCCACCGCGCGGGCATCCGTCATGACATGGCCGTCGAGTTGCGCGGCCCCGGCGGCGAACCGGCCCTGCGGGCTCGACAGTGAGACTCGACGGCCCACAAAATTACGCGCGAACTGACGGGTGATGCGGTGGACCGAATGTCCCTCTGGCACGGCGACGCTCCTTGTGCTGGATCGGTGGCTCTGCGGGTGTGCGGCTCATGGGTCGTCCGCTCGGCCCTCAGCGGTCGAGCACGGTACCGGCGATGCGGCCGGTGAGCTCGTACTCGGCCAACTGGTCGATGCGGCGCTGGTGGCGCTCCTCGCCGGGGAACGGCGTGGCCACGAAGGTGTCGATGAACAAGATGACATCGTCGATGGGGTGCTGGCGGGCGCCGATCGCGATCACGTTGGCGTTGTTGTGCTCGCGGGCGAGGGTGGCCGTCGCCTGGTTCCAGACCAGAGCGGCCCGCGCACCGCGCACCTTGTTCGCCGCGATCTGCTCGCCATTGCCTGACCCGCCGAACACCACACCGAGGGCCTCGACGCCAGCGGCCTGGTCGGCGACCACGGCAGCGGCGGCGCTGATGCAGAACGCCGGGTAGTCGTCGAGCGGGTCGTACCTCGTCGGTCCGTGGTCGATGACCTCGTGGCCGGCGTCGCCCAGGTGGCTGAGCAGGTGCGTGCTGAAGTCGAGTCCGGCATGGTCGGTGGCGATATGGATGCGCATGCTCAGCAGTCTATTTTGTCGAGCCCGGGCGGCGCTCCGCCCGGGCTGCACCGGCGCTAGTCTGCGGCGACGGTGACCGCGGGGGCGAAGATCGGTTCGCGGGTGCGGCTGCGCTTGATCTCGAAGAAGCCGTCGTACGCGGCCACAGCCACGACGCCGTCCCAGAGGGCGAGGGCAGCATCGCCCATGGGCGCAGGAGAGATGACCGGGCCGAAGAAGGCCACGTCGTTCACGGCGATCACCGGGGTGCCCACATCCTGGCCCACCCGGTTGATGCCATCGAAGTGGCTCGCGCGCATCTGCACGTCGAACTCGTCGCTCTCGGCGTACCGGGCGAAGTCGGCCGGCAGTCCCACCTCGGCGAGGGCCGCGGGGATCACGGATGCGGCATCCGAATTCTCTTCGTGGTGGATGCGGGTGCCCAGAGCGTCGTACAGGGCCTTGACGGTTTCCTGGCCGTGCAGTTCCTGTGCGGCCTGCACCAGGCGGGTGTATTTGAGTGCCCGGGGGAAGAAGGCGCGGTACTCGTCGCTGACGTCATTGTTCTCGTTGAGCACGGCCAAGCTCATGACCTTCCAGCTCACCTCGAACCCGCGCAGACGAGCCACCTCGTCGACCCAGCGGGAGGTCATCCAGGCCCAGGGGCACGAGGGGTCAAACCAGAAGGTCACAGAGTCGCTCATCTCCCCAGCCTAAGCGAGGCGAAGGCCGCGGAATTCCCCCAAACGGGGCATCTTCGAAGTGGGCTAAAGCCCTGTCCAGACCCGCTATCGAAATCAAAATGCCTGATTCTGCGGCAAATTGCGCTAAAATTGTCTCTTATGCCCACTGAGGGGCGGCTCCGCATCCGGGGCACATGACCTCCATCTGAGGCATCTCACGACCTCCACGCGAGGCTCGTCATGTCTGCGCAAGAGTCATGTCATGACCTCCACAAGAGGCATCTCTACAGTCAGAAAGTGACTCATGTCAAACTCTATTGATGGCGCTGATCGCGCCGTGAAGAAGATCAAGAAGCCGCTGCTTCGTCGGCGATTGAAAGTGTCCGACGTCAACGTCGTCGACCGTCCCGTTCTGAAGAAGGCCCTGGGCGGCACCATCGTCGGAAACACCATGGAATGGTACGACGTCGGTGTCTTCGGCTACCTCATCACGACCATGGGCCCGGTCTTCCTTCCAGAGGCCGACCCGACCGTGCAGACCCTGTTCCTGCTCGGCACCTTCGCTGCCACGTTCATCGCCCGCCCGCTCGGCGGCGTGTTCTTCGGTTGGCTCGGCGACAAGGTCGGCCGTCAGAAGGTGCTCGCCATGACCCTGATGATCATGGCCGCCTCCACTTTCGTGGTCGGTATCCTGCCCGGCTACGCGCAACTCGGCATCTGGGCCGCAGTGCTGCTGGTGTTGACCAAGCTTGTGCAGGGCTTCTCCACCGGTGGTGAGTACGCCGGTGCCACCACCTTCGTCAGCGAGCACGCCCCGGACAAGAAGCGCGGCTTCCTCGCCAGCTTCCTGGACATGGGCAGTTACCTCGGTTTCGCCATCGGTGCGGCACTGGTGTCGATCCTGCAGGTCACCCTCGGCCAGGCCGCAATGGAGGAGTGGGGCTGGCGTCTGCCGTTCCTCATCGCCGGCCCGCTGGGCCTCATCGCGATCTACTTCCGAATGAAGATCGAGGAATCTCCTGCGTTCCAGGCCAGCCTGGACGCGCAGGAAGCAGCCCTGAAGGACCCGAACACCGCCGAGGATGACAGCATCCCCAAGGGTCCGGTCGCCATCTTCAAGAACTACTGGCGCGGCATCGTGCTCGCGATGATCCTCGTGGCCGCTGCGAACACCGTCGGTTACGCCCTCACCTCGTACATGCCCACCTACCTCACCACCACCATGGGGTACGACCCCGTGCATGGAACCCTGCTGACCATCCCGATCCTCGTCATCATGGCGTGCTGCATCCCGCTCACCGGTCGCCTCTCCGACAAGATCGGCCGCCGCCCGGTGCTGTGGATGGGCTCGATCAGCGCCGTGGTGCTGTCGATCCCCGCGTTCCTGCTCATCGGCGCCGGCTCGATCTGGACGACACTCCTGGGTCTGGCCCTGATCGCCATGCCCGTGACGTTCTACGTCGCCAACCTCGCCTCGGCACTGCCGGCCCTGTTCCCCACGGCGAGCCGCTATGGCGCAATGGGTATCGCCTACAACTTCGCGGTCGCGATTTTCGGAGGCACGGCGCCGTTCATCATCGACGCGCTCATCGTGGGCACCGGCAACGACATGATGCCGGCGTACTACCTGATGGCAACCTCGTTCATCGGAGGAATCAGCATCTTCTGGCTCAAGGAATCCGCGAACCGCCCGCTGCCCGGCTCCATGCCGAGCGTGGAATCGGCTGAAGAGGCCCAGGAACTCGTTGACGGCCAGTTCGAGAATCCGCTGCTCGACCACGACGAGATGCCCTTCGATGCCACGTTCGAGCCGCCGACATCGTCGATGGACCTGAGCGCGCTCAAGACCGCAGAGCCCGACGCAGAGCCGGCCAAGGTCTAACCTTCCGGCACCGAGCCGCACCGCTGGTCGAGCCTGTCGAAACCCCCGCGCCGCAAGGCATGTCCGGGGGTCTCGACAGGCTCGACCCACGTGTGGCCTGTTTCTGAAACCACCGGCGGATGCGCCGTCGTAGAATTCTCTGATGACCACCGAGCAACACCCGCAGAGCGCACCCGCTGATCCCGCCGCACCAGCCGTGGCCGCCGCATCCGCTTCTGAGACCGGACCAGGCCAGGCCGCCGCATCCCCCGTCCCGGCCATCGACCCGCAGGACCTCGAGGTGGCGCTGCGCGTGCTCGCGTCGCTTTCGACCATCGACCCGGATGACCCCGACTTCGTCATCGTGCGCCAGGCCACCGCCAAGATGTTCAAGTCGGTGAAGACCGTGCGCCGGCACGAGAAGCGCCAGCTGATCGCCGACGCCGACCGCGAGGTAATCGCAGCGACCGCCACGGGCGCCCCCACCCGGATTGACGACGAGACCATTGGCGCTCAACTGCGCCTGGGCACCGACCGCCCCAGTGCCGGCGAGCTGCTGGTGCCGCGGGCCTGTTACATCTGTAAGCAGAAATACACCCTCGTCGACGCGTTCTACCACCAGCTCTGCCCGAGCTGCGCCCTTATGAGCCACAGCAAACGCGACGCACGCACCGACCTCACCGGCAAGCGGGCGCTTCTCACCGGCGGCCGCGCCAAGATCGGCATGTACATCGCACTGCGGTTGCTGCGCGACGGGGCGCACACCACCATCACGACCCGGTTCCCCCGCGACGCCGTGCGCCGGTTCAGCGCCATGCCGGACTCCCAGGACTGGCTGCACCGCCTGCGCGTGGTGGGGATCGACCTCCGCGACCCGGCCCAGGTGATCGGCCTGGCCGACTCCGTGGCCGCGCAGGGTCCGCTGGATATCCTGATCAACAACGCCGCCCAGACCGTGCGCCGCTCCCCCGGCTCCTACTCCCCGCTGGTGGAGGCCGAGTCGTCCCCGCTGCCCGACGGCGACCTGCCCGAGATCGTCTCGTTCGGGCACACCAACGACGCCCACCCCACCGCCCTTGCCGCCTCCGTGGCCAGCCACCCGATCCTCGCCGCTGCCGCGACCGGCGGGGCACTCACCGCCGACGACCTCACGGCGCTGGCCCTGGCCCCCGGCTCCTCCTCGCTGGCCCGGCTCGCCGCCGGCACCGCGATCGACGCCGGCGGACTGGTGCCCGACCTGCACGAGGAGAACAGCTGGACGGCCAACGTCGAAGACGTGGACCCGCTTGAGATGCTCGAGGTGCAGCTGTGCAACACGACGGCACCGTTCCTGTTGGTGAGCCGTCTGCGCGCCTCGATGGCGGCATCCGCTGCCCGTCGCACCTACATCGTCAACGTGTCGGCCATGGAGGGCGTCTTCGGGCGCGGTTACAAGGGCCCCGGTCACCCGCACACCAACATGGCCAAGGCCGCGCTGAACATGCTCACCCGCACGAGCGCCAAGGAGATGCTCTCCGACGGCATCCTGATGACGAGCGTCGACACCGGGTGGATCACCGACGAGCGCCCGCATCCCACCAAGATCCGCCTGGCCGAGGAGGGCTTCCATGCCCCGCTCGACCTGGTCGACGGCGCAGCCCGCGTCTACGACCCCATCGTGCGCGGCGAAGCCGGTGAAGACATCCACGGTGTCTTCCTCAAGGACTACAAGCCCGGTACCTGGTAGCCCGCGCCCCGTCCCCGCGAACTGTGAGCTAAGCCCCGGAGATCCCGGATTTCCGGGGCTTTACTCACAGCTCGCGCGCCGGATGCACGGCACTCCCGGGCGCCTCACGGGCAGTGTCGGAGGGCACCGTTAGTGTCTGGAGCGTGCAGACATCAATCGGGCCCACCATGATCGCCGAGATCCCCTCGCTCTGTGTCTTCGACCTGGAGACGACCGGGGTCAACACCGACGAGGATCGCATCGTCACGTGCTTCATCGGCCGGGTCATGCGCGACGGCACCGTGAACGGCTCCTACAGCTGGCTGCTCAACCCCGGTATCCCCATCCCCGATTCAGCCTCAGCCATCCACGGCATCACCGACGAGGTCGCCCAGCGCGACGGGGTCGACCCGGCCACTGCCATCGCCGAGATGCTCGCGGTGCTCCGCCGCAGCATTGCGGGGGGCCGCCCGATCGTGGCCTACAACGCGAGTTTCGACCTGTCCATGCTCAATGCGGAGGCCCGTCGCTACGGGCTCGAACCGATCGTGGACTTCGGGCCGGTCATCGACCCCTACGTCATCGACAAGGCCATCGACCGATACCGCAAGGGCAAGCGCACCCTCGTGGTGACCGCCGAGTTCTACGGGGTGCTGCTCGAGGGCGCGCACGACGCCGAGGCGGATGCTGTGGCCACCGGACGCGTGGCCTGGGCACTGTTGGCCAAGACCGACGAGACCGATCTGCACGCCCTGCACACCCGACAGGTCGGCTGGGCCCTCGAACAGGCCGAGAGCTTCCAGTCGTACCTCCGCAAGTCCAAGGGTGACGACCTCATCGTCATCGACGGTGCCTGGCCGATCCGTGCCGGCGCCGACCGGGCCCCGGTTCCCGCACTCTGACGCCACGGCCTGACGCCACGGCCTGACGCCATGGCCTAGCTTCACGGCCTAACTTCACGGTCGACCGCCCGGCCGCGACGCTGCGTCCGGTCGGCTGATCGGATCATGGCTAGGCTTATTCTCTACGCGACAGCGCCAGAAGCGCCGCGAAACGAAGATGGAGAATACCGTTGCCCGGAGAAAACCTCACCAGGATCGAAGCCCAGGAGCGCAAGGCGCTCGTCAGCGTGACCAGCTACGACGTCACACTTGACCTGACGACGGGTCCGACGACCTTCGCCAGCACCACCACCGTCGCCTTCAGCGCGGTGGCCGGCAGCTCGACCTTCATCGATGCGATCACCGAAAGCGTGCACAGCGTCACCCTCAACGGTGCCGAGCTCGATCCGGCCGTCGTCAGCGACGGCATCCGGATTCAGCTCGATGGCCTCGCGGCCGAGAACGTACTCACCGTCGTCGCCGACGCTGCCTACACGAACACCGGCGAGGGACTTCACCGTTTCGTCGACCCCGTCGACAACGAGGTGTACCTGTACAGCCAGTTCGAGGTGCCCGACTCCCGCCGGGTCTTCGCGGTCTTCGAACAGCCCGACCTCAAGGCCACGTTCAGCTTCACGGTCACCGCGCCCGGCACCTGGGAGGTCATCTCCAACTCCGCCACCCCCGAACCCACGGATGCCGGCAACGGCAACAAGACCTGGGCGTTCGAGCCCACCCACACCATCTCCAGCTACATCACCGCGCTCGTGGCGGGCCCCTACGCCGTTGTGCGCAGCGAGCTCACCTCCAGCGACGGACGCATCATCCCGCTGGGCCTGTTCAGCCGCAAGAGCCTATTCGAGTACCTGGATGCCGATTACATCTTCGAGAAGACCCGTCAGGGCTTCGCCTATTACGAAGAGAAGTTCGACTTCCCCTACCCGTTCGACAAGTACGACCAGATGTTCGTGCCGGAGTTCAACGCCGGCGCGATGGAGAACGCCGGCGCGGTCACCTTCACCGAGACCTACGTCTTCCGTTCCAAGGTCACCGACGCCATCAAGGAACGCCGGGTCGTCACGATCCTGCACGAGCTGGCCCACATGTGGTTCGGCGACCTGGTCACCATGAAGTGGTGGAACGACCTGTGGCTGAACGAGTCGTTCGCCGAGTGGGCGTCGACCATCGCCACCGCTGAGGCCACCGAATGGACCGAGGCGTGGACCACCTTCGCCGCGATGGAGAAGAGCTGGGCGTACCGCCAGGACCAGCTGCCCTCGACGCACCCCGTCGTGGCCACCATCACCGACCTCGAAGACGTGCAGGTGAACTTCGACGGCATCACCTACGCCAAGGGCGGATCGGTGCTCAAGCAGCTCGTGGCCTGGGTGGGCATCGACGCTTTCTTCACCGGTGTCGCCTCCTATTTCAAGAAGCACGCTTGGGGCAACACCGAGCTCACCGACCTGCTCGTGGAGCTCGAGGCCGCCAGCGGCCGAGACCTCTCCGGCTGGGCCGCGCTGTGGCTCGAGACCGCCGGCGTCAACACACTTCGCCCCGAGATCGAGGTCGACGAGGCCGGAGTCATCACCGCGTTCGCCGTGCTGCAGAGCGCCACCGAGGACTACCCCACCATCCGCCCGCACCGCCTCGCGATCGGGTTTTACGACCTCGTCGAGGGCGCCCTTGTCCGCACCCACCGCGTCGAGCTCGACGTCGACGGCGTGCAGACGGATGTCCCGGAGCTCGTCGGCCTCACCCGCGCCGGCCTGATCCTGCTCAACGACGACGACCTCGCCTACGCCAAGGTCCGGCTCGACCCGGCCTCGCACGCCGTGGCCCTCGAGCACCTCGCCGCGATCGAAAGCCCCTGGCCCGCTCGCTGGTCTGGGGTTCGGTCTGGGACGCGACCCGCGACGCGGAAACCTCGCCGCGCGACTTCGTGCGTCTGGTGCTGGGCAACATCGCCACCGAAACAGAGTCGACGACGCTGCGCACCGTGCTCGGCCAGGTGTCGCTCGCCGCACAGTACTACGTGGCCCCCGAGCACCAGGACGCCACCGTCACCGCCGTCGGCGACGCTCTCTGGACCCTGGCCCAGGGCGCGGAAGCCGGCAGCGACGCGCAGTTCCAGTTCGTCAAGTTCTTCGCCTCCGTCGCCGAGACGCCGGCCCAGCTGGCCGCGATCGCGGGCCTCCGCACGGGTTCCTTCGCCCTGCCCGGCCTGACCATCGACACTGACCTGAGCTGGGAGCTGCTCGCCGCCCTGGTGGCCGGCGGAGAAGCCGGGGAGACCGAGATCGCCGCCGCCCTGGCCGCGGACAACACCGCCACCGGCGCCCAGTCGGCCGCGAATGCCCGTGCCGCGATCCCCACTCTGGACGCGAAGCAGGCGGCCTGGTCGTCGCTCATCGACGTGGACACCGCACCGAACACCATCGTGCGGGTCACCGCCGCCGGGTTCCTGCGCGCCCACGACACGAGCCTGCTCGAGCCGTTCGTCGCCCAGTACTTCGACGTCCTGCAGACGGTCTGGGCCGAGCGGAGCTACTCCATCGCCGAGAAGCTCATCACGGGCCTCTACCCGTCGCCGCTGTCGAACCAGGCACTGGTGGATGCAACCCGCGCCTGGCTCGACGCCAACCCTGAGCCGGCCGCCCTTCGCCGTCTCGTGGTGGAGAACCTCGCCGGAGTGGAGCGTTCCCTGCGCGTTCAGGCGCGCGACAAGGAGTAATCCCGCAGCGCACCGGATGGCGCCGCACGAGTCCTCAGGGACTGGTGCGGCGCCATTGTCGTCGCGCCTTCAGGGAGCACTCGGTGGCCGCTCGATAGACTTGGTCGGCTATGACATGGGACTCATTCTGGACAACAACCAACACGATCCTCGAAGAATGGAAGATCATCAGGATTGCTTTCATCGTCCTGTTCGCATTCCTCGCACGCTGGGTGATGCTTGTCGCCATCCGTCGGGTGGTGACGCAGATTGTTTCCGGAGTCAAGCGGACTCAGAACGTCGAAGACACTCAGTCACTCAACGTCTCTCCTGTCGCTGCAGTGCGCACGGTGCAGCGGACACGGACCCTCGGTTCCGTCCTCACCAACATCGTCAACGTACTGGTCGCGGTGATCGCCATTCTGCTCATCGTGACCGTGATCGATGAGAACATCCTCACCTCCTTTGCACTTCTCACAGCGGCTCTCGGCGCCGGCCTCGGTTTCGGCGCCCAGAACATCGTCAAGGACGTGCTCAACGGCCTCTTCATGGTGATGGAAGACCAGCTCGGAGTGGGCGACGTCGTCGACCTCGGCCCCGCCACCGGGGTCGTGGAAGCCGTCGGCATCCGCATCACGCAGGTGCGCGACGTCAACGGCACCCTCTGGTTCGTGCGCAACGGCGAGATCCTGCGGGTCGGCAACATGTCGCACGGCTGGGCGCGGGTGATCATCGACCTCGCCGTGCCGTACAAGACGGACGTCGATGCCGTGCAGTCAGAGATGCTCCGCGTGGCCGTGGAGATGGCAACCAGCTCGAAGTGGCGCTCCCGCGTGATCGAGAAGCCCGAGATCTGGGGGCTCGAGTCCATCTCGGATGAGGCCATCGTCATCCGGATCGTGATCAAGACCCGGACCACGGCCAAGGACGATGTCGCCCGCGAGCTACGACTCCGGCTCAAGAAAGCGCTCGACGCCATGGGTGTGCAGCTGCCGTCGCTCTCCAGCATCGTCCTCACGGGCTTCGAGGGGGCCGCGAGTGTGCAGGGCGCCCGCCCGCCGCGCACCACCCCGCTGCCGGTTATCGCCCCGCCGGCGAAGAAGGCTCCCCGCAAGACCCGGGCTCAGAAGGCTGCCGAGGCCCTCGGGGCAGCGAACGCGAAGGTTCCGGCCCCGGCCCCGGCCCCGGAACGCCCGGCCGCTCCGCGCGCGACGAAGACACCCGGAGCGTCGACTGGCCAGCCCTCGGCCGCCGGCGACACGAGCACGCAGTCCCCGGCCGCTCCGGGCGCGGCCGGCCGTCCCACCCGCATGCCGTCCATCGCCCGCAATCAGGCACCGCGGGCACCCCGCACCGTGCACCTGCCGATTCAGGATGGCTCCCCCGCGTTCTCGGACGCCCCCACCGACCCGACCGCCGAACTGCACACCGCACCGGATCCCGCCCCGACCACGAAGCCGGCCGCCAAGCAGGCCAAACCCCGCACCCGGCCGATCGACAAGCCCGACCAGGCGCGCCCCGACCAGCCCACAGCACGCGATGGAGACACCGATGACTGACCCGCGACCCACCGAACCGGCCGGCGCCGCCACATCCACCACCCAGGGGCCGGTGTTGATCCCGGCGACCGGGCCCTCCGGCGTTCACCTGCGCGCGGGTGAGAACGGTGAATCGCTCGGTCCGTCGTTCTACCGGGAGGTCGGCGGGCGGCCGTTCTTCGAGACGCTCGTCACCGAGTTCTACCGCGGTGTGGCCGGTGACCCGGTGCTCAAGCCCATGTATCCGGAGGAAGACCTCGGCCCGGCCGCCGAGCGCCTCACCGGCTTCCTGGAGCAGTACTGGGGCGGCCCCGGCACCTACAGCGAACAGCGCGGCCACCCCCGGCTCCGGCAGCGGCACCAGCCGTTCAAGGTCAATCCGGATGCCCGGGACCGCTGGCTGCTGCATATGAAGGCCGCCGTCGACTCCTGCGACCTGCCGCCGCTGCAGCGCGCCACACTCTGGGACTACCTCGAGCGCGCGGCGCACGCTATGGTCAACACTTTCGACGACTAAGGTACGATCCACACCCCTGCTGCGGCTCATCCCCGCGGTCCCTCGCTGACAACGGAGTCATCATGAGCCCCTCTCGCCCCGGCCTGCCTGCGCAGGGTGCCGCATCCGCTGACGTCATCGTGGTGGGGGCGGGCCTTGCGGGATTGGTCGCCACCGCCGAACTCGTGGATGCCGGCAAACGGGTGCTGCTCGTCGACCAGGAACCCGCCGCCTCCCTGGGCGGGCAGGCCTGGTGGTCGTTCGGCGGACTGTTCCTGGTGGACTCGCCCGAGCAACGTCGAATGGGGGTCAAGGACTCCCTCGAGCTTGCCCGGCAGGATTGGTTTGCCAGCGCCGGGTTCGACCGAACCGAGGACTACTGGCCCACCCGATGGGCCGAGGCCTACCTCAACTTCGCGGCCGGAGAGAAGCGGGCCTGGCTGCGAGAACGCGGCGTCTCGTTCTTCCCCGTCGTCGGTTGGGCCGAGCGCGGCGGCTACACGGCCCTGCAACACGGCAATTCCGTGCCCCGGTTCCACATCGTCTGGGGCACCGGTCCGGCGATCCTCGAGCCGTTCATCGCCCGGGTGCGCGACGGTGTGCGAGCGGGCCTGGTCACCGCCCTGCACCGGCACCAGGTCGACGAGCTCCTCGTCGACGGCGCTGACGCGGGCGGCACCGGAACCGTCGTCGGCGTGCGCGGCAGCCTTCTCGCCCCCAGCACCGCGGCGCGCGGAGAAGCCAGCAACCGCAACGTGATCGGCGAATTCGAACTGCGGGCGTCGGCCGTCATCGTCACCAGCGGCGGCATCGGCGGCAACCACGACCTGGTGCGAGCCCAGTGGCCGGCCCGGCTCGGCACTGCCCCCACCGACCTGCTCTCCGGGGTTCCGGCCCACGTCGACGGGCGGATGCTTGCCATCAGCGAGACCGCCGGCGCCCGGCTGATCAACGGCGACCGTATGTGGCATTACACCGAGGGCATCGTCAACTGGGACCCGGTCTGGGCCCGGCACGGCATCCGCATCCTGCCCGGCCCATCGTCACTGTGGCTCGACGCGACGGGAAAACGCCTGCCCGCTCCCCTGTTCCCCGGCTTTGACACCCTCGGCACCCTCGAACACCTCATGACGACCGGGTACCAGCACAGCTGGTTCATCCTCACCCAGAAGATCATCGAGAAGGAATTCGCGCTCTCCGGCAGCGAGCAGAATCCGGACCTCACCGGCAAGGACCTCCGGCTGCTCGCCAAACGGGTCGCACCAGGCGCACCCGGGCCCGTCGAGGCATTCAAGAGCAAGGGTGAGGACTTCGTCGTGGCCGACACCCTGCACGACCTGATCGCCGGCATGCAGAAACTCTCCCCCGAGGTGCGCATCGACGCGGCCCGGGTGGAGCGCGAGGTGCTGGCCCGTGACCGGGCCCTCGACAACGACTTCGGCAAGGATGCCCAGATCAATGCGATCCGGCAGGCGCGGCATTACCGTGGCGACCGGCTCATCCGGGTGGCGAGCCCGCACAAGCTGCTCGACCGCTCGAACGGGCCGCTGATCGCCGTGAAACTGCATCTGCTCACCCGCAAGAGCCTCGGTGGCATCGAAACGGACCTCTCGGCCCGGGCGTTGTCGGCGGACGGACAACCCGTGCCCGGCCTCTATGCCGCGGGCGAGGCATCCGGTTTCGGCGGCGGCGGAGTGCACGGCTACCGTTCTCTCGAGGGAACGTTCCTCGGTGGCTGCCTCTTCTCCGGCCGCACGGCCGGCCGCGCGGTCGCCGCCGCCCTCTAGCCCCGCTGCTCCTCCCCCGCGAACTGTGAGCTTTGCCCCACAAACCGCCGAATTCCGGGGCTTAAGTCACAGTTCGCGGGATGGGCGGGGTGTTAGGCGCGCAGGCTCCAGGGCTTGCGCCGCACCAGGATGTGGCCGCGGGTGGTGCTCAGCCGGGTCCAGGGACCCGTCCCGAACAGCTGCACCGGCTCATCCGCCGACAGGAAACCGAGGCTCACCGCGGCGAACCCGGCGCCGGTGGGAACAAAATCGAGCGCCTCGATGGGCCGGCCCCAGACCTCTGAGCGCACCCGTTGCACGAGCTGTTCGCCGGTACCCGTCGGGATGGCGGCTGCGACCTCGGCGATGCCCTCCCGGGCGGCGTCCTCCAGAACGGCGGCGGATGCGCTGCCCTGCGACTTCCAACCCCCGCGGGGCGGCGTGATGCCGGCCCAGGTCACCGAGGACACCTGCAACGGCACGGTCACGGTGACCGGGGCATCCACATCGGTGACGGCGGTCTCGAGGCGCACCAGGCGGTCGAGGAGCGACCGCACCGGAACGACGACGTCCAGCTCCACCGGCTCGGTCAGGGCGAAGGTACGCAGGCCCAACACCGTGGGGCTCGTGTCGAGCAAGCCACGGGGGTACAGGATCGCGGTGTACACGGCCAGGACGCCGGCGGCGGACACCAGACGCACCGAACCGTCCTCCACCCTGCTGGCGCGCGAAAGGTAGACCTGGAGGTCGCCGAGGGATAGGGAATCTGAGAGGGAAAATGACTGGCTCATCTGCTGTCTAAACTACCAAGGTACGTCGGCGTCTCCGGACCCGACCGTGAACGAGGAGGCAGTATGCACGCACCACTGGAGGGCCTTCTGGCCGCTCTCGACCTGACCGACACCGGCGCCCGCACCAGCGAGGACATTTTCACCGGTCCGTCCCAGTGGATGCCCCAGGGCCGGGTCTTCGGAGGGCAGGTGCTCGCGCAGTCCCTCGTGGCCGCCATGCGCACCGTGCCGGACGAGCGTCACGTGCATTCGATGCACGGATATTTCCTGCGCCCGGGCGATGTCAACCACCCGATCACGTTCTCAGTCGACCGCATCCACGACGGCCGGTCGTTCTCCACCCGCCGCACCCAGGCGTACCAGAACGGCGTCCCGATCCTGTCGATGATCGCCTCGTTCCAGGACGACGACGAGGGTCTGGAACATCACCTGGACATGCCCACGGATCTGCCCGACCCGGAATCGCTGCCCACCACCGCCGACACCCTCGGTCACATCGACCATGATTTCGCCCGGCACTGGGCCAACGAACGACCATTCGACATGCGGCACGTGCCCTCCTCGATCTACCTGACGGTCGACGGCGAGCACACCAGCAAACAGATGATCTGGATGAAGACCTTCGAGCCCATCCCCGACGATCCCGACCTGCACCGTGCCGCCCTGGCCTACGTGAGCGACTACTCGATCATGGAACCCGTGATGCGGCGCCACGGGCTGGCCTGGGCGACGCCAGGACTCAAGGTGGCCAGCCTCGACCATGCCATGTGGTGGCACCGCTTCGGCCGGGTCGACGAGTGGATGCTGTATGTGCAGGACTCCCCCTCCGCCCAGGGCGGCCGCGGCCTGTCCACCGGCAGCATCTACAGCCGCGAGGGCCTGCTGCTCGCGACGGTCGCCCAGGAGGGCATGGTGCGGGTTCCCAAGCCCCGCGACTAACCTCGTCTTCGTGTCCGTCTGAACCGAGGAGAATCATGAGCCCGGCCATCAACCTCACCCGCCGCACCCTTCTCGTTGCGGGAGGAGCGGGATCTGCCCTTGCCCTCGCGGCCTGCGCCCCGGACGCCACGAACCCCGCCTCAGGGTCCCCGGATGCCGGCACTGCCACACCCACAGAGGTCGCCACGCTCACGGACATACCGGTCGGCGGCGCACAAGCCGTGATGCTGAACGGGTCGCAGATCATCGTCTCCCAGCCCACCGAGGGGACCGTCGTGGCGTTCAGCGCCATCTGCACCCACAAGGGTTGCCCCGTCCAGCCCCAGCAGGAGGGCCTCGCGTGCCCCTGTCACGGCTCCCTCTTCGACACGGCCACCGGAGCGGTGCTCACAGGCCCAGCCACCGAGCCCCTGCCACCGGTGAAGGTCACCCTGAACGGTGACAAAGTCATGGCCGGCTAGCCCGCGAACTGTGAGTTAAGCCCCGAAAACCCGAGGTTTCTGGGGCTTATCTCACAGTTCGCGGAAGGGTCACTTGCGGGTGAAGTCGACCGGGAACTCGAGGTAGGGGGTCCAGGCTGCCCGCTCCACCGCGTTGATCTTGCGGGGACGTCCCGATGCCGCATCCACCAGAACTATCGTGGTGGTGGCGCGGGCGTAGAGCCGCTGGGGTTCCTGACCGACCGGGCCGCGCACCTCGTAACACACGTCGAGGCTCGCGCCGCCGAGCTTGCCGATCCACAACTGAACGTCGATCGGGGCACGCAGGTACGGGATCGGGGCCAGGTACTCGATCTCCAGGCGCGCGATCAGCGTGAGCGTGGCCGCGCCGGGGCGTCCGTCGAGTACCGCGGTGCTCTGCCCGGTGCCCGCCAGAGCGGGGACGGATGCGCGTAGCGCATCGGCTGACGCGCTCACGGCGGGCTCAGACCCGCCGGCAACCGACCCGGCCGGGACTGACCCGGCCGGGTCGGTCCCCGGCTCGTCGTTCGACCAGAACGCCTCGATGCGCGCCTCCTCGAGGAGGCGCAGCATCTCGGCGTTGTTGACATGGGCGTACGCGTCGAGGTCCGACCAGCGCAGTCGGATGGGAACGTGCAGCCGCATGGGTCTCCTAGTCGCGCGTCAGCTTGCGGTACGCGGACCGGTGCGGCTTGGCCGCGTCCGGGCCGAGCCGCTCGATCTTGTTCTGCTCGTACGACTCGAAGTTGCCCTCGAACCAGTACCAGTTGCCCGGGTCCTCCGCCGTGCCCTCATACGAGAGGATGTGCGTGGCGATGCGGTCGAGGAACCACCGGTCGTGGGTGATGACCACGGCACAACCGGGGAACTCCAGAAGCGCGTTCTCGAGTGAGCCGAGCGTTTCGACGTCCAGGTCGTTAGTCGGTTCGTCGAGCAGCAACAGGTTGCCGCCCTGTTTGAGCGTGAGCGCCAGGTTCAGGCGGTTGCGCTCACCACCGGAGAGCACACCGGCCTTCTTCTGCTGGTCGGGGCCCTTGAATCCGAAGGTCGACACGTAGGCGCGCGACGGTACCTCGGTCTTGCCGACCTGGATGTAGTCCTGGCCGTCGGAGACGACCTCCCAGAGCGACTTGTTCGGGTCGATGCCGCCGCGGCTCTGGTCGACGTAGGAGATGTCGACGGTGTCGCCGATCTTGAGCTCACCGGCATCCAGTGGTTCGAGGCCCACGATCGTCTTGAACAGGGTCGTCTTACCGACACCGTTCGGGCCGATCACGCCGACGATGCCGTTGCGCGGCAGGGTGAACGAGAGGTCCTCGACCAGCACGCGGTCGCCGAAGCCCTTCTTGAGCTTCTTGGCGTCGATGACCTGGGCTCCCAGGCGCGGGCCCACGGGGATCTGGATGTCTTCGAAGTCGAGCTTGCGTCCGCGCTCGGCCTCGTTGACCATTTCCTCGTACCGGGCCAGACGGGCCTTCGACTTGGCCTGGCGGCCCTTGGCGTTGGAGCGCACCCATTCGAGTTCCTCGGCGAGGCGCTTGGAGAGCTTGGCGTCCTTCTTGCCCTGCACCTGCAGGCGCTCCTGCTTCTTCTCGAGGTAGGTCGAGTAGTTGCCCTCGTACGGGTACAAGTGTCCGCGGTCGATCTCGGCGATCCACTCGGCCACGTGGTCGAGGAAGTACCGGTCGTGGGTGACGGCGAGCACGGCGCCGGGGTACTTGGCGAGGTGCTGCTCGAGCCAGAGCACGCTCTCGGCGTCGAGGTGGTTAGTGGGTTCGTCCAGGAGCAGCAGGTCGGGCTTCTGCAGCAGCAGCTTGCAGAGCGCCACACGACGCTTTTCACCACCGGAGAGGTCGGCCACCGAGTAGTCGCCCGGCGGGGTGCGCAGGGCGTCCATCGCCTGGTCGAGCTGGGAGTCGAGGTCCCACGCGTCGGCGGCGTCGATCTCTTCCTGCAGGGTGCCCATCTCTTCGAGGAGCGTGTCAAAGTCCGCGTCGGGTTCGGCCAGGGCGGCGCTGATCTCGTTGAACCTGTCTACCTTCGCCTTGATCGGGCCTACGCCCTCCTGCACGTTCTCCAGAACCGTCTTGCTCTCATCGAGCTCCGGTTCCTGCATCAGGATGCCGACGGAGTAGCCGGGCGAGAGCCGGGCTTCGCCGTTGCTGGGGGTGTCGAGCCCGGCCATGATCTTCAGGATCGTGGACTTACCGGCACCGTTGGGGCCCACCACGCCGATCTTGGCTCCGGGGAAGAACGACATCGTGACGTCGTCGAGAATGAGCTTGTCTCCAATGGCTTTGCGCGCGCGCACCATCGAGTAAATGAATTCAGCCATAGTGTTTACCAGTCTATTTGGCGCGTGGCTCCGACGAGACACGTTCCGGTTGCGAGCGTCGGTGCCACGATGCTGTGGTAACCGCCTGAGGATGGGCCGTTCTGCCCGACGATGCACTCGTCGGTGATCCGCACGGAGAACTGGATGGAGTCGACCGGCACGCCCTTGGTGGTGGTGTCGCTGGTCACTTCCATGGCCGACTTGTCGAATCCGGCGGCCACCAGAGCGTCGATATAGCTGCGCCCGACGGGGTTCGGTTCCGTCGCGAGCATGGCGGCGATGACCGAGTCGAAGTAGCCGAGGTTGTCGGCGGCGGTTCCGTCGGCGACGAGGGCAGGGGCGGCATCCTCGGGTGCAGCCGGTGCCGCCGACGTGTCCGGGGTCTCGACCGCCGTCTGGGTGGGAGTGCCGGCGGGATCGTCCGGTGCGGCGGAGCAGCCGGCCAGGGTCAACCCGATCAGGCCCACCCCGGCCAGGCGCAATCCGGTCAGGCGCAATCCGGTCAGGCGCGATCCGAGGACGTTCGTTGCCCCGATCACGCTCCGTCGTCGGGTTCCGGTATGTGCGTCGAGAATGCGGGCCACGCGTCGTCCTCCCCCAGGGCCGCGCCCTGCGACCAAGGCTACGAGTCTATGCGGGTCGTGTTTCCATATCGGTCGCCGGCCATGCCGCAGCGGGCTGGCCGGCACTCGGCTGGGCTGCGCCATACGGGTCACGGTCGTGCCGGTCAGCGCCCGGCTGGTCGCCGCTGGGCTGCTCGGCACCGGGCTGCTCGGCACCGGGCTGCTCGGCCGAAGCGGGCGGAACGCTTCTCACCAGGCTGGTGGTTCCCCAGCTGAGATTGTGGCCGACGGCATCGGCCTCCACCTCCACGGAGGTTCCCGAGCGGTCCTGGTTCTCCCAGTCCCGGATGCGCAGGCGCCCCGTCACCAGGACATGCTCGCCCTTCCGCACGGACTGTTCCACATTCTGCGCGAGCTGCCGGAAGCTCGACACCGTGTACCAATTGGTGTCGGCGTCGACCCAGGAGTTCTTCGACCGGTCGAACCGGCGCTGCCGGCACGCCAACCGGAATGAGGTGATGGCCAGACCGGAGCTGGTGACGAGATGGCGCGGGGTGGTTGCCACAATTCCGGTCAGGGCGATGGTGTCGGTCACTTCTCTCTCCAGTTGGCACGAGGCGGTTGGCTGGTAGGCGCGGCCCCGGTTCAGTCCTCGTGCCGGGTTCGTGGCCCGGGACCGCGCTCCGTCCACTCTCTGCCACGAGCCCACGCCCGTCACCATCGCATCCGCACGTGTGGTCAAGAGCACTGACTGTTCCACTGTGGAGGAGGGGCGGTTCTAGAGTGACTTCATGACCTTCGCTGCTGCAGAGAACCGCTATTCCGAGATGCCGTACCGCCGAACCGGGAAGAGCGGCCTGAAGCTCCCCGCGCTTTCCCTGGGGCTCTGGCACAACTTCGGCCACGAACGCCCCCTGGACACCCAGCGCGGCATCCTACGTCGGGCCTTCGACCTTGGCGTGACCCACTTCGACCTGGCCAACAACTACGGCCCGCCTCCCGGCTCGGCCGAGACCAACTTCGGTCGCATCTTCGCGGAGGACTTCCGCCCGTACCGCGACGAGATGATCATCTCCAGCAAGGCCGGCTACGACATGTGGGCGGGCCCCTACGGTGATTTCGGCTCCCGCAAGTACCTGCTCTCCTCCCTCGACGCGAGCCTCGGCCGCCTCGGCCTGGACTATGTCGACATCTTCTACTCGCACCGCCCCGACCCCGAAACCCCCATCGAGGAGACCATGGGCGCCCTGGCCACGGCCGTGCAGTCCGGCAAGGCGCTCTACGCCGGCATCTCCAACTACAGCCCGGAGCAGACCGTCGGCGCATACGCCGCCCTGGCCGAGCACAAGATTCCGCTGCTGATCCACCAGCCGCGCTACTCCATGTTCGACCGCCACATCGAAGAGGGCCTGTTCCCGGTGCTCGACCAGCTCGGTATGGGCAGCATCGTCTTCTCCCCCCTCGCCCAGGGCCTGCTCACCGACCGTTACCTCGGCGGCACCGTTCCTGCCGACTCCCGTGTGGCCACCAGCCGGTTCCTCAACGAGAACTCGCTCAGCGAGACATATCTCGAGCGCGCCCGCGCTCTGAACACCATCGCGGCGGACCGCGGCCAGACCCTCGCTCAGCTCGCCGTGACCTGGATCCTGCGCCAGCCGCAGGTGACCAGTGTGCTCGTGGGGGCCAGCAGCATCGGCCAGCTCGAGCAGACCGTCGCCGCCCTTGAGGCACCGGCCCTCGACGCCGACGAGATCGCCAGCATCGAACCGTACGCCGTGCACGGCACCGGCATGAACTAGCCGGCATGAACTAGTACGAGGCCACGGCGGCTGCCGGCATCCGTTCGGATGTCGGTGGTCGCCTCTACCGTGAGGGCATCCGCAATTCAGACCCGCCGTCGCAGTGGAGATCCCGATGATCACGTTGTCAGCAGACACCCGCCCGAACAGTGCCCGTCCCACTCCCGCGCACCGTCACGGGCCCAGTCTCGTGTCCGTTCGCGACGGACTGTGGCGTGTGGTCGACAGATCGGGGGCCGTGGTCGGCCACATCGAGCGAGCGGGTCACGGCGACACCGAACGCTACCTGGCCCGCCGGCTGCTCGGCGCGTCGCGGCGCATCGAGTTGGGAGCGTTCTGGCGGATCGACGACGCCGCGGACTGCTTCCGCTGAGGTGTGCCCCTCCACCTGACTGGCCGGGCCGGGCCGACCACCGGTACGCTGACACGATGCCGCCCGAGTCGATGCCCGAGCCCGCCGCCAGACCCGCGGCAGGCGGGCCCGACGCCACGCCTCCCGCCGGCTCCCTGGCCGGCTCCCCCGCCACACCGGCGGCGCCCGCCGCACCCACCCGACGCGGTCTGCTCGGCGATCTCCTGACCGGCGCGGGGTTCCTGGGCCGCGGGTTCGGCCTGTGGATCACGTCACCGCGGCTGATGCTGCTCGGCGCGTTGCCGGCGTTCCTCGTCGGCATCGTCTACCTGGCCGGGATCGTCGTGCTGCTGGTCAACCTCGACACCATCGTGATCTGGGCCACACCCTTCGCCGACCGCTGGGCCGAACCCCTCATCCTCACCACCCGGGTGGCAGCCGCTCTCGTCTTCGTGGTCGTGGCCGCCCTCGTGGCCGTCTACACGTTCACGGCGGTGACGCTGGTGGTGGGCGACCCCTTCTACGAGCGCATCTGGACCGAGGTGGAGTCCAGGCTGGGCAACCCGCCGGCCGCCGTCCAACGCGGCTTCTGGCGCTCGTTGGGGCGTGCCGTCGGCGACGCCCTGCGGCTGCTCCTGCCTGCCGTCGGCGTGGGCCTGCTGCTGCTCGCCGGCGGTTTCGTGCCGCTCGTGGGACCGGTGCTCGTGGCCGCGCTCGGAGCCGTGCTCGGTGGCTGGCTGCTGAGCATCGAGCTCACCGGTCTGGCCTTCGACGCCCGCGGGTACACCCTCAGGGACCGGCGGCGGGCACTCCGTTCCCGCCGGCCGGTCGCCATCGGCTTCGGGGCGGCCGCTTACCTGCTCTTCCTCATCCCGTTCGTCGCCGTGGTGGCGATGCCCGCGGCCGTAGCCGGCGCCGCGATGTTCAGCCGTGACACCCTCGGCATCGCGCCGGCCCGGCAGTAGCCAAATGGGTGGCGAGTTCTGCCACGCCGTGGGTGCTCCCGGCCCGCACTGGTTCTGGCCGGTACGCTTCCGCACATGCAGTGGTGGAATGATTTCGTAACCTGGCTCTCAGCGACCAGGAACCAGCCCGTGATTTTCAGCGCCGTCGTGCTGATCGTCGCCATTATCGTGGCCAGCCTCCTGGCTGCCTGGATCGCCCGTGGCGCGATCAAGCGTCTGATCGCCCAGCACGACCGTGCGCTCAAGGCCTCGGCCATCGGCACCATCGTGGATGCCGCGACCGAGGCGTCGGTCTGGAACTCGTTGACTCCGCAGGAGCAGGTGTTGAACGACCGCGCCGTCGGCCTGGCCGACATCCAGGTGCGGTTGCTGCCCATCAAGGGCGCTAACATCGCGGCCGATTGGGCCGCCCACCAGCTCGCCGAGCTCAAGCGCAGCTCGGCCACGTTCGGCTACCAGCTCGAGCCAGCTCTCGTGGAGTTCCGCGACCGCCTGATCGACTGGCAGAACAAGCCGTCTCGCGCCCGCAAGATCTTCCAGGGCGACCTGGACCGGTGGAAGACGCAGAACACGACCACGGAGAAGAACCTCCTGGCCGAGCAGGACGCCTGGGTGGCTCAGCAGCACCACGACCAGCACGCCGCCCCGGCCACGCCGTCGACCTCCAGCCCGCAGCCCCTCGGGTATGTTCCCGCGTCGGCTTCCGCACCGGCCGCGGGTGGGACGGCGTACCCGTCCACGGAGACGCAGCGTCTGCTGGACGACGTGCAGGCCCTCGAGGTACGTCCGGCTCCGCTGCCCAACCCGTAACCACCACGCAGAAAGGCCGGCCCGCTCTCGAGCGGGCCGGCCTTTCTGCTGTCACGGCAACGTCTGCTCCGCTACTTCCACCAGTCGTCGAAGAGGGATGCCGGAACCTGGCGCTTGTGCTCGGTGCTGAGATACCGCCGCTCGATTGCTTCGGCCACGTCGGCGTCGACGTCCTTGCCCTCGAGGAAGTCGTCGATGTGCTCGTACTGCATGCCGAGGTTGGCCTCGTCGGTCTGGCCGGGGTTGTCGTCGAGCAGGTCGGCCGTTGGCGCCTTGAGGTACAGGTGTTCGGGCGCGCCGAGCTCCATCAGCAGGGCCCGGCCCTGGCGCTTGGTGAGGCCGGTCAGCGGCAGCAGGTCAGCGCCACCGTCACCGAACTTGGTGAAGAACCCCGTGACGGCCTCAGCGGCATGGTCGGTTCCGACAACGAGCAACCCGTTGGCTCCGGCGATGGCGTACTGCGCGATCATCCGCGAACGGGCCTTCACGTTGCCCTTGTCGAAGTCGGGCATGGGCGCGCCGGTGCTGTCGGCGAACTCGGCCTCGAAGCCATCGACGGCGCGCTGGATGTTGAAGGTGAGGTTCGACTCCGCGCCGATGAACTCCAGGGCGAGCTGGGCATCGTCCTCGTCGCGCTGCACCGCATAGGGCAGCCGCACGGGCACGAACCGCGGGGTGTGCCCCTCCACGGTGAGCTCCTCGACGGCGAGTTGGCAGAGCCGTCCGGCCAGAGACGAGTCCTGGCCGCCGCTGATGCCCAGGATCAGACCCTTCGCGCCGCTGGCCAACAGGTAATCCTTGAGGAAGTCAACCCGGCGACGGATCTCGGCAGCCGGGTCGATAGTCGGGGTGACGTGCAGTTCCGCGATGATTCGCGCCTGATGTTCTCGCATGCCACGAATCTACCAAGTCAGACCTCGAGGGCAGCCATATCTGAGCTGGGAGCCTCACGTGCGAGTGCCGCGTTGCACATCCGTGCGCCGAGCTGCCGCAGAAAAAAACAACCCCGCCGGACCAGCCGGCGGGGTTGTGCTGTGCCCCCGGCAGGATTCGAACCTGCGACAAAGAGATTAGAAGGCTCCTGCTCTATCCCCTGAGCTACGGGGGCGCATAGCGCTTCAACGATACCGCAGTCGCGCACCGGACCTCGCCCGCAGGTCGGGCACCCGTCGCACGGACCGGTTCAGAGGGCTTTCGCGGTCGCGACCAGGACCTGCGCGAGCGTGGGCACACCCGACGCGCGGAACACCTCGTCACCGGCAGCGTTCCGCACGACGATCGTGGGGGTGTTGCGAATGCCGGCCGCCTCGGCCTCGGCGTTGTCCCTGGCCACGTCCAGCTCCCGCACGCTCGCGGCGGGGACGAGCCGTTCGACCTCGGCGAGAATCGCGCGGGTCTGCAGGCACGGCTCGCAGAACGCCGAGGAGAAGAAGATCAGGTCCATGTGCGGCTCCTAACCGTTGACCAGCGCGATGACGGCCACGACGGCCGACACGGCGGCGAGAAGCAGGGAGACGCCCACCAGCACGGCGTGCACGATGAGGAAGCGCGTCGGCTTGCCCGACGCGTCCCGGGCGCGGTCGTCCTGGCTGACCCGCTTGTAGAATCGCGGCCAGACCACCACGTTCCACACGGCGTTGATGAGCAGCAGGACGGCGAGTGTTGTAAGCATCGGGGCAAGTCTACGAGCCAACCGGCCCGATGAGCCCTCGGGGCCCACCGCTAGACTCGCCCCATGACAAACAGCAGTGACCGGTTGGTGTGGATCGACTGTGAGATGACCGGGCTCGACATCAATACCGACGAACTCGTGGAGATTGCGGTGGTCGTCACGGACTTCGACCTCAACATCCTCGACCCCGGGCTCGACATCGTGATCAAGCCAGATGCCTCCGCCTTGGAGAACATGGGCGACTTCGTGCGCAATATGCACACCTCGTCCGGGCTCATCGAGGAGATCCCGAACGGCGTCAGCGTGGCCGAGGCCGAGTATCAGGTGCTCGAATACGTGCTGCGTTTTGTGCCGGAGGACCAGCGCGCTCCCCTCGCGGGCAACTCCATCGGCACCGACCGCGCCTTCCTGACCCGGTACATGCCGCGCCTGGACAAGCAGTTGCACTACCGCAACGTGGATGTCTCCTCCATCAAGGAACTCGCCCACCGTTGGTTCCCGCGCGCGTACTTCAACGCTCCCGCCAAGGACGGTGGCCACCGGGCCCTCGCAGACATCCTCGAGTCGATTCGCGAACTGGCGTACTACCGCCAGAGCGTCTTCGTGGCCGACCCCGGACCCACGAGTGCCGAAGCAAAATCGCACGCAGCGGCCGTTGTGAACAACTTCGCCCCAAACGTGTAATAGAATTCTTGAGTTGCCTTCGCTGACAGAGGGAAGCAGCACATGGTGGGTATAGCTCAGCTGGTAGAGCGCCTGGTTGTGGTCCAGGAGGTCGCGGGTTCAAGCCCCGTTACTCACCCCACGTCAGAACAGTCCCGGTCTCAACAGGCCGGGGCTTTCTGCTTTAACGCGTGTCATGCTGAGTGGATGCTCATGCTCAGCCACGACGACTTCGAACGTCTCGTCATCGACGAACTCGATCTGCTCCCCGACGACATGGTCGATGGCCTCGACAACGTCATCTTCGTGGTGGAGGACCGTCCCGAAGACGGCAGCCTGGACACCCTCGGCCTGTACGACGGCGTGGCCCTGACCGAACGGGGCCAGTACGGCTTCGGCGAGATGCCCGACCGCATCATCATCTTCCGCGAGCCCCTGCTGGCCATCGTGGCCGATCTCGAGGAGCTCCGAGACGAGGTGCACGTGACCCTGGTGCACGAAATCGCGCATTTCTACGGCATCGACGACGACAGGCTGCACGAGCTCGGCTGGGCCTGACCCGGACCGGCTACCCTGAACCATGAGCAGATTTCGTCCCGGCCGTGTGATCGGTATCTCGGTGGGAACGCTCGTGATCCTGATGATCGGAGTCTACGGACCCGCCACCCTGCTGGGCCCGCTGCCCACCGCCGCTGTGACGCTCACCACACCGGACGCTCCGGTCGCGGCATCCACCCCGGCGCTTCCAGCCGCCGGAACGAGCGGCATCCTGGCCCTCACCCCGGTCTCGGAAGCCGCCGACGCCGACACGGCCGCCGCCACCGACGGCGCGGCGGCACTGGGCGCAACCCCGATCGCGACCGGTGGGGGCGCAGAAGCCCTGCCGATGGCATCTGCCGCCAAAATCATCACCGCCCTCGTGGTGCTCGACGCCAAGCCCCTCGCGGTGGGCGAGGCCGGCCCGGCGTACTCGCTCGTCACCGCGGACTACCAGGACTACCTCGACTACACCGCCGAGGACGCCCGGACCGTCATCGTGTTCCCCGGGGAGAGCTGGACCGAACGCGAAATGCTGCAGGCCATGATCCTGGGCTCCAGCAACAACCATGCCGACACCCTCGCCCGGTGGGCGTTCGGTTCCGTCGACGCGTACCTCGCCGCCGCCAACGAGTGGCTGGACGCCAACGGGATGGGCGACACGACCGTCGTCGATGCGAACGGGCTGTCCGACGGGAGCGCCGGCACGGGCGCCGACCTGGCCGGCATCGCGGCACTCGCCGCAACCAACCCGGTCATCGCGGACATCATCGCCAAGCCCGCCTCGGCGCTGGTAGGCCAACGCGGGGTCAACAACACCACCGCCTACCTGCCCGACGAGGGCATCACCGGCATCTCGCGCAGCTACACGGATGCCGGCGGCGTCTGCTTCCTCTTCACCGCCGCGGTGACCGTCGACACGGAGACCTTCACGTTCGCGGGCGCGTTCCTCGGCGAACCCGACTACGACACGCTCACCACCGATCTGACGGCCCTGATGGCTTCGGCCCGCGCGGGGGTCACCCAGCTGCCGGTGCTGACCCAGGGGGACGCCTACGCCACCCTGACGACCGAGTGGGGCGACACCGCCGATGCCGTGGTCGGTACGCCCAAGACCCGCTTCGGCTGGCAGGCCGCCACCCCGGGCGAAGCCGTCGTGGACCTCGACGCCGTGGCCACCGGCCGCGCGGGCAGCAGTGTCGGCCGGGTCACGGTGGACGCGTTCGGTGAGAGCGTCTCGTCGAACCTCAAACTGGAGAGCAGCCTCACCGACCCCGGTCCGGGTTGGCGCCTGCTGCACCCGATTCCGCTGATCACCGCGCTCATCGACGCCCAGTAGCACCCCGCCGACACGAGCGGCAGCGCCCACACAACACGGCGCCCACACGAGCGGCAGCGCCCACACAACACGGCGCCGACATGACAGAGCGGCGATACAGCAAACGCCGGCCCGGGTATCCCGGGACCGGCGCTGACCTGCTGTGGTGTTAGAGAGCTGAGCCCCGATCGGGCTCGTCGTTCGACTCGACGGGGTCACTGTCGCTGGAGTCGAAGGCGTAGCGCACGTGCAGCTTGCCCTGCACCTCGCGGGCGTCGACCTCGTCGTACCAGAACAGCGATTCCATGCTGTCGACGGCGGCGACCATGCTGATGCGTTCGTCGTGCTTGCCGTGCAGGAGCACGCGGGTGTCGGTCTGACCCTCCAGGGGGCCGTCCACGAACTCGACGGTGTATTCGGTGTTCTCACTCTGGGGTGTTGTCATACCCCCAACTTACTGCGGAGACGCGTTTTCGGCTGGGTTCCACGGCGTGTCCGCTGCAGCCGACTGAGGGCCAGAGCGCGGCGGCGTGGCCAGCAGCCGCACCGTGGCCTGCCGCTCGGGCGTCTCCCGGTCGCGGTAGCCCGCCCAATCCTGTTGCCACTGGTCCCAGTGCGCCTCGAACACCCCGCCGTCCCTGGCCAGGGCGCGCTGTTTGCGGATGCCGTCGTCGGCATCCAGCCACACCCGCACATCGCTCACGGACTCGTGGGCACGGGCCAGGGTGCCGCAACCCTCGACGATCAGCGGCCGGTCGGCGGGCACGGCGTGCCACTCGGCCGCAGCCTCTCTCCCCCAGTCGAACCGGCGCCA
The DNA here is from genome assembly GCF_019443325.1 of Cryobacterium sp. PAMC25264. Classification (NCBI taxonomy): domain Bacteria; kingdom Bacillati; phylum Actinomycetota; class Actinomycetes; order Micrococcales; family Microbacteriaceae; genus Cryobacterium; species Cryobacterium sp. PAMC25264. Next base: position 1,834,586 of record NZ_CP080383.1, read on the forward strand.
CCGGGCCGGGGCCCCGTCGCGGCGGGGAACGAGGACCTGCGTGCGGATGTGCTCGATCGCCGCCTCCAGCCCGGCCCAGCCCGGATAGATGTCGTCGAGCCGCACCATGGTCGGCGCGACCGGTCCCGGCCAGGCTGTCACGAGGGCATCCGCGAGGGTGCTCTTTCCCGCCCCGCTCGGACCGTCGATGAGCACCACGGCCCGCCCACCCGCCCGGTGGCGGCCGAAGGCCCGCACCGCGTGAAGCACCGGGGCCAGTAGGGCGCCGCTACCCGTCGCATCGGCGGGCGCGCCGGAGCCGGGCGGCACCGCCACCGCAGCGCTCAGATCAGGCGAGGACAAAACGCCACGTTCCCGCCAGCACGGCCGCCGCGATCGCCGCGGCGGCGATGGCGAGGCCCAGGGCCACGACCACGACGTCACGGCGGCCGAAGACCGATTCCCGAGCCCAGCTGCGCGGTTCGTCACTGCCGAAGCCCCTGGCCTCCATGGCCGTGGCGAGTTTGCTGCCCCGGCGCACCGACAGCACCAGCAGGGCGAACGCCAAGCCGGCGAACCGGCGCGCCCGGCCGCGCAGTCCGCCGCCGTCGCCCACCCCTCTGGCCCGTCGGGCCAGGGCGAGCGAGTGCCAGTCGTCGATGAACATGCCCACGAGCCGCAGACCGGCCAGGGCACCGAGCACGAATCGGGCGGGCAGGCGTACTACCTGCGCCAAGCCGTCGGCGAGGTCGGTCGGGTCGGTCGTGGCGAGCAGCACAATGCCCGGGATGCCGATGGCCAGCACCCGCAGACCGATCGCGAGTCCGAGCGCCACCGACCCCTCGGTGATCGTGACGAGGCCGGCGCCCCAGAGCACCGCACCGGAATCCTGCCCGTAGAGGACCGTGGTGAGAATCCCGAAGGGAGCGGCGATCCAGACCGGGGCAGTGCGCAACCAGAATTGCCGGGCGTTCAGCCCGCACCAGGCCAGCAGCACGGCCTCCAGCAGCAGCGCCGTCGCCGCCGACACCCAGTCGATGGAGAGCATCAACGCACAGCTGATCAGGAGGGCCACGGCGAGTTTGGCGACCGGGTTCACCCGGGCGATGGCGCTGGGCCGGATCTCGGGGGTCATCATGCTCATGGCGCACCCGTCTCGGCCGCTGTCGTCGGCGTCGGAGCGGATGCGGGAACGATCGTGCCCGTCGAGATCGCGCCGGCCGATGCGGGGCCGGCTGCGGGCGCCATCACGAAGCGGGCATCCGCGAGGGCGTCGACGAAGTGATCGTCGTGGGTGACGGCGACCACGGCCGTGCCCGTGTCCAGGAGTTCGGCAAGCAGCCGCACCAGTTCCGACCAGGTGCGGGAGTCCTGCCCGAAGGTGGGTTCGTCCAGGATCAGGAGCCGGGGCCGTGTGGCCAGCACTGTCGCCACCGACAGCCGGCGCTTTTCGCCGCCGGACAGGGTGAAGGGGTTGGCCTCGGCGAGGTGCTCAAGGCGCAACCGGTCGAGGAGGCCGTCGACGCGGTCGGCCACGGCGACGTCGCCGAGGCCGAGGGCGCGCGGGCCGATGGCGAGTTCGTCCCGCACGGATCCGGCCAGGAACTGGTGCTCAGGATCCTGGAACACCGTGCCGATGCGTTCGAGGAGGTCACGGGAGCGCCACGAGTGCGGGTCGGCACCCGGGAGGCTTCCGCGCCGGGGTCCGCGTCCGGTTGCGCGCACTGGGCCGCCTGCGGCGACTGCCGTCAGGGCGGCCGTGGCGGTCAGCTGTCCCTCGGCCGGTGCCAGGAGCCCGGCGAGGGTCAACGCGAGCGTGGACTTTCCGGCACCGTTGGGCCCGGTGATCGCCGTCGCGGTGCCCGCCGTCACGTCGAGGTCGATCCCTTCGGCCACCACCACGGGCTGCCGGCGGGCAAAGGGCACCCGACCCACGGCGAGACCGACGGTGCTGAGGAGCACCTCGCCGGTGCGCTCGGGCAGCGGGCGCCGCCGGGGACGAGCGGGCGGGAAGCGCGGAATCCACACTCCCGCGGCCGCCAGCCGGGCGCCCTCCGCCGTGAGCACCGATGCGGTGGCCCCATCGGCCAAGATGCCGCCGGCCGGGTCGAGCACGATGATGCGGTCCACGATGTCCTGCCAGACCGCCACCCGGTGCTCGATCACGATGAGGGTCGCGCCCGAGGCCCGCACCGAACGGTGCACGGCATCGCGCACCTCCACGACGCCCTCGGGGTCGAGGTTCGCGGTCGGTTCGTCGAGCAGCACCAGGCCCGGTCGCATGGCGAGCACGCCGGCCAGGGCCAGCCGCTGTTTCTGGCCGCCGCTGAGCGCGCTGGTCGGATGCCGCAGGGGCAGGTCCAGCCCGACCTCGTCGAGGGCCTGGGTCACCCGCGGCCAGATCTCGGTCCTGGGCACACCCAGGTTCTCGCAGCCGAACGCGACATCGTCGCCGACGCGGGCCAGGACCACCTGCGAGTCGGGGTCCTGCAGCACGAGACCGACCCGGCCGCGCGCCTGACGCGGCCGGATCCCGTCGATGAGCAGCTCGCCGGTCTCGTCGCCGTCTTCGTCGTCACCGAGCACCCCGGCCAGGGCGTGCATCAGGGTGCTCTTCCCGGCCCCGCTGGGTCCGAGCACGAGGACCCGCTCGCCGGGGCGGATGTCGAGATCGAGTCCGGAGACCGCCGGGCGGCTGCGTCCGGCGTGCCGCCAGCCCCAGCCGGAGGCCGTGACCCTCGCGCCGGTCACGCGCTCATCCCGCGGCGTCGGAGCAGGCATCCGCCCACCCTCACCGCGTGGTCTGCGACGGGGTTTCGGTCTGCCGCAGAGTGCTCTGGCCAGACCCGTCCTGGTCCGGCAGGTTCTGGTCCCGCAGGTTCTGGTCCGGCAGGTTCTGGACCGGCAGGCCGACCCGGCTCGCCTCCCGACCGGCCGCGAACCGGCTGAGCGCGCCCGTGCGGGCCAATCCCCGCACGGCAAGCCAGGACAGCAGGCCCGCGAGCACGGTGCCAGACACGACGGCGGACACTATGTAGACGGCCTTGTAGCCGACGTCGAGGGCGGCATAACTCGTGAAGGTCGTGTCGAGCAGGCCGACCGCCACGCCGGCGCCGGCGCCGGCCAGCAGGGCCACGCCCAGCCGCCAGTTCGCGTAGAGGAAGAGCGCGAGGACGATCTCGGCCCCGAGGCCTTCGATGATGCCCCAGATCAGCGTCGAGAATCCCCACTGGGTTCCGATCAGCATGGAGACGACCGCTGCGACGACCTCGGTGTAGACGGCCGCTCCGGGTTTACGGATGATCAGTCCGCCGAGAACGCCGGCGAACAGCCAGCCGCCGGCGAGCAGTCCTTCCAGGCCGGGGGTGAAGGCGAGCAGGGCGCTGAGCGGCGACCAGGCCAGTCCCCACGCCCAGAAGATGACGCCGCTGGCGACGCCGATGACGCTGGCCACGACGATGTCCACGACGCGCCATTTCAGCACGCGAGGCGTGCGGGGTGTCGACGCGGTCAAACGGTTCGTTGATGCATGCACTGGTCGTGCCCTTTCCGTAGATGAATACAGGGCACGGGATTGAGAAGCCTCCCTGCGCTGGCATGATCCAGATCAGGTTCGACGGTCGAAGCTGAAGTAGCTTCCTCTCAGCCCGGTTCACCGGACTCCCGTGTTCGATTCGAGTATAGACCGGCTGCGGGTACGGCGAAGCGGCGGGAGGCGGTTTCCGCTCCCCCGCGCGGGGCGTGCTGGCCCTGGCTTAGCGCTTGAGCGCGCGGATGATGCGCGCGATGGCCTTGCCGCTCACCCACACGAAGGGGATGCCGACGGCGAGCAGGGAGATCACGTTCGGCTCGAACCGGGCGGCCCCGCCCGACTTCACGTAGGCACCGATCGGGATGGCCATGCCCCCGCCGCCGCCGCCCGCCGCGCCCTCGGCGTCGTCGCCCTCGCCGCCGCCGCCGAAGCCGTACTGCACGAGGGCGACGGGCACTATCGTGACGCCCTCGATCTGCACGGGGTCTCCGTAGGCGGACCGCACACCGATGTACCGAGCGTTTTCTGCGAGCTTCAAGGCGAGATTAGTAATACTGAAAGGCTACCCCCACTCCCCCGAACCGGTCAGGAGCAGGCCGCCGCGCCGGGCCGGATGTCACGGCCGCAGGTCACGGCCGGTGCTGATCCGGCCGACTCGCGGGTCCGGCATCCGGAGTACCGAACGGGTGCACGTCCCGTTTCGGCGCGCTGCCCCCGCCCAGTTGGGAGGCCGGGCGCACGATGCCCCGCCCGAAGCGCGCGGTGACGGTGTCGACGGCCAGTTCGGCCTCCCGCCAATCGTCGTCGTCGTCCCAGAGGCCGAGCCCGGACCCGTCGCCGTTGCCCAGCTGCTCGGCACGCACCCCGATAAGGCGCACCCGGATGCCCCGCGCGGCGAGCACATCGAAGCTCGCGGCGACCTCCTCGTAGATGCGCCGGCCCACGTTGGTGGGGTCGGCGAGGGTGCGGGAGCGGGTCACGGTGCTGAAGTCCGCGTACCGCAGCTTGAGCACCACGGTGCGCGCGACGAGACCGTTGCCGCGGAGCTTCGCAGCCACGGCGTCCGACTGCCGCAGCAGTTCGCTGCGCAACCGGGCGACATCCGTGACATCGTGTTCGAAGGTGACCTCGTGTCCGATGCTCTTCTCCTCGCGCTCCAGGTTGATCGAGCGGTGGTCGATGCCCCAGGACAGGTCGTGCAGCTTCTGCGCGCCGGCCACCCCCACTGCGCGTTCGAGCGTCTCGCGGGAGGCGTGGGCGATGTCGCGCACGTGGCGGAGCCCGAGCGCCAGCAGGGCCTGTTCGGTCGTGGCCCCGACGCCCCAGAGCGCTCCGACGGGCAACGGATGCAGGAACCCGATCGTGTCGTCGGCGGGGATCACCAGCAGGCCGTCGGGCTTGGCCCGGCCGGAGGCCAGTTTGGCCACGAACTTCGTGGAGGCGGCTCCCACCGAGCAGGTCAACCCGGTCTCGGCGAAGACCCGGGCGCGGATCTTCTGCGCGATCTCGGCGGGCGACCCGTGCAGGCGGCGGGCACCGGCGACGTCGAGGAAGGCCTCGTCGATACTGAGCGGCTCGACCAGCGGGGTCATGTCGGCGAAGATGCCCATCACCTGCCGGGACACCTCCGCGTATCTGCTCATATGCGGTTCGAGTACCACGGCGGCCGGGCAGCGGCGCAGAGCGATCGCCATGGGCATGGCCGAGTTGACGCCGTACTTGCGGGCCACATAGTTCGCCGCCGTCACCACCGAGCGACCGGAACGGTGACCCACGATGACGGGCAAGTGGGCGAGCTCGGGGTGGTCAAGCAGCTCGACGGAGGCGAAGAACGCATCCATGTCGATGTGCAGCATGGTGGCCGTGCTGTCATCGACGTCGATCCCCGTCGTCTGCCGGTCACTGCCGTCCTGCTTGCTCATGCAGCGCACCTTTCTGCCGCCCAGGCCGCGAGAGTTCGAAACTACATTCGATAATAACGGCTGCACGGCCGGACGGGGCCGAACGGGTGGTCAGAAGCCGAAGTCACCGCCGAAGTCACCGCCGCCGAAGTCGCCGAATCCCCCGGCGTCGCCGCCGGCGTCGGAACCCGGGTCGGCGGACGCGTCCTCGGATCCCGCATCGGCGGACGCATCCGCTTCGCCGCCCGCATCGGGAAGAAAGGTGCTGACCAGGGCCGAGCCCACGACGTACCCGGCCACAGTACCGAGCAGGGAGGCGCCGAGCATGCTGCCGAAGCCCGGGCCCTGGCGGCCGCCGGCCTGGTCGCCGCCGAAGGCGCGGTCCAGAGTGCCGGGCTGGCGCAGCTCGGCTCGGGTGGCGGACTTCGCCAGAGTGGCCGGTTCCGCGTTGGCAGGGCGTTCCCCCTCCATGGCGTTGTCCGTGAGCTGGCGGAAAAGCAGGTCACGTTGTTCGTCCGTGAGCTTGCTGAACGCCTCGGTGTGCACCTGTTCGATGGTCTCCGGCGGTGCGGTGCGCAGGAGGTACCGATAACGTTCCACCGCGATCTCATCCTCCGTGCGGCGAGGTGCTTCCGTGCTGCCCGGGGCTGAGCTGCGCCGGGGCTGTTCGGGCTCTTCGGGGCGGCCCCAGAGGCGATCGAGGAATCCCATGTGCGTTCTCCTTCTGTGCGGGTTCCCCAGCCTAGGCGTCGGCCGGGTCAGCGGACAGGACCGCGGACAGCGACTCCAGCGCATTCACAGGGTCGTCGCTGGCCGGGATCAGGACGACGCTCGTCGCCCCGGCCGCGTGAAGCTCGTCGATCCGGCGGCGCGCGGCCGCGGGGGTGCCGACGACGGCCAGCTGGTCGACCCAGGAGTCCGGCAGGGCACGGGCGAACTCGCCGCGGCTGGAGCTCGACGCCCGCAGGGCCGTGAACTCGGCCGCAAAGGGGAGCACTCGGATGTGGGGAGCCCAGTCCGCCTCTCCGATCCACTCGAGTGCCGCGCGCGCCGCGTCCCTGGCCCGCCCGGGGTCTTCGTCGACCGCGGCCACGTTGTAGGCGACCACGTGCCGTGCCGCTGGCGCCGGGGCGGGCGGGCGGATGCCGGGAAAGCCGAAAGCGGAGGGCTCGCCAGCGCGCCCGGCGTCGAGGGCGGCCAGGGCCTCTGCCAGGTACTCGGGGGTGACGGGTTCCGCCAGCACCACTCCGTCGGCGGCCCCGCCCGCCAGGGCGAGCGACTTGGGTCCGCGCACCCCGGCGAGGACTGGCGGAACGCTCGCCGGCGGCCTGGCCAGGCTCACAGCATCTGCCCGGGTGTACCGGCCGGACTCGGTCACGCTCGCGCCGCCCAGGAGGGCGCGCATCACATCGAGATTCTCGGCGAGCATGCCCAGGGGGCTGGCCGGCCAGATTCCGGCCTGTCTCATCCAGCCGGGCATGCCATGGCCCACGCCAACCCGCAGCCGGCCGGGGAAGAGTTCGGCCAGGGTCGAGACCTCCAGGGTCGCGAACACGGGGTTCCGAGCCGCGGCGGGCAGGATGCCGATGCCCACGACGATGGTGCTGGTGGCGGCGAGGATCACCGCCGCCTGGGCGATTCCGCCGCGGAAGAAGCAATCCTCGACGACCCAGATCTCGTCGAAACCGAGTTCCTCCGCGCGCCGGGCGAAGGACACGAAACTCGCGGCGGGCAGGTCGCGTGGCTGCATCACGGCAATGGCACCGGACATGGGTTCCTCTTTTCAAACGGAGACGGCGGCGCCGTTGCGGCGTTGCGTCACTCACGAATCTATTGCCCGGTCCGGGCGGCCAGGGTGCTGCACGCCGAATCGACGGAAAAAGTTTCTGACGTCGAGTGAGACGAATCCGCACCTCCCGGACATTCATAGCTAAGGGGATAACCGGTTCGGGGGAATTATGCAGCGGTACGGCTCGGAAGCCAGGGGAACAGAGCCACTCGGGGGAACACGATTCGGCGACGGTCAGTTCGGGGGAACTCAGCCGGACGGTGGGAGGGCGTGGTCCGGGGGACCCTGCCCGGCCAGACGGAGGCACCGGGCGGGGGGACCCGGTGACCGACGTGGCCGAGAAGCTCGCCCGCAAGGCGGAGCACGGCACGCCCACGCGTCAGATGCAGCTGACCCTCGCCCATATCGGGGTGTGGTCCAGCACCAAACTCGCCCTGGTGGTATCGGTGTGCTTGAATGTCGTGACGGTGGCGTTCATCTTCGGCGTCGCCCAGCTACTGGGCGACGCCGACGTGGTGAAGACCCTCACCTCCTCGTATGAGAACCTCACGACGAAGACGCTCGACCTCAGCGTGATCCTCGACGGCAACACTGTGGCGGGTTTCGCCGCCGCCGTCGTGGTGCTCAACACGGTGCTTGTGACGGGTTCCGGCGCCATCTACGCGGTGTTGTTCAACCTCAGCGTGCGCGCCACCGGCGGTACCCTGACCGGGTTCCGCAACCCGTAACATCAGCCCGCACGGCAAGGAATGTCCACGGCCACGATGTCGTTACACCCACAGAGACGATCAGTTCTCGGCGGATGACGCGTGACCAGCACAGAATTGAGCCCTGCGTGAATACAGACACAGTGACTACAGACCCCGACAGCACAACCGCATCCTCGACGGCCATGACGGACGCGTCACCGGGCACAGCCGACATCGACTGGTTCGCCCTGCAGAAGCAGGCCCACCATGAATTCAGCGTGCGCGTGGCCGCCATCGACGACTGGAGCGCCCCGACCCCGGACGTCGAGTGGAATGTGGGTGACCTCGTGCGCCACGTCGTGCAGGAGCAGCAGTGGATTCCGCCGCTCCTGGCCGGCCTCACCCTCGCCGAGGCCAGGCGTCAGGTCGAACCGCTCGGCGACGACCTCGCCGCGGAGTGGCACACCTACTCGGCACGCGCCACGGAGGCTTGGCAGGATGCGCAGGCGGACGCCCCGGTGCAGCTCTCCTACGACACCGTCACGGTGCTGGACTACCTGCGCGAGCAGGTGTCCGACGTGACGATCCACTCCTGGGACCTGGCCAGGGCCACGGCCGCCGACGAGGGTCTGGATCACACCCTGGTCGACGCGGTCTGGACGGTCTTCGAACCGCAGCGTGACGCCCTGGAAGCCAGCGGCCTGTTCGACTCGCCCGTTCCGATGCCCGAGGACGCACCCCTGCAGTCGCGCCTCCTGGCCCTCACCGGGCGCGACGACCGCCGCTGACGGACACACCGCGCCCCCGGCCCGGCCCAACTGTTGCTCGTGCGGACACGTGCGGCCGGTGTGCCGGGCGCAATCGTCCGCAACGGGAACAGGTGCGGCCGGGCTCGGGCGTTAGCCGACGGAAGTGCCGAAGAGCAGACCGAGCAGGTAGGTCACGCCGGCGGCCCCGAAGCCGATGGCCAGCTGCCGCAGCGCACGTTTGAGCGGCGGACCGCCGGAGAGCAGTCCGACGACGGCCCCAGTGGCCAACAGGGCCAGGCCCACCAGCACGGCAGCGACGACGATCGCGGCGATTCCCTGCATCCCGAACAGGTACGGCAGTACCGGAAGGAGCGCGCCGGAGGCGAAGAAGCAGAAGCTCGACACCGCGGCGCCCATGCCGGTGCCGATGGCCTCGTGCTCGTCGATCTCCGGCTCGGTGGCCACAGTGAGCTTGCTCAGGTCGAGCGCGTCCGTGGCAATCGCCACGGTGCGCAGCACCTCGCGGGCGTGAACCTCGGCCTCCGCCGCGGTCATTCCCTGCGCACGGTAGACCAGAGTGAGCTCGTTGGCGGCCACGTCGAGGTGCGAGAGCACGCTCCGGGTGGCCGGGTTCGGCGTCGACGCGTCGAGCAGTTCGCGTTGCGAGCGTACCGAGACGTACTCCCCCGCGCCCATGGACAGAGCCCCGGCGAGCAGGCCCGCGATACCGGTGAACAGGATGGTCGCGGCGGGCACACCGGTGGCTCCGATGCCCAGCACGAGGGCCAGGTTGCTCACCAGGCCGTCGTTGACACCGAACACGGCGGCCCGGAAGGTGCCGGACAGGCGTTGACGGCCCCGAGCGGCCAGTCCGCGGACGACCTCCTCGTGGATGCGCTCGTCAGCGGCCATGGCGCTCGTGGCGTCGGCATCGCCGTCGTACGGCGACCGGGCCTCGGCCCGCTGAGCGAGCGCGAGAACGAAGACCGACCCGAATCGGCGCGCCAGGAGACCGAGGATTCGGGTGCGCAGCGCGCCCTTCTTCGGCGAGCCCACCCGGTCGCCGAGCAGCTGGCGCCAGTGCTCCTCGTGCCGGCCCTCGGCCTCGGCCAGGGCCAGCAGGATCTCGCGTTCCTCGCCGCTGCGGCGACCGGCAAGGTCGCGGTACACGGCCGCTTCGGCCTGCTCGTCGGCCAGGTATTGGCGCCAGCGGCGGATGTCGGCGTCGCGGGGCTGGGTGGAATCCGCCACGGCGATCATGACTCCGGTGCCGCCTCGAGAGAGCGCTGGGAGACCCGGGCCGATTCGTGCGGTCCGGAGCCGTCGAGGCCCCAGAACGGTTCCTCGAAGTGCACGACCCAGATGGCTTCCCGGCCCACGACGGGGGCGTAGAGGGCCGAGCCGACCAGCTCACCCGGCGCGGTGATGACCCCGACCGGGTCCTCGATCATCGAGTCCGGGTAGCGGCTGCGGTCCAGCCGAACCACCACCTGCATGCCCACGCCGAACGCGGCGGCCGCCCCCGTCGTGTCGGGGGCGTCCACCGGGCGGCGCTTGAAGAAGGCCATTATTCGGCCGGCTCCTGTGCCGTCTCGGCCGCTGTCGACACGGCTCGTTCCAGCACGAGTTCGCGCACGCGGGCGGCATCCGCTTGGCCGCGCATGGCCTTCATGACCGCGCCGATGACAGCGCCGGCGGCCTGAACCTTGCCGTCGCGGATCTTGGCCAGCACGTCGGGCTGGGAGGCGAGGGCCTCGTCGATGGCCGCGATGAGGGGTCCGTCATCGCTCACGACGGCGAGTCCGCGGCTGGCGACGACCTCGCTGGGCGTGCCCTCCCCCGCGATGACGCCCTCGAGCACCTGGCGGGCCAGGCGGTCGGTGAGGGTGCCGTCGGTGATGAGCGCGATCAGCGCGGCCACTTGGGCCGGGGTCACGAGGCTCTCAGCGGAAACGCCGGCGACGTTCGCAAGCCGGGCGATCTCGCCGGTCCACCACTTGCGGGCGGCCTGCGCGGGCGCTCCGGCGGCGATGGTGGCCTCCATCACGTCGAGGAGGTCGGAGTTGACGACATCCTGGAACTCGAGGTTCACGAAGCCCCAGTCGGCCTGCAGGCGCTTGCGGCGTGCCGCGGGCGGCTCCGGCAGTGTGGCGCGCAGCTCTTCGACCCAGGCGCGCGACGGGGCGACGGGCACCAGGTCGGGCTCGGGGAAGTACCTGTAGTCGTCCGCGTCACTCTTGGGCCGGCCGGCGGAGGTGACGCCGGTGTCCTCGTGCCAGTGCCGGGTCTCCTGCGTGATGGTGCCGCCCGCGGTGAGCAGAGCCGCCTGGCGCTGGATCTCGTAACGCACGGCACGTTCGACGCTGCGCAGCGAGTTGACGTTTTTGGTCTCGGTGCGGGTGCCGAGGATGTTCGAGCCGCGCGGGCGGAGCGACACGTTCGCGTCGCAGCGCACGTTGCCCTCTTCCATGCGCGCGTTGGAGACGCCGAGCGCCTTGACGATCTCGCGGATCGCGGCGACGTAGGTCTTGCCGATCTCGGGGGCGTCGGCTTCGGCGCCCTCGATCATCTGGGTGACGATCTCCACCAGCGGCACGCCGCCGCGGTTGTAGTCCACCAGCGAGTAATCGGCGCCCTGGATGCGTCCGGCCGCGCCGCCCATGTGGGTGAGCTTGCCGGCATCGTCCTCCATGTGCGCGCGCTCGATGTCGACCGTGACCTGGCGGCCGCTCTCCAGTTCGATGGTGAGCTGGCCGTTGAAGGCGATCGGCTCGTCGTACTGCGAGGTCTGGAAGTTCTTCGCGGTGTCGGGGTAGAAGTAGTTCTTGCGGGCGAACCGGCTGGTCTCGGCGATCTCGCAGCCGAGCGCCAGGCCCAGACGGATGCTTGATTCGATGGCCTGGCGGTTCACCTGCGGCAGCCCGCCGGGCAGGCCGAGGCAGGTGGGGCAGGTGTTGGTGTTGGCGCCGGAGCCGAACTCGTTGGCGCAGCCGCAGAACATCTTGGTCTTGGTGTTCAGTTCGACGTGCACCTCGAAGCCGAGCACCGGCTCGAACAGTTCGAGGGCCTTGTCGTAGTCCATCAATTCAGCTTTCGCCATTAGACGGCGCCCCCTTCGGTTGCGAACATTTCGGTCTGGGCCAGCTGCGGCGCCTGGCTGAGCAGGGTGTGCCCCCAGTGCGCCTCGAGCAGCTGCTCGACGGCGGCGCCGAAGGTGTACAGGCGGGCATCCGCGCGGGCGGGTGCCATCACCTGCAGGCCGACGGGCAGGCCGTCTTCGGGCGCGAGGCCCATCGGCAGGCTCATGCCGGGGATCCCGGCGAGGTTGGCCGGAATCGTGGTGATGTCGTTCAGGTACATCGCCATCGGGTCGTCCATCTTCTCGCCCAACTTGAACGCCGTGGTCGGCGCGGTCGGCGAGACAAGAAGGTCGACCTTGTCGAACGCTGCGGCGAAGTCACGCTGGATGAGCGTGCGCACCTTCTGAGCGCTGCCGTAGTAGGCGTCGTAGTAGCCGGCGGACAGGGCGTAGGTGCCCAAGATGATGCGGCGCTTGACCTCGTCACCGAACCCGGCGTCGCGGGTGGCGGCCATGACGCGCTCGCTGGTGAGCGGGCCGTCCTCCGGGTTGACCCGGATGCCGAAGCGCACCGAGTCGAAGCGGGCCAGGTTGCTGGACGCCTCGGCCGGCAGGATCAGATAGTAGGCGGAGACCGCGTACTCGAAGTTCGGGGCGCTCACCTCGCTGACGATCGCGCCGGCCGCGGAGAGCAGCGCCAGGGTCTCCTCGAAGCGTTGCGTGACCCCGGCCTGGAAGCCGGCGCCGTTGAGCTCCTTGATCACGCCGACGCGCACGCCCTTCAGTGCGCCGTCCTTCAGGCCGGCCTGGGCCGCGGCGGTCATGGACGGCCAGGCATCCGTGAGAGAGGTGGAGTCGAGCGGGTCGTGGCCGCCGATCACGTCGTGCAGCAGCGCGGCGTCGAGCACCGTGCGGGTCACCGGGCCGACCTGGTCCAGCGAAGAGGCCAGAGCGATCGCGCCGTAGCGGGACACCCCGCCGTAGGTGGGCTTGACGCCGACGGATCCGGTGACGGCGGCGGGCTGGCGGATGGACCCACCGGTGTCGCTGCCGAGTGCGAGAGGCGCCTCGAAGGCGGCGACGGCCGCGGCCGAGCCACCGCCGGAGCCGCCGGGGATCCGGTCGAGGTCCCAGGGGTTGTGGGTGGGACCGTAGGCGGAGTGTTCGGTGGAGGAGCCCATCGCGAACTCGTCCATGTTGGTCTTGCCCAGGGGAATGAGGTCGGCGTCGCGGATGCGCTTGACGACGGTGGCGTCGTACGGCGGGATCCAGCCTTCGAGGATCTTCGATCCGGCGGTGGAGGGCATGTCCAGGGTGGCGAGCACGTCCTTGATGGCGATCGGCACGCCGGCCAGGGGCCCGAGCTTCTCGCCGGCCGCACGGCGGGCATCCACCCGGGCGGCGGTGGCCAGGGCGGCGTCGCGGGCCACGTGCAGGAACGCGTGCACGTCGGGTTCGACGGCGTCGATGTGATCGAGGTGCGCGCGGGTGACGTCGACGGAGCTGACGGAGCCGTCGGCGAGCAGGCCGGCCAGGGTGGCGGCGGTCTGGCTGATGAGGTTGGTCACGTGGGTTACTCCTCGTCCAGGATGGCGGGCACACGGAATTTGTCGCCGGCACGGTCGGGGGCGCCGGACAGCGCCTGGTCGACCGTGAGCGAGGGCACCACGACGTCGTCACGGAAGACGTTCGTCAGGGGCATCGGGTGGCTGGTCGCCGGGACGTCGGGCGTGGCGACCTGGGCGACCTTGGCGACGGAGTCGACGATCTGACCGAGTTCGATCGTCAGGCGATCGATTTCGGCCGAGCTGAGGTCGATCCGGGCGAGGTTGGCCAGATGGGCCACCTGCTCGGCCGTGATTTCAGACATGAGACTCCCAAGTAATTCGAAGCAGAAGTCTCAATTCTATTCAATGTCGTCGGTGGCCAGTTCCGCGTTGTCCGTGCCGATCAATGCCATGTTGTGCAGTGACTCGCTGCCGGGGGTGAAATAGTCGTTGTGGCCGAGCGATCCAGCCAGCGTTCGGCCAGTGCGAGCGTCGGTGCCGCCGCGCACGCCGAGCACCCGGGCGCCGTAGGACGCGGCACCGGGGTCGCTGCCGAAGAATGCCGAGTTCACGGCCGGGTCCCAGTCAGCCTTGCCGACGAAGACGTTGTCGCCGGTGACCTTGAGCTTGGCCGCGGACTGGATCGCGCTACCCGGGGAACCCACCACGACGAGAGCGTCCACCTCGACCGAGCCGTTGGCCAGGGCGAGGAGGGCCACCGTCGATCCATACGAGTGAGCGAACACGGAGACGAACGGCTGATCGCCTCCGCGGGTGGCGCGCACACCGGCCCAGGAGGTCTCGAGGAAGTCGGCACCGGCCTCGGCCCGGTCCAGGCCGCCGACGGAGAACAGGTCGGGCGCTTCGTAACCGATCCAGGCGATCGTGGCGATCGTGGGTGCGACGGCCGTGGCGGCGACCGTCGACATGTCCGCGGCGGCGGATGCGACGCCGAGGCGCACCGACGCCGTCACGGCGATGGGCGCGGGGGCAGCACGCTGGGCAGCGCCGTCGGCCAGCACGGCGGCCTGCTCGCGGTAGAGGTCGTCGGCCACGGTGGTCCAGTTCACGATCTGGGGTTCCACCTGATAGTTCATGCCGGGTACGAGGTAGCCGATGTAGTCGGCCGTATCGGGGTTGCCCAGCGCGATGGCGGCCCGTCCGGATCCCGTGGTGTCGAGCAGGACCAGGCTGCGCTTGGGCCCGTCCTGGCTGGCGTGCAGCGCTTCTGCCACCTGGGTGAGCATGGCCACCTGGCTGGACAGCCCGCTGCGTTCGGCGGCGGACAGGACGCCGTCCAGGGTGCGTTCGGCTTCGGCCAGTGAGTCACGCAGGAAGCTCTCGTTCGCCCGGCTGCGTTGCGCAAGGGGCACACCGTCGAGGTTCCCGACGAGCTGTGGCGTCGCGGCCGTGAGGGTGGCCCGCTGGGTGGAGTCCAGCATGGTCCACCACGCCGTGACGACGGCGGCCTGCGGCGGGGCAGCCAGGAGCGCGTCGATGTGGGTGGGGAAGTCGGCCGCGAAGGTGGACAGGTCGGCGAGGGGCAACTGGGACATTCCCACGAGCAGGTTCGGCCCCGTCATCGAGCGCAGGGTGGTCAGGTCGATATCGACCGACGTGGCAGACTGCACCTCGATTTGGGCCCACAACGGCGCCGACCCCACATCTCCCTGCCGGTCGGAGAGTCGTGCGGCGGCCGCCTCCTGGACACCGACATCGGCGGCACCGAACTCGGATGAACCGAGCGCGGACGACCCGAGGGCTGAGGCGCCGAGCGCGGAGTATTCGGGCACGGCTACGGTCCCGCCCACCCCGACCAGGGCGAGCGAGGCAGTCACCAGTGCAGCGGCCTCGAACAGCACGACGTGTCCCGTCCCCTCCCGAACGATTAGTAGCGAACAGACCCAGCGTCACTGGCGAGTCTCACGATCTCAGCCTAGCGAGTGGTGGGGGACTCGAATGCCCCTCGATCAGGGCCATCGGGGCGAATTCATCAGCAATTCGCCCGCCCAGATTTCCGGTACATTTCCGGCGGTCGTCCTCGCCGCGACCGAGGCCGCCCAGGGGGCCGCTCGTGAGAGTCAGGAAGGGAGCCCGTCGACCGCTCCGGTGCACCTGATTGTGGAGGTCCCACCCGCTCTCAACGCCGAGCGCGACGCCGCCGCGGTGACAACTGCACCCCCTGCGGACAAATGGCCCCGGCGTGCCGGGGCCATTTGTCCGGAACGGGACCGGTTGCGCGACGCCGATGCGCGGGTCAGGCCACCAGGGCGGCCAACAGCGCCACCTCGTCGGCGTCGGAGAGGCCGGCCCGGCGGGGCCCGTTGATCACCCGCTGTCGTTCCCATCGCAAGGTGTCGGCGAGGGTCTCGGCCAGGGGCCGGGTGACCAGTCCGGCGTTCCGCGCCGCGGAGGTGTCGCGAGCACTGAACCCGGCGTACTCGGGCAGCGGCAACCACAACGGCAGTGACCGGGACCCCGACCAGGGCTCGACCTCGTGTTCCAGCAGCCAGTTCGGGTCGACGCCCACGACGCGTGCGGTGTGGCCGGCGACGAACCGGGCCACGGCGAGGTACTCGACGAGCGACACGGTCTCCCCCGCCACGTTGTAGACCCCGCGTGTGCCGTCCTCGGCCGCATCGACGATCCACTCGGCGAGGTCCCGCACATCGAGCAACTGAGTGAGCAGGCCGGGCACATCGGGCACCAGGACGCTCCCATCGGCGGAGGCCGGTTGCGCGAACCGGGCCGGCCAGTAGCCGGACCGGTCGGAGAGGTCGCCCGGGCCGCCGATCAGCCCGGAGCGCAGGATCAGGGAGCGTTCGGCGCCGAAACCCTCGAGCACGCGCTGCTCGCACGCGACCTTCGCCTCGCCATAGCTCTCCATGTCCTCCATCACGTCGCCGACGAGGGCGTCGACCAGCTCGGCCGATTCGAGCCCGCCCGGCGTCGCCGTCTCCGCGTAGACGTTGCCCGACGACACGAAGGTGTACGAGCCGGCCCGCTCCCGCAGCGCGGCGACCGCGGAGGCGACCTGGCCGGGCTGCCGGGACACGTCCACGACCACATCCCACTCGTCGGCGGCCACGGAGTCGTAGGCGTCCGGACGGGTGCGGTCGCCGGTTACGAACCGGATGCCGTCGGGCACGCTGCCGGTCTCTCCCCGGGCCAGACAGGTGACCCGGTGTCCGTGGTGCCGCGCGGCCGTCGCGATGGTGCCGCCGAGCCAGGCCGTTCCGCCCAGGATGAGGAATCGCATGGGGCCAGCTAACCGAACCAGCATGGGTGCGGCAAGCGTTGTTCGCGCTCAGCAGAGCGCCGCCTCGCATCCGCAGCGTTTTGAGGCAGGTCCTCGGGACCCAGTACCCTCGCGTGGCGCCGGACTGAGCCTACGGGAGGGCCCGCTCGGCCGGCGCCGCCTCGGATCGCGTCACCGCTGCGGCATCCCGGCGTTCCATCTGGCGCCAGGTTCCGCCCGTGAGCGGGCTCAGGGTGATCATCGTATAGAGCACGGCGACGATGCCGAAGGCCATCGGGAGGCCGATGGTGTCCCCGGCTATGCCGCCGAGCAGGGCGCCGAAAGGCACACCAGCCCAGGCGCCGGCGTTGATCAAGCCGAAGACCCGGCCGCGGAGGTGCTCCGGAATCCGTTCGAGCTCGACCGTGCCGAGGATCGGGTTGATGGCGCCGGCGGCCAAACCGGAGAGGGCCGTCAGGGCCACCAGCACGGGTAGCGGTGCCCCGAACGCGAATGCGGCGCTCGAGGGGCCGCCGGCCAGCGCGAAGCAGAGCGCGAACGTCACCCGGCGGGGCACCCGATGCGCGACGAAGCCGAAGGCTATGTTGCCGATCAGCGCGCATCCGCCCATCACGGCCACCAGCAGCCCCAAAGCGGCCGCACCGCCGAGCCTGTCGTTCGCATACAGGGGAAGCAGGGTCGACCCTCGAGCCGCGTCCAGGAGGTTGGTGGCCAACACCAGGCCCACGATCAGCCGCATGAGCGGGTCGGCGACCACGAACCGGAAACCCTGGGCCAGGTCAGCCCAGTACGACGTGCGCAGCGGAACGCCGCCCGGGGCGGAGCCGATGTCGTCGGAGCCGGGCAGGAGCACGGCCCGAATCTGGTCCACACCCACCCAGGTCAACACGGCCGAGACCAGGAAGGTCGCGGCGTTCACGAACAGGGCGGCCACCGGGCCCAGCACCGCAACGAGGAGCCCGGCGACGGATGCCCCGATGAGCTTCGCGAATCGCTCAGACCCGTCCAGCAGACCCACGCTCTGCTCCAACCGTGCGCCCGCCCGCATCGACAGGCCGGGCAGCATCACCCGCCGGGCGGTCTGCCCCGGGGTATCGAGCAGCCCGGCGGCGAACACGAGGGACAGCAGCGCCCAGAACGGCAGGCCCACGGTGAGGGCCAGCACCGGGATGGCCAGCACAGTGACGCCGCTGGCCAGATCCGCAATGATCGCGGCCCTGCGGTGACCGACCCGGTCGACGACGACCCCGCCAAGGACCCCGCCGAGGACGACAGGGGCGGTGGCGAAGAAGGCCGCCAGGCCTACCTCCACGCCCGACCCGCCCTGGCCCAGCACATAGAACGGCACGGCGAACGCGGTGACCACGTTGCCGGTCTGGGAGATCGCGTGCGCGGCCAGCAGCGCGACAAGCGAGCGCCGTGCGCCACGGTCCTGGGCCGGGCCGCCTGTGACTCTCACTGCGGCGCCTCAGGGACGCCGGTAGGCCTGATAGACCAGCACCACAGGCTCGGCACCATCGGCGGCCGCCGAGTCGTGGGCGGCGCTCGTGTCCAGCCATCGGTCCACGAACTCCTCGAGTTCGCCGCGCATGGAAGCCAGTTCGTCGGCGGTGAGCCGGAGGCTGCGGTCGCCGCTGGCGCCGGCCGCCACCCACTCCCTGGGCAGGGTGGCCGCCCGATCGATGTACTCGGTGAACCGGGCCGCATAGGCCTGGGCGATCGACTTCTGCAGGGCGGACGACGCTGCGAGGGTGTCCGGGTCGCCACGAAGGTCCGCCGGCTCCCAGCTTGTCAGCGGCGTCGTCGCCTGCCACCAGCGTTCGCGCTGGTCGGTGCTCCGGGCCTCGGCGGGTTCGATCAGTCCACTCGAGGCGAGTTTGCCCAGGTGGTAGCTGATGGTGCCGGGCGCCTCGTCGATCACGTCGCCGAGCTGGGCGGCGGTCTGAGCGCCGCGTTCCCGCAGCAACCCCAAGAGCCGCAGCCGGGTGGGATGCGCGAGCACGCGCATCGAGGCGGCTGAGGTGAGGGTGGTGCGCCGGTCATCACGGGGTGTCATGGCCCGAAGTTACATCAACAAGACTTCTTGCGCAACACTTGTTGTGCACTTAGTCGGGGTTAGCCGGCGTCGGCCTCCGGTTCGGTCGCGGCGGCTACCGGTTCCGGCAGTCCGGCCGGGCCCTGTTCGAGCAGGATCCGGAACTCGTCGGCGTCGATGATGCGCACCCCGAGTGCCTCGGCCTTGGCCAGCTTGGAGCCGGCACCTGGGCCTGCGGCCACGAAGTCGGTCTTCTTCGACACGCTCGACGCGTTCTTGCCGCCGGCGGCGAGGATCGCCTCTGAGGCGCCCTCGCGGGTGAAGCCCTCGAGCGACCCGGTGGCGACGACGGTCAGCCCGGTGAGCACTCCCCCGGCCGCGGCGGCCGCACCTGGGCCCGGATGCCCGGGCGTCGCGAACTGCACGCCGGCCGCGGCCCACCGTTCCACGATCTCGCGGTGCCAGTCCACCTCGAACCAGTCGATCACGGCGTCGGCGATGATGCCGCCCACCCCGTCGACCTCGGCGAGTTCCTCCCGGCTGGCGGCGCGGATGGCGTCCAGCGACCCGAAATGCGTGGCAAGGGCCCGGGCGGCCACCGGTCCGACGTGCCGGATGTTCAGCGCCACCAGGATCCGAGCCAACGGTTTGGTCTTGGCCAGCTCGATCTCGGCGATGAGCTTCACGGCGTTGGAGGACGGCTGCGGACCCTCAAGGCCGGCCTTCTTCTCGGCCGCCGTGGGGTTTCGGCGGAACGGGGTGCGCTGGCGCGCCGTGCCGTCCTCATCTTCGCGGGGCAGACCGGTTTCTGCGTCGCGCACGACCACGCTGATGGGCAGCAGGTCGTCGATGGTGAGCTCGAACAAACCCGCCTCGGTGTCCAGCGGCGGGGCCTCCGGAACTGTCGGCTGGGTGAGGGCGGCAGCGGTGACCTCGCCGAGCACCTCGATGTCCAGGGCGCCGCGGGAGCCGATGTGCTCCACCCGGCCTCGCACCTGGGCGGGGCAGCTGCGCGCGTTGGGGCAGCGCAGATCGATGTCGCCTTCCTTGGCGGCCTTGAGCGGAGTGCCGCAGACCGGGCACTCTGTAGGCATAACGAACTCGTGTTCGGTGCCGTCGCGCAATTCCACCACCGGGCCGAGGACCTCGGGAATCACATCGCCGGCCTTCCGCAACACGACGGTGTCACCGATGAGCACGCCCTTGGCCTTGACCACGTCCTGGTTGTGCAGGGTGGCCTGGCGTACCACGGAGCCGGCGACTCGCACGGGTTCCATCACAGCGAACGGGGTGGCCCGGCCGGTCCGGCCGACGCTCACGACGATGTCGAGCAGCTTGGTGTTCACCTGCTCCGGCGGGTACTTGTAGGCGATCGCCCAGCGCGGAGCCCGGTTGGTGGCGCCGAGTTCGTCATGCAGGGCGAGCTCGTCGACCTTGATGACGATGCCGTCGATCTCGTGCTCGACGCTGCCGCGGTGTTCGCCGAAGTACGCGATGAACGCGGACGCCTCTCCCGCCTCAGCGACGACCTTGAAGTAGGGACTGGTGGGCAGGCCCCAGCCGGCGAGCAGGGCGTAGACCCCGGATTGGGAGTCGGCGCCGGGCTGCTGCCAGGCTCCGATGCCGTGCACGAGCATCCGCAACCGGCCGAGTCGGTCCTTCATCAGGGCGAGTTGGTCGGCGTTCTTGCTCTCTGCCTTCTGGCGGAGCGACCCACTGGCGGCGTTGCGGGGGTTCGCGAAGACGCGCTCCCCCGCGGCGCTCTGCGCGGCGTTGAGCTCACGGAACGCCGCGACAGGGAAGAACACCTCCCCGCGCACCTCCATGAGGGCCGGATGCCCGGTGCCGCTCAGCGTGCGCGGGATGCCGGGCACCAGGGCGATGTTCTCGGTGACGTCCTCGCCGACGACGCCGTCGCCGCGCGTCGCGGCGCTGACCAGCACGCCGTTCTCGTACCGCAGATTGATGGCCAGGCCGTCGATCTTCAGCTCGCAGAGGTAGTGCACCCGGCGCCCGGCGTCGCGCTCGACCTTGGCCGCCCAGGCCTCGAATTCCGGGGCGGAGAAGACGTTGTCGAGGCTGAGCATCCGTTCGGCGTGCTGCACCGGGTCGAAGAGGGTGGTTTCGGCCCGGCCCCCCACGGTCTGGGTGGGGCTGTCCTGACTGGCGAGCTCGGGGAAGAGCCGTTCGAGTTCTTCCAGGCGGTGAATCAGGCCGTCATACTCGGCGTCGGAGATGACGACCTCGTTGCGCTCGTAGTAGGCGTCGCGCGCCTCGAGGATGCGGGTGGTGAGGGTCGCGGCCTCGTCCCCGGCCACCGCCAACGCGGCCGCGGGCGACGCTCCGGTGGCGTCAGGCATCGACCGATACGGCGTCGGCGTCGGCGCTCACGGACACCGCACTCACTGTGCGATCGATCGTGCACTGGCCGAGCACCCGGGTGCCCACGTAGACGACAGCGGTCTGGCCGGGCGCCACGCCCGTCAGCGGCAGGGTGGGCAGGATGCGCAGCTCCGTGTGGGCCTCCACCGGCGGGTTCGCGGTGGGGTCGGCGGGCACGCTGATCACCTGGGCCACGGCGGGCTCGGGGTCGGCGTGCGCGCGGATCTGTACGTCGCAGGCGAATTCGATCTCGGGGTGCTCGGGCGCCACTCCCGCCCAGGTGAACTTCGTTCCGGCGATCTCCTTGATCGCCAGGGCCTCCTTGGGGCCCACGACCACGGTGTTCGTCACGGGGCGGATCTCGAGCACGAAGCGCGGCTTGCCGTCGGCCGCCGGTGTGCCGATGGAGAGACCCTTCCGCTGCCCGACGGTGAACGCCACGGCGCCCTCGTGCTCGCCGAGCTTGTTGCCCTCGCGGTCGAGGATGTCGCCGGTCGCCGGGGCGACCCGCTCGCCGAGCCAGCCGCGGGTGTCGCCGTCGGGGATGAAGCAGATGTCGTAGGAGTCGGGCTTGTTCGCCACCGAGAAGCCGCGCTCGGCGGCCTCGGCGCGCACCTCGGCCTTGGACGGCGTGGCGCCCAGCGGGAACATCGAGTGCGCGAGCTGCTCCTTGGTGAGCACGCCGAGCACGTAGGACTGGTCCTTGGCCCAGGCACTGGCGCGGTGGAGTTCGCGGTTGCCGTCGGCGTCCGTCACGATCGACGCGTAGTGGCCGGTGCAGACGGCGTCGAAGCCGAGCGCGATGGCCTTCTCGAGCAGCGCGGCGAACTTGATCTTCTCGTTGCAGCGCATACAGGGGTTGGGCGTGCGGCCCGCGGCGTATTCGGCGATGAAGTCATCGACCACGTCGAGTTTGAACCGCTCCGAGAAGTCCCACACGTAGTACGGGATGCCGATGATGTTCGCCGCGCGTTGCGCGTCCATCGAGTCCTCGACCGTGCAGCAGCCACGGCTGCCGGTGCGGAGCGTGCCGGGCATCCGGCTGAGGGCCAGGTGCACCCCGACCACCTCGTGCCCTGCCTCGACCGCGCGGGCTGCGGCCACGGCGGAATCCACCCCACCGCTCATTGCTGCCAGAATCTTCACTGGTTAAGTGTACGCACGCGGCGCCGAGTCGGCCATTCCCGCGCCGATCGCCTGCGACCAGGCTGCCGGTAGCGCCGCCAACAGGGCGTCGACGTCGGCCTGCGTCGAGGTGCGGCCCAGGGTGATCCGCAGGGCGCTGCGGGCCTCGGCCTCGGTGCGTCCCATGGCCCGCAGCACGTGAGAGGGCTCAGGGATGCCCGCCTGGCAGGCCGAGCCGGTGGACACCGACACCCCGGCCACGTCGAGCAGGAAGAGCAACGAATCGCCCTCGCACCCGGGGAAGGTGAAGTGGGCGTTGCCGGGCAGCCGACCCGCGGGGTCGGGGTCGCCGTTGTACACGGCGGAGGGCACCGCCTCGAGCACCCCGGCGATGACCCTGTCGCGCAGCGCGGCCAGACGGCGGTTCTCGGCGGCGAGTTCCCCGGTCATGGCCGTGGCTGCCACGGCAAAGGACACCGCGGCCGCCACGTCCTGGGTGCCGCTGCGCACCTGACGTTGCTGGCCGCCGCCGTGGATGAGCGGCACGACAGTGGCCGCGCGGGAGAGCACGAGGGCTCCGATGCCGACGGGGCCGCCGATCTTGTGGGCCGAGACGCTGAGCGCGGAGATCCCGGTGGCGTGCAGGGCGGCGAAGTCGATCGGCACGTGCCCATAAGCCGAGATCGCGTCGACGTGCACCGGGATGCCGTGGGCCGCGGCGAGCGCCGCCACCTCCTCGACCGGCTGCAGCGTGCCCACCTCGTTGTTGGCCGCGAGGAGGGTCACCAGGGCCACATCGTCAGGATTGGCCGCGATGGCCGTGGCCAGGGCGGGCAGATCGACCCGGCCGAGGGCGTCCAGCGGAATCCACTGGATCCGGGCTCCCTCCTGCTGAGCGAGCCATTCCACGGTGTCGACGGTGGCGTGGTGCTCTCCCCCCGGCACGAGGATGCGGGTGCGCGGGGCGCGGGCCCAATACAGCCCCTTGATGCCGAGGTTCACCGCTTCGGTGCCGCTGCCGGTGAAGACCACCTCGATGGGGTCGGAGTGCACACTCGCCGCGACATGCTCGCGGGCCTCCTCGAGCATCCGTTTGGCATTCTGGCCCTGGCTGTGGATCGACGCGGGGTTGCCCACGACGGCCATGGCCTCGGCGAAGGCGGTGATGGCGGCGGGGAGCATGGGCGCCGTCGCAGCGTGGTCGAGATAGACGGACATGTGGTGGCCTCCCTACGGGTCGTCGGGCCCTGAGCCGGGCACGCGGGCTGGTCTGAACTGACTGCCCGCACTCATTACTCTAGAACTCATGACTCCAGCAGACTCCCTCCGCAACCTGGGCGTCCGCGCTACGAGCAACGGCGGCGAACTCCGCGTCTGGTCCGAACACGCCGAATCCATCGAGTTGTGCATCTTCGACCACACCGATCCCAACTGGATCGTGCGCACGGTGGCCATGGTGCGCGACAGCCACAATGTGTGGGTGGGCCGCACCCGTACTCTCACGCCGGGGCGGCGTTACGGCATCCGGGTCACCGGTCCTGCCGGCCCCACCCACGCGTTCCACCCCGAGAAGACCCTGATCGACCCCTATGCGCGGGGCCTGGCCCGGGTCGGCCCCGACCAGTGGCAGTCCACCATGGTCGACGGCGGCTTCGACTGGGCCGGTGCGGTGAAGCCGAACACGCCGCTCGACCACACCGTGGTCTACGAGGCCCACGTGCGCGGGCTCAGCAAGCTCAGCCCGGCGATGCCCGCCGAGTTGCGCGGCACCTACGCCGGCCTGGCCCACGAGAGCACCATCGCGTACCTCAAGAACCTCGGCGTCACGGCCGTCGAGCTGCTGCCCGTGCAGTCGTTCGTGTCCGAGCAGCGTCTGATCAAGCAGGGCCTGTCCAACTACTGGGGCTATAACACCTTCAACTTCTTCACCCCGCACGCCGACTACGCCACACAGGCGTCGCAGTCCGAGGGCCCTGAGGCCGTCTTGCGGGAGTTCAAAGGCATGGTCAAACTGCTGCACGAGGCCGGCCTGGAGGTCATCCTCGATGTGGTCTACAACCACACGGCGGAGGAGGGGCCGGCCGGACCGGTCTCCAGTCTGCGGGGCATCGACAACGCCACGTACTACCGGCAGAACGCCCAGGGTCACTACATCGACGTCACCGGTTGCGGCAACACCGTCAACTTCGGCCACGAGGTGCCGATGCGGCTGGTGCTCGACTCGCTGCGCTACTGGCCAACGAGGTGCAGATCGACGGTTTCAGGTTCGACCTGGCCGCCACCCTCGGACGCAACGGCGACGTGCACTACACGCCGGACCATCCCCTGCTCACGGCCATCAGGGACGACCCGGCACTGGCTGGGGTGAAGCTCATCGCCGAGCCCTGGGACGTCGGCATGGGTGGCTGGCAGACCGGCAACTTCCCGTCCGGCTGGTCGGAGTGGAACGACCGCTACCGGGACCGGATGCGTTCCTTCTGGCTGACCGATGTCGCCGCCGTCCGGCGCAATGCCACCTCGGACAGCGGTATCGGCCGCTTCGCCTCACGGCTCGCCGGCTCGGCCAATACCTTCTCCCTGGAGCGTGGCCCACTCGCCTCCCTCAACTTCATCACCGCACACGACGGCTTCACCATGGCCGATCTCACCGCATACGACGTCAAGCACAACGTGGGCAACGGCGAGTCCAACCGCGACGGCACCAACGACAACAACTCCTTCAACCACGGCGTCGAGGGCCCGACCAGGGACGTCACGGTTCTCGCCACCCGGCGTCGCGCGATGCGCAACCTGCTCGGCACCCTGCTGCTCTCCGCCGGGGTCCCGATGCTGACCGCCGGCGACGAGTTCGGCCGCAGCCAGCGCGGCAACAACAACGCCTACTGTCACGACAGCGAGCTCACCTGGCTGGACTGGAACTTCGACGATTGGCAGCAGGACCTGCACCGAGTCACCCGGCAGCTTCTCGCCCTCCGCCGGGAGAACCCGGCCCTGCGGCCCGTGCGGTTCGGCCGCCCCGGCCAGACCACTCCGAGCGCCAGCCAGATGGACTGGTACAACGCCGCCGGCGCGTCGATGTCGGAGAGCGACTGGAACTCGCCCCGCGAGCGCACCCTGCAGTACCTCGCGGCGAGCACCCCGGAGCACGAGGGCTTCAACCGGATCCTACTCATCGTGCACGGTCTGGAAACCCCCGTCGAGGTGACACTGCCCCTACACACCGGTGTCTCCGGCTACACCGTGCTCTGGGACTCCAGCCACGACGATATCCGCGAGGTGGTGACCTCCTACGCCCCGGGCGCCCGGCTCACCGTAGGCGGCACCTCGATGCTGTTACTCAGAGCCGAGGACGCCCAGGCATGACCAAGCCGGATGCCGCCGGCACGCCGGCCACGGCCCTGTTGCTGCAACTGGGTCTCCAGTTCACCGCGCACCAGTACCTACACGACCCCGCCGCGTCCGGTTATGGACTCGAAGCGGCCGAGAAGCTGCGGCTCGACCCCGACCAGGTGTTCAAGACGCTGGTGGCCGACGCGGACGGGGCGCTGGTGGTGGCTGTCGTCCCCGTGTCGGGCCAGCTCGACCTCAAGGCGCTGGCGTCGGCGGTCGGCGCGAAGCGGGCCGTCATGGCTGATCCGAAGACCGCCGAGCGCAAGACCGGCTACGTGCTGGGCGGCATCAGCCCGATCGGCCAGAAGACCACCCTGCGCACCGTGATCGACGAGACGGCCGAGCTGTTCGACACCGTCTTCGTCTCCGGCGGGCGCCGCGGACTGGACCTCGAGCTGTCCCCCGCCGACCTGCTCAGCGTCACGGGCGCGACCATGGCCCCGATCGGCCGGTAGAGCAAGCCAGCCCCTACCGGGTTCGGCCAGTCGGCTCAGCTTGCGACGGCGACCAGACCCATCTCGGCCGGGCTGATCAGCAGCTCGTTGCGTGGCACGACCCGTACGGTGTAGCCGAACCCGCCCGCCCGGTCGAGTTCCACGGTGCCGGTGAACAGCGTCGGCGTGCCGGAGGCGGGGTCGCCCGTCGCATCCGCGAGCGCGTCCTGTCCCTGCACGTCGTCGATCGGCTCGAGCGCCTGGGTGCTCACATCGGTCAGGTCGTCGCCGCCCAGACTCCGGCCGTAAACCACCTGCACCGTCACGTCCTCCGGCTCCAGCCCATTCAACTGCACGTGGGCACGCAGGTGCAGTTCGTCGCCCACCTGCGGAACCGTGGCGACGCCGCCGGACTCCACATGCGCGACGCTCACCCCCGGCCACGCGGCGGTGATTCGGCTCTTCCAAGCCGCGAGCTCACGGGCCGCTCGGTAGTCGTTCGCCGAGAGGCGTGCCTCGGACGCGCCGGCGGGCCGGTAGAGCTTCTCCACGTATTCGCGCACCATCCGCCCGGCGTTCAGTTCGGGAGACAGCCCAGCGAGAGTCTGGCGGATGTTGGCCACCCAGCGTTCGGGTACCCCATCGGCGTTGCGCTCGTAGAAGGGCGGCGCCACCTGGTGTTCGATGAGCTCGTACAGCGCCTCGGCCTCGATACGGTCGCGTTCGGCGGAGTTGGTGGCCGCGTCAGCCGACGGGATCGCCCAGCCGTTCTGCCCGTCGAAGTACTCCGGCCACCAGCCGTCCAGGATGGACAGGTTGAGCGCGCCGTTGAGGGCGGCCTTCATGCCCGATGTCCCACAGGCCTCAAGCGGGCGGAGCGGGTTGTTCAGCCACACATCGGTGCCCGGGTACATCAGTTGGGCCATGCCGATGTTGTAATCGGGCAGGAACGCGATGCGCGTGCGCAGCTCGGGGTCTGCGGCGAACTGCACGATCTTCTGGATCAGCCGCTTGCCCTCCTCGTCGGCCGGGTGCGACTTGCCGGCGATGACGATCTGCACCGGGTGCTCAGGGTGCAGCAGCAGCGCGCGAAGGCGTTCGGGGTCGTGCAGCATCAGGGTGAGCCGCTTGTAGGTGGGCACCCGGCGGGCGAACCCGATGGTGAGCACGTCGGGGTCGAAGACCTGGTTGATCCACGCCGGAATCAGGCCGCCCGGGTTCTGCACGAGCCACGCCGCACCGATGCGGCGGCGGGCGTCGTCGACGAACTGGCGGCGCATGTCGCCGCGCACGTCCCAGAGGTCCTGATCACTCACCACGGGCGAGGCCCAGTCCGCGGTGGAGGTATCGGTGGTGCCCAGCCGGTTCGCGGCCAGGGCTTTGAGCGCCGGGTCGGTCCAGGTAGGCGCGTGCACCCCGTTGGTGATCGACGTGATCGGCACCTCGCTGGCGTCGAACCCGGGCCAGAGGCCGCTGAACATCCGTCGGCTCACCTCGCCGTGCAGCTTGGAGACGCCGTTGGCGTGCTGGCCCAGCCGCAGGCCCATGATGGCCATGTTGAAGACGTCGGGCGAGCCACCGGGGTAGCTCTCGGCGCCGAGGCCGAGCAGGTCCTCGACGGCCACCCCGGGCAGCAGGTCGGTTTCGAAGTACCGGCGCACCAGCGAGCTGTCGAAACGGTCAATTCCAGCGGCCACCGGGGTGTGCGTCGTGAACACGGTGCCCGCGCGGGCCACCTGCAGCGCTTCGGAGAAGCTGAGGCCCTCGCCGATCAGGCTGGAGATACGTTCGAGGCCGAGGAACCCGGCGTGTCCCTCGTTGGTGTGGAACACCTCGGGTTCCGGCCTGTCGTTGAGTGTGCTCCACAGCCGCACGGCGCGGGCGCCGCCGATTCCCAGCAGCAGCTCCTGCAGCAACCGGTGCTCCCCGCCGCCGCCGTAGAGACGGTCGGTGACCTGGCGCAGGTCGTCGGTGTTCTCCGGGATGTCGGTGTCGAGCATCAGGAGGCGGATGCGACCGACCCGGGCCTCCCAGACCCGCGCGTGCAGGGTGCGGTCGTCCGGCAACGCGAGCGACACCTGAACGGGCGAGCCGTCGGCGCGGCGAAGCACCGACAGAGGAAGGCCGTCCGGGTCAAGCAGCGGGTAGCTCTCCAACTGCCAGCCGTCGGACGAGATCGCCTGACTGAAGTAGCCGGCCTTGTAGAACAGACCGACGCCCACGAGGGGCACCCCCAGGTCGGAGGCACTCTTGAGGTGGTCACCGGCCAGGATGCCCAGGCCTCCCGAGTACTGCGGCAACGCGGCAGCGATACCGAACTCGGGCGAGAAGTAGGCGATCGACGCGGGCTTGGCCCCCTCGAGTTCTTGATACCAACGGGGCTGTTCCAGGTAGTTCCGGAGGTCGTCGCGCACCAGGTTGACCCCGGAGACGTAGTCGTGGTCGTGCGCGAGCTCCTGCAGCCGGGCCGGGTCCACCGCGCCAAGCAGCGCGACAGGGTCGCCGCCGATACGGCGCCACAGCTCCGGCGCAATGTGCTCGAACAGCTGCCGGGTGGGTTCGTGCCACGACCAACGCAGGTTCCCCGCCAGCTCGTCGAGCGCGGCCAGCGACTCGGGCAGGACTGCACGGACGGTAAATTTACGGATCGCCTTCACGAACCTCACTTTAGAGCCGTCAGGTGTCCAGCGGGTAACGTTCGTGCGCGCGTGTGATCACAGTTTCGTCCCCTGTTCTTGCTACGGTCGTCTTGTGGCCAAGACACCGAAACGAACCGTTCCCGCCCCCTCGATGCCGAGCACCGCGGATGTCCCGACCCAGGTCGGTCGAATCCCCGTCCTCGATGTCTCACCCCAGCTGCCCGACAACCTCTGGCCGGCCAAGGCTTTCGCCGGTGAGGTCGTTCCGTTCGGCGCGACCGCCTTCCGGGAGGGGCACGACGCCATCGGCGTGACGCTGTACCTCACCGCACCGGACGGCACCCTGACGCAGCACCCGATGCGCCCAGGAGCACCGGGCACCGACCGATGGGAAACCGCGGTGCGGCTGGACCTGCAGGGCTCGTACAGCTACCGGGTGCGCGCCTACGCGGATGACTTCGCGACCTGGGTGCACAATGCCGCCATCAAGATCCCGGCCGGCATCGATGTGGAGCTGATGTTCCTGATCGGGACGACCCTGCTCGCGCCGGCCGGCAAGGACCTCGCCCGACCCGTCGCCGAACGCCGCCTGTTCGCGGCGGCCGCCAAGACGCTGGCCAACACCAAGCTCCCCCTCGAGACCCGACTCGCCGTGGTCACCGACCCGGCCCTTTCCGCCGCGGCGGCCCTGCGGCCCCTCGCGAGCCTGGATTCTTTCTCGGCCGAACGCACCGTGCGGGTTGAACGCACCCGCGCCGGCGTCGGCTCCTGGTACGAATTCTTCCCCCGGTCGGAGGGCGCCGTCCGACACGAGGACGGCAGCTGGCAGAGCGGCACGTTCCGCACCGCAGCGGACCGCCTGCCCGCCGTCGCCGCGATGGGCTTCGACGTGCTCTACCTGCCCCCGATCCATCCGATCGGCCGTGCGTTCCGCAAGGGGCCCAACAACACGCTCGACGCGGGCGAGAACGACCCGGGTTCGCCGTGGGCGATCGGGTCGGCAGCGGGCGGGCATGACGCCATCCACCCCGAGCTGGGCACCATCGACGACTTCAGTTTCTTCCTGGACGCCGCCCGCGCCGAGGGTATCGAGGTGGCCATCGACCTGGCACTGCAGGCCTCCCCCGACCACCCCTGGGTGACCGAACACCCTGAGTGGTTCACCACCCTGCCGGACGGCACGATCGCGTACGCCGAGAACCCGCCCAAAAAGTACCAGGACATCTACCCGATCAACTTCGACAACGACCCGGCGGGCATTCGCGCCGAGGTGTTACGACTGGTGCGCTACTGGATCGGTGTGGGCGTCAACATCTTCCGGGTGGACAACCCGCACACCAAACCGCTGGACTTCTGGGAGTGGTTGATCGGCGTGATCAACCGGGAATCGCCCGACGTGGTCTTCCTGGCCGAGGCGTTCACCCGGCCAGCGCTGCTGCAGGGCCTGGCCAAGGTCGGCTTCCAGCAGTCGTACACGTACTTCACCTGGCGTAACACCAAGGAGGAGCTCGAGGAGTTCTTCGACGGCCTCGCCCACGACACCGCGGATTTCCTGCGCCCGAACCTGTTCGTCAACACCCCGGACATCCTCACCGAGTACCTGCAGTTCGGCGGCCCGGCCGCGTTCAAGATCCGCGCGGCCCTCGCCGCCACGGCCGCGCCCACGTGGGGCGTGTACGCGGGCTTCGAGCTCTACGAGAGCGTGGCCCGTCCGGGCGCCGAGGAGAACATCGACAACGAGAAGTACGAGTACCGGCCGCGCGACTTCGCCAAGGCTGAGGCCCTCGGCCGGTCGCTGTCGCCCTTCCTCGGCCTGCTCGGGCGCATCCGCGCCGCGCACCCGGCGCTCCGTCAGCTGCGCAACCTCGACATCCACTCCAGTGACGATGATTCGATCCTGGTTTACAGCAAGTACCTGGCCGGCGAGTTCACCGACGACGGCCGGGCGGATGCGCTCATCGTCGTCGCGAACGTCGACCCGCATTCCGTGCGCGAGACCGTGGTGCACCTCGACGTGACGCGCTTCGGCCTGCCGCTCGGCTCCCACTTCGAGGTCGAGGACCTCGTGACCGGTTCGGTGTGGACCTGGTCGGCCGACAACTTCGTGCGCCTCGACGCCTTCACCGAGCCCGTGCACATCCTGCACGTGCGGGTTCCGGCCGCCCTGCAGACCCAGAACGGACGCTCCGAATGAAGCACGCCATCGGCAGCCCCGCCGACGAACTCCCCGAGATCTCCGCCCATGTCCTGGAGACCGTCTCGGTCGGCTCGTACTACAACCCGCACGAGGTACTCGGCCAGCACCTGCTCGACCTGCCCGGCATCACGGACCCGCTCACGGTCATCCGCGCGCTGCGCCCGCTGGCCACCGAGGTCGTCGCGGTGCTCGCCACGGGCGCCCGTGTCGAGCTGGCCCACCTGGGTTTCGGCATCTGGCAGGGCGTGAGCACCATCGGACCGCAGGACTACCAGCTCGAGGCGCACTACGAGGGCGGCCCGGCCTGGCTCGCCGATGACCCGTACCGCTACCTGCCCACCCTGGGTGAACTCGACCTGCACCTGATCGGCGAGGGCCGGCACGAGCAGCTCTGGGGCGTCCTCGGCGCACACGTGCGCAGGTGCACCGGGGTGCTCACCGTGGTCGACGGCACCTCGTTCTCGGTCTGGGCCCCGCATGCCCGCGCCGTGCGTGTGATCGGTGACTTCAACAGTTGGTCCGGCACGATGCACGCCATGCGCAACATGGGCAGCACGGGCGTCTGGGAGATCTTCGTGCCCGGCCTCGCCGCCGGCTCCAACTACAAGTTCGAGATCCTCACCCAGGCCGGCACGTGGGTGCAGAAGGCCGACCCGATGGCCAGGTACACCGAGGTGCCGCCGCTCACGGCGTCGGTGATAGGCGAGACCGACTACGTCTGGCAGGATGCCGGCTGGCTGGCCGAACGCAGCGCCACCGACCCGCACGACCGCCCGATGAGCGTGTACGAGATGCACGTGGCCTCGTGGCGCCCTGGACTGGGTTACCGTGCCCTGGCCGACGAGCTGATCGACTACCTCGGTGAACTCGCGTACACGCACGTCGAGTTCATGCCGCTATCCGAGCATCCCTTCGGCGGTTCCTGGGGCTACCAGGTCACCGGCTACTTCGCCCCGACCAGTCGTTTCGGCCACCCCGACGACCTGCGTTACCTCATCGACCGGCTGCACCAGGCCGGCATCGGCGTGATCATGGACTGGGTGCCAGGGCACTTCCCCAAGGACGACTTCGCCCTCGCGCGTTTCGACGGTCAGGCGCTTTACGAGCACCCCGACCCGCGCCGCGGGGAGCAGATGGACTGGGGCACGTACGTCTTCGACTTCGGCCAGAAGCAGGTGCGCAACTTCCTCGTCGCGAACGCTCTCTACTGGCTCGAGGAGTTCCACATCGACGCGCTCAGGGTCGACGCCGTGGCGTCGATGCTGTACCTGGACTACTCGCGGAAAGACGGCGAGTGGGAGCCCAACAAGTTCGGAGGCCGGGAGAACCTGGAGGCGATCAGCCTGCTGCAGGAGGTCACGGCGACGGCGTACAAGCGCAACCCCGGCACCATCATGATCGCCGAGGAGTCCACCAACTGGGGCGGTGTCACAGCGCCCACCTCCGGCGGTGGCCTGGGATTCGGCCTCAAGTGGAACATGGGCTGGATGCACGACTCGCTCGAGTACATGAGCGAGGACCCGATGTACCGGGCCTATCACCACAACGAGATGACCTTCTCGTTCGTCTATGCCTTCAGCGAGAACTTCCTACTGCCGATCAGTCACGACGAGGTCGTGCACGGCAAGGGCTCGCTCATCGCGAAGATGCCGGGCGACTCGTGGCAGCAGCTCGCCAACGTCCGGGTCTACCTGGCCTTCATGTGGGCGCACCCGGGCAAGCAGCTGCTGTTCATGGGCCAGGAATTCGGGCAGCGCTCCGAGTGGAGTGAGGAACGCGGACTGGACTGGTGGATGCTCGACCAGCCTGGACACCGCGGACTTTTCAACCTTGTCGGGCAGCTCAACCGCGTCTACCGCGCCACGCCGAGCCTCTGGGCCAGGGACAACGATCCGGGCGGCTTCGAGCTTCTCGACGGCGGGGCCGCGGCCGAGAATGTGATCACCTTCGTGCGCTGGGACAACGAGGGCACCCCGGTCGCCTGCCTGTTCAACTTCTCCGGATCCCCGCACACCGGGTACCGGGTGGGCTTGCCGCAGGCCGGCGTGTGGGAGGAGATCCTGAACACGGATGCCGAGAACTTCGGCGGCTCCGGCGTGGGCAACCTCGGCGAGGTGCATGCCCTCGCCGAACCGTGGGCCGGCCGGCCGGCGTCCGCCACGCTCACCCTGCCGCCCCTCGGCGCCCTCTGGCTGCGCCTGCGCCGCTAGCCCTCCGGCTCGACGCGACGACGTCGCCGGCCGAGCCCATCTCGCCGGTCGAGCCAATCTCGCCGGTCGAGCCCATCCCGGCGGTCGAGCTTGTCGAGACCCAGTGAGCCGGTCCCAGGACTGCCTCACCAGGTTTCGACAAGCTCAACCAACGCAGAGATCGCGACCATCCCGCCGCGCAGAGGGCGCGCCCATCCCGCCGGTCGAGCCTGTCGAGACCCGTGAGCCGGTCCCAAGACTGACCGACCAGGTTTCGACAAGCTCAACCAACGCACAGGGCACAACCAGCGCAGAGGGCGCGACAAGCAGACGAACGCGGCTAGTAGAGCAGCGCGGTCAGGCGTTTGCGGGCCGGCGGCACACGGGGGTCGTCGGTGCCGACGACCTCGAACAGCTCGAGCAGGCGCTGGCGCACCAGATTCTTGCCCGCCGCGTCCTGGGCGGGGAAGAGTCCGAGCAGCCGGTCGAAGGCGTCCTCGATGTGACCGCCGGAGAGGTCGAGGTCGGCCACGAGCAACTGCGCGTCCAGGTCAGCGGGGTTGTCGGCCGCGGCCGAACGCACCTCGGCGATGGTCTTGCCCTGCAGGCGGCCGAGCAGGCTCACCTGGGCTAGCCCTGCCGTGGCCATGGCGTCGCGGGGGTCGCGGGCCAGGGCGAGCTTGTAGATGTCGATCGCGGACGCGTAGTCGCCCCGCTCGATGGCGTCGTAGGCCTCGCGGTGGTGCGGCGGCAGTTCGGGTTCCACCGGCGCTGCCGGCTCCCCGGCCGGAGCCTCTGCGGCGTCGGCGACGCCGGTCACCCCGTGCTGGGCTGCGAGCTCAAGCACACGTTCGAGGACCTCGCGGATCTGAACGACCGGGAGAACTCCGTCGAACAGCTGCACCGGCTGGCCGTTGATCACTGCGGCGAGCGTGGGCACCGAGGTCGCTTGGAACGCCTGCGCGAGCTGGGGGTTGGTGTCGATGTCGACGGTGGCGAGCACGAACCGACCGTTGTACTCCCGGATCAGGTTCTCGATCACGGGGGTCAGCTGCGTCGCCGGTTCGCTCCACTGTGCCCACAGGTCCACGATCACCGGAACGAATTTGGACAGCTCCAGCAACTCGGCGAAGTTGGTATCGGTTCCCTCGAGCACGAGGCTCGGAACGGGCACGGGGCCGGCCGGGCCGGCCGGCGCACCGGGAGCACCGGCCACTCCGGCGCCGGACACCGGAGGACGGTTCACGAGCGAGGACAGGTCGACGGCGCCGCGCAGGTTCGCGCCGACTGGGGGGATGACGGTCATGGAAGCTCCACGGATGAGATCAGTCCTTGGCTGAAGCCAAGGAGAACGATTTTGTCGGTCGACCCGGCAGCGGGCACATGGAAGAGCAACTGCTCGCTGTAGGTGTTCTGGATGCCCTTGGTGGTCTTGGTGATGCCGGACAGGGCTTTGCTCGGACCAGATGTCGGTTCGATCGTCGCCTTGCCGTTCACCGAGGTCACCGTGGTGATCTCGTTGACGCTGACGGCCACGATACTGCCCGAATCGTTGGTGGACAGGGCCACAACGTCGCCGCTTCCCGCTGCGTTGGTGAACTCCATCGCGGCGGTGTCCTCCAGTGCGTCCTTCTGCTTCTGCTTGCTGTCGACGCCGAGCAGGGTGCGGGCGGAGTCGCCATCGGCCTGGAACTGCGGGAAGGACGCGCTCGCCTCACCGTTCAGGAGGATGTCGGCATACGCCGGACCCACGGCCTCGGGGGCCATGGAGATCAGCTTGCTGTCCGGCGGCACCAGGGAGGCCCCGATGGTGGCCGGCGCGACACCGGGCACCTTGGCGGAGGCCTCGAGCTGGATGGCGTACTCCACGAGGTAGTTCTCCCGCGGTGATTCCTGCTTGAGAATCAGCGCCATGGTGGGCACCGTGGACTCATCGTCCGACTGCAGAACAGTCATGACCACGCGCGGCCAGGTGTCCGTCTGCTGCGGCAAGGTGAGGGTCATCGGGGAATCCGGCAGCGCCGTCGTGGGGGCGAAGGACGAGTCCGCGGTGCGGATCTTGTAGTTGGCCAGGCGCTGTTCGAGGGCGGGCCCGGTGAACCGGGTCGTTATACTGTCGGCGTCCAGGCTCTCGTCGGCGGCCGCGGTCAGCGTGACGATGTCACCGACGATGCGTTCGAGCTGCGGCGTGGTGACGGCCGGTGCCTTCACCTCGGCAGGTGCGGGCGCTTCGGTGCCCTCCGCGGTGGCGGTCGGAGTGGCGGTGGCGGTTCCAGTCGGCTCTGGCGCGGACGACGGCCAGAACTCCGGCGAGCATCCGCTGAGCACGAGCCCGGAGACCAGGACCAGCGGCACGGCGATCATGGAACGCCCGATCGAGCGACGCGGGCCGGTGATCTCACTGGCCTTGATCGTTTTGGGCCGCGGCACCCGGGGCAGCTTGGGCATGCGCGGACCGCGCGGAACGTTGCGGCGCGGACGACGGGAACGACGGAAGTGCAGCAGGCCGAGCAGGTAGACCACGAAGCCGATCAGGGCCATCAGCGCTCCCCCGACGATCAGCGGTCCCGCCCATGGTGTGGAGTTGTCCAGCGGCCAGGCGACGGTGATGTCGGTGGGCGCCGGCGCCGTGCCGTCGGAGGCGACGATGACCGAGATTCCCTCCGGAACGGTGAGCGTGGTCGTCAGCGACCCCTCGGCGGAGAACTCTTGCAGCCAGAGGTCCGATCCGGCCGGGTTCGTCGGCACGGCCGGGGCGTCGGCCTCGGCGCTGTCGGCGGACGGCTCCGTTGCTGCTCCGGCCACGGTGGTCACACCGAGGGTGTTGGACTCGGCATCGAACGCCACGTCGGCGTAGTCATCGGCCCCGATCCACGAGGTGACGTCGCTGGTGCGGCCGTACGCCACGAAGACACTGTCGGCGCCGCCCACGGTGATGGTCTGACTGCCGGGGAATGCGGTGAGGGCGCTGCCCTCGATCACGGCATAGGCAGAACCGTCGCCGATGGTGGCGCTGAGGCTCTGGGAAGCCGGTTCGAGAAAAATTGTTCGCTGCGCGATGCCGAATGCGATCATCAACGCAGCGAGAACGAATGCCAGAATGGCGAAGACGAAACGCACGTAAAACCCTCCTGTGTTGCCTGCCGATGGCTGCACCTTGGACCGTGCGCCACCGTGTGCCGGGGCCGGAAAGCAACAGACACGGACGTTCTACGATAGTGGACGCTCCTGAGAGGTGCCTAATAGCGCATTCTCACGACCCCTGAGAGGCCTTCAGCAGCCGGAATCGGCCCCTGAACAGGGGCAATCCTGGCGACCGATGGGTCGGTACTGTCGCCGGCGGAGGCACTAAAATCAGACGGGCCGCTCCATCAGTGCACAGACGGGGTGAGCGCCCATTAACGAGGAGAGATCGTGGCGACCGAAGAGGCTGACTTCACCCAGGTGTTCCGGGGGTACGACAAGGACGAGGTCGACAAGGCCCTCCAGGGCCTGCGCCGCGACCTGATCCAGGCGAACGCGCAGAGCACGGAATCGGCCAAGGAAGTCAAGCGGCTCTCCCAGCGCATCGACGACCTCAACGCCGAGATCGAAGAGGTCGGCAGTCCCACCTTCTCCGGCCTCGGAACCAAACTGGAGAACACCCTCCGGGTGGCTGAGGAACAGTCCACCCGGGTCATCGCCCAGGCCGACATCGACGCCGAGAAGCTGCGCGCGTCCGCAAACGCCGAGGTCGACGCCATGAAGCGCCAGGCCGCCGACCACGCCGAACGCTCGGTGTCGGATGCCACGGTGAAGGCCGGGCGTCTGCTGACCGACGCGCAGACCGAGGCCGACGACCTGCTCAGCCGGGCCGCGGAGTCCGCGGACCAGGTCACCCAGGATGCTCTGCAGGAGGCAGCAGCCATCCGCGGCGCCGTGGCCACCGAGGCCGCGGAGCTCCGCGCCACGGTCAAGCGTGAGGTTGCCGCCATCCGCTCCGAGGCCGAGCGGGAAGCCGCCGAGGTGCGCGTCGTCGCGCAGCGTGAGGCGACCGAGGCCCGGGAGATCGCCGCCGGGCTCACCCGCGAGACCGAGCTCACCCGCGCCGAGGTCGCCCACGAGCTCGACCAGCAGCGCGCCGACCTAGCCCGGGAAACCGAGCAGGCCCGCATCGACCTGGCTGCCGAAACCGAGCAGGACCGCATCGACCTGGCCCGGGAGACCGAGCAGGCCCGCATCGACCTCGCCCACGAGACCGAACAGGCTCGCGCCGACCTCTCGGTGGAGATCGAACAGGCCCGCACC
This sequence comes from Cryobacterium sp. PAMC25264, assembly GCF_019443325.1. Lineage (NCBI taxonomy): Bacteria > Bacillati > Actinomycetota > Actinomycetes > Micrococcales > Microbacteriaceae > Cryobacterium > Cryobacterium sp. PAMC25264. The sequence continues at coordinate 1,871,788 of NZ_CP080383.1, forward strand.
GACCTGGCCAGGGAGATCGAGCAGGCGCGCACCGCGTTGGCGATCGAGGGTGAGCAGGCGCATACCGACCTCGACCGCGAACTGGACCGGGACCGCGCCGCCGTGGTGCGCGACCTGGACAAGGCCCACGCCGACCTCGCCGCCGAGGTGGAGCAGGCCAGGGCGGATCTTGCCCGCGAGCTGGAACAGACCAAGGCCGACTTCGACGCCGACAGCGAGCAGGCCCGCATCGACCTGGACAACCACCTCACGGCCACCCGCAAGCGCGGCGAGCACGAGGCGGCGAAGCTGCGCCGGGAGATCGACCAGATCCGCGCGGACCTCGAGGTGGAGCTGAAAGCCCGCCGGGACGAGGCCGAGCAGGATCACCTGGCCCGGCACCAGGCCGCCGTGGCGCAGACTCAGAAGTACCTCGACGACTCCGCTGCCCAGCTGGCCGGGACCAATGCCAGGACCCTCGAACTGCGCACGCTCAACGAGCAGCTGGACGCCGGCGCGCGCGCAGAGGCCAAGGCGCAGAAGGCGAAGGCCGATGACGCCGCCGAACGCATCGTGCAGGGCGCCGAGGACCGGGCAGCGGCACTCATCAGTGATGCGGAGACACGCACGCGTGACCTCGTCACCGACGCGGAAGACCGTCTGGCGCAGATTAGGATTGAGCGCGACTCGGTCGCCGGTTATTTCGAGAGCCTGCGCAGCGTCCTGACCCAGGCGGAGAAAGTGAACTCCGACCAGGACCAGTAATACCCCCGGCTTCTCCGGTTCGTCTCGCGCGGCTGGCTCGGCCCGCACCGGAAAAGTGGAGACAACTGTGAAGATCCAAAACGCCTTCCGTCTGGGCCTGGTCGGCACCCTGGGTGTCGGTGTCGGCGTGCTGATCCTCAGTTCCGTCGTGTCCCTGCAGACGATCATCACCTACGTGGGCGCCGCACTGTTCCTCGCGCTGGGCCTCGACCCGGCCGTGTCGTGGTTGGAGAAGAAGAAGTTCCCGCGCTGGGCGGCCATCCTCACGGTCCTGGTGGCCGTGCTGGGCGTTCTCACCGGCGTGATCTTCGCGATCGTGCCGATCATCGTCGACCAGGTCGCCAAGCTCTCGGAGCGGATCCCGGCCCTCGTCGCGTCGGTGAACTCCTCGACGTTCCTCGACGATGTGCAGAAGCAGTTCCCCGCGCTGGACGTGCAGAAGCTGGTCGAGTCGGTCACTGAATTCCTCGGCGGCAACATCACCAACATCACGGGCGCCATCATCGCCTCGGGCCTGGCCATCGTGACCGGGCTGTTCGGCGGACTGATCATCCTGATCCTCACGCTGTACTTCACGGCGTCGCTCAACAGCATCAAACGCGCCACCTACCAGTTGGTCCCCGCTTCGAAGCGGGAGCGGTTCGCCGACCTCAGCGAGCAGATCACCACGGCAGTCGGACGCTTCATCGTCGGGCAGGGGGCCCTGGCCGCCTGCAACGGCGTCCTGAGCTTCATCTTCCTGTCCATCATCGGCGCCCCGTTCCCCGCCCTGCTCGCGGTGATCGCGTTCCTGTTCTCGCTGATCCCCCTGGTGGGCACCATCACGGGCTCCGTGCTGATCGTGGCGACCTGCATGATCCCCGGCATCGGCAGCTCCTGGCTCACCGTGCTCGTGGCCGGCATCTACTACCTGGTCTACATGCAGGTGGAGGCGTACGTCCTCAGCCCCAACATCATGAACCGGGCTGTCGCCGTTCCCGGCGCCGTCGTGGTCGTCGCCGCCCTCGCCGGTGGCTCGCTGCTCGGCATTCTGGGCGCGCTCATCGCCATCCCGGTCGCCGCGTCGGTCATCATGATCATCAAGCAGGTTGTCATCCCCCGCCAGAACGAGCTCTAGGCCCGGTTGCTGCCCGGTCCGCGGGGGCTAGAGCTCCCCGGCCCACTCGTCGGGTAACGGCGCGGCGGCCGGGTTGACCACGGACACGATCTCTGTGAGCACCCGCCGGGTCTGGTTCTCCCCCACCCACAGATGCTTGCCGCCGTCCACCGCGATCAGCCGCGCGTCCGGCACGCTCGCGAAGCGGGCGCGTGCTTCGTCTGGGCGCAGGTAGTCGTCGAGTTCTGGAACCAGGACGACGAGCTTCCGCGGGTTTCCCGCCCAGGCCGCCACCTCCGCATCCGTCGCCCGGTGCAGGGGCGGCGACAGAAGGATCGCGCCCACTATAGGGTGCTCGAGGCCATATTTGAGGGCCAGCTCGGTGCCGAACGACCAGCCGACCAGCCACGGATTGGGTAGGCCCCGTTCTGCCACGAAGGCCATGGCGGCGGCCACGTCGTCACGTTCGGTCTCCCCGTGCCCGAAACTGCCCTGGCTGGTTCCGCGGGGGGACGTGGTGCCGCGGGTGTTGAACCTGAGCACCGCGAGGTCGGCCAGAGCGGGCAACCGGCCGGCGGCTTTCCGCAGGATGTGCGAGTCCATGAAGCCACCGCTGGTGGGCAGCGGATGCAGCGTCACGAGGGTCGCCACGGCCGGACGGTGCAGCGGAGTCGCGAGCTCCCCCACCAGGGTCAGCCCGTCACCAGTGTGCAACTCGATGTGTTCTCGCACGGCGGGCAGTTCGATACCGCCACGGATCTCGACCGGTCCGGCCATAACATTCTCCTCATCGGGTTGACGGCACGGCTGCCGCGGGTGGTTCAGGGATCTTCACACCCGCCGGCCACCGGAAGGCACGGCGCCGGACAGGGCTGTCGCTACTTGAGCTTCCAGCAGTGCAGGTGCCAGTGCCGACGGGCGGCGAGATCGGCGGCGTCGCCCATCACCCCGTCGCCGCGCCAGGTGACGACATGCGCCACCCCCGGCGCGATCTCCAGCCGGCAGCCGGGACACAGGTACGTCTTCGCAGCCGCGACAGCGCTGATCGGCTGGACGTTCCAGAGGCCGTCTCGCTTCGCTTCGGTGCGCCGCCACCCTGCCTGCAGGCGGGCGAATCCGTCGTCGTCGCCGGCGCCGCTCTTGCGGCCGTGGGGACGGTTACTGCGCGGCATGAGGAAAGTCTACCCGGGGCTGATTCTGCCGATCTGGAGGGACCGGCAATCTGCTCTAGTACCAGCCGACGTCGACCGAGTGGCCCCAGGCGCCGCAGGGGGTGCCGTAACGCCCACTGATGTAGCCCAGGCCCCATTCGATCTGGGTGGCGGCGCTGGTCTCCCAATCGGAGCCGGCGCTGGACATCTTCGACCCGGGCAGGGCCTGTGGGATTCCGTAGGCACCGCTCGGGTTGGCGGCATTCACGCGCCAGCCGGATTCCTTGTTCCAGAGCGAGACGAGGCAGCTGTACTGGTCCTCTCCCCAGCCACGGGCGGCGACGGCTCCGTACGCGTAGGCCTGGGCGGATCCGGGGTCGGGCACCGCAGCAGCGGCGGCACTGTAGGACGAGGACGATGATGCCGGTGCGATCACGACGGGAGCCGGCTCTGGCTCGGGTTCGGTGACGGTGTACCCGTCCACGATGACCGTGTTTTCCACGCTGCTCGCCACGAGCAGCGACTGCGCGGCAGCACCCTGGTACCGGTCGGACTTGGCGCCGGGTACCTGGAAGTACGGCGACGCTGTGGCGCCGGAGTAGGGGTCGACGACGGTCACGAGGACGAACGCGGCAGCTGCGGAGAACGCGAACAGAGACAGGGCGGCGTGGCCGCGGGACCGCGGGCGGACCACGGCCCGCTGCGGCGGCCGGGTCGACGCGCGCAACGGCGCCGGAACAAAGGGCGCACGGCGTGCGCTGACGGCCGGTGTGCTCACCGGAGAAACGCCCGATTCGGGCGCGGAAATACTGAGATGTCTACCCACGATTATTCGACCATAGCCCACTTCTTGTGTAACGGCCAGGTAACGACACGCTGTGGGTCACCGAACGGCGAGCATGACGTCGACGACGCTGTCCAGAACCAGGTCCACCTGAGCCTCGCGGTAGCCCGCACGCTGGGGCCGGAACACTGCCGTGCGCACGTCGTCGACGGTGACGGTCGTCCCGTCCTGGAAGTAGCTGACGAGCTTGGCCGACAGGCTGTCGACATCGGCCCGGTTGTAACCCGTGCTGAAGATGCTCGTTCGTGAGAACCGGTGACCGGACGGCCGGCCGAGCCGGTTGATGAGAACCTGCGCGGTGCTGCGCGCATCCTCGAGCCAGGCCTGCGACCCGGCCACGCTGGTGGCTCGTTCGCGTTCCCGCAGCGCGAACGCGTCTTCGAGGCGCTCGAGCGCGGCGTCCACGTGTTCGGGCGAGTATCCGCCCTTCTGCATGCTGAAAGCGGTGTGGCGGATGTCGGCGCTGGTCAGCTGCTCCGGACCGTCCGCGCCGTCGTACGCCTGGCGGGTCGACTCGA